>DOCI01000305.1:24249-26376 GCA_003503535.1 Planctomycetaceae bacterium
GTCATCTCCCCAGGTCCATTGTCATCTTCACACGCGGCCATTGAAACCGGTTGTCAGGCCTGCCATACAGCCGCTTCGCAATCTCCAGAGAATTTACTTGGCTTCGCACTTGGTGGAAATCATGGAATTCAGGAAAGCCAGAAATGCATTGATTGTCACGATGACTTCGGTAAACACGCTTTGATGGCCCATAGCCTTCCTCCCGAAACAACTATTGCACTGACGACTTATTTAAAGAGCCAATCTGCTGAACCGCAACACACAATCCGTCAGAGTCTGGCTCGTATGTTGACTTCTCATGAAACGACCGATGCTGGTGAACTGGCGTGTGCAACGTGCCATCAGGAACATCATGGAAATTCACACGATCTTACAAAACTCACCAATGCACAGTGTCAAAGCTGTCACCAACAAACATTTCACTCCTTTGCAAGTGGACATCCCGAAATCAAACCTCCTTCACGGGCAGGGATCCATTTCGATCATGTGACACATTTGAAGCATCACTTCCAGAACTTTGAACGTTTAATGCCGAACGGTATTCCGCAGAATAACTGCAATGATTGTCACACACTCTCTTCGAATCGAGCGACACTCGATCTGGCCAGTTACAAGCAGATGTGTGGATCCTGCCATGATTCACAGATACGAGACTTCAACATGCCCAGTCCCTTGCGGCTCGATCATTTCGAGTTTCTAAAATCGATACCAGAGATCAACGAGTTGCCTTCAACGTTTGCTGCAACTCAACTCTCACCACTCAGCAAAATTCTCGGCTTTGAAGTCCCCCTCTTTCTGGAAATGATGCTCGCAGCAGATGAGTCTACTGAACAGGTTTTACAATCGCTTCCACAGGGGACGAATGAACCAGAAGCTGATCAACTCAATCAAGTCCGCAGTATCATCCTTGCGAATTGGAATCGATTGATTGATGAGTTGAATACAACTAAGTCTGCAGCCATCTTACGTCGGTTGCAGGTTATCTGCCTGCCCAACACAAATCCACAACAGATACAAGATTGTGTTGAAGCATTGAATTCCTCGCTGTTTTTCCAGGCGATAACGCGATACCAGGCCATTCGAAATTCAGAGGATCCTGTACCCGATGAAGAAGTCATCGGGAATTGGGCAATCGTTAAAAGTCGATCCGCATTAATTTATCGTGCCAGTGAACACGAAGACCGCTTGCTGAAAACCTGGCTCGATTTACTAGCCAGCCAAGCAGCTGAGCCTGAAAAGAACTCTTCGTCGTATTCACAGAATCTTTTCATGCGACTGTTTCAAGAGCGTGTGACCCCAGGGGCGACTGGGCGTTGCATGAAGTGTCATACGTTCGATAAAACGTCAGACGGTTCCTTCGCGATTAACTGGGAATCTTCTCACGAATTGAAATCGATAAGGGAGTTTACTTTTTTCTCACACGGCCCCCATCTCACATTCATCAGTTCGCAAACTCAATCGTCGGAGCAAAATCCGAGCAGGATTCAAGATTGCCAATCCTGTCATCCACTTAATCCAGCCGACCCACAATTTGTTAATCCAGCCTTCTCTCAAACCGACGGTATGCCGCATTCAGATAATAATTATCATTCCACACTCGGCCTGATCTCTCCCAGCAAACAGAATTGTGCGAAATGCCATCAAAAACAATTAGCGGGCGATAATTGTCTGCAATGCCATAACTATCATATTCATCCCTGAATCTATATTTCAGGTCAATTGAGCAATAAAAGCACTTAAATCATGACGGAAGAGAACTTGAAAGCAGTGTATTCCTGTATCTTCGACCTTTATAATCAGATTATTTGAATGTAACATGTAAATATTGTTTGATGAGTTTCACGAGTTGAATTTAATTTTCAGGGGTCTTCATGAATCAAATGAAGAGACAATATATTGCGACGTTATCATTCCTGCTTTTTTTGGCACCGCTAAATCTTCAGGCAGAGGATCTGTTTCGGGATCGGATCGTACCGATTCTCGAACGTCGCTGTGTCACCTGTCATAACGATCAACAGAATGCCGGAGAGTTTTCGATGCAGTCGGCTGAGTCTGCATTTGCTGGTGGTTACATCGAAGCCGGGGATGTTGAGTCGAGTTATCTCATCGATCTGATTACTCCCGGGA
>DOCI01000305.1:26506-30191 GCA_003503535.1 Planctomycetaceae bacterium
ATGCCGCTCCTCTGACAGATGAAGAGATTCAACTGCTTAAAGACTGGATCTCAGCCGGTGCGAAATGGCCAGAGGATTTGCACCTCCATGAGCCGCAAGTCAGTGACTTCGAGTGGTGGTCATTTCAGCCCGTCGCAAAGGCTGAGGTCCCTGACATTGAAGATCCCTGGGTCAAAACTCCCGTCGACGCCTTTATCCTGAAACGTCTTCAGGAGCAGGGACTTACTCACTCTGCTCAAGCAGATCGTCGGACTTTGATCCGTCGATTAACATTTGACCTGATTGGCTTACCACCCACGCCGGAAGAAACGGAAGCCTTTGTTAATAATCAAGATCCTCAAGCCTATGAAAAGCTGGTTGATCGACTTCTCGCGTCAAAACATTACGGAGAACGCTGGGCACGGCACTGGTTGGATGTCGTCAAATATGCCGACACATGCGGCTATGACAAAGATAAGCTCAGGCCAAACGCATGGCCTTACCGGGACTATGTGATCCGTTCACTTAATGAGGACAAACCTTACTCCCGTTTCGTTCAGGAACAGGTCGCAGGGGATGTGCTGTTCCCCGGTGAACCGGATGGAATTCTCGGCCTCGGTTTCATCGCAGCTGGTCCCTGGGACTTCATCGGGCATGTTGAAGTTTCTGAAGCAAAGATCGACGGCAAAGTAGCCCGGAATCTCGACCGGGACGACATGGTCAGCAATACACTCAACACGTTCTGCAGTGTCACGATTCAATGTGCGAGATGTCATCATCACAAGTTCGATCCCTTCACTCAGCAGCATTACTACGGACTCCAGTCGGTGTTCGCAGCTGTGGATCGAGCAGAGCGACCTTACGACCTGGATCCAGAAATCGAATCGGAACGCCGTCAACTCGAATCGCTGGTGAAAACTTCAGATGCAGAACTCAAGAAAGTCCAAAAAGAGATTGATGACGCTGGTGGGACACGACTTGCCGAGTTGAAGACACAGATCGCGAATCTGCATGCCGAGCAAAAAGTGACTAAAGATTCCGAGTTTGGATATCACAGTTCAATTGTCGCGACTGCGGATACCACCAAATGGATTGAAATCGCACTCCCTCAGACTGCTGATGTTTCGCAGATTGTACTGCACCCCTGCCATGATGAGTATGCGGGGATTGGAGCCGGTTTCGGATTTCCCGTTCGTTTCAAAGTTGAAGTGACTGCCGATGAGAGCTCTGCTGATCAAGAGGAGTGGCAGACTGTTGCGGACTATACTCAAGTGGACTTCCCCAATCCGGGACTGAGTCCGATTGAACTGAGTTGTCAAGTTGATCTCGTTCGACGCGTTCGAATCACGGCGACTAAACTGGCCGAGCGGAAGGATGACTTCATCTTCGCATTAGCCGAAGTCCAGGTCTCTGGCATTGATGATACAAACCTTGCAGCCGAGGCACTCGTGACTGCTCTCGATTCCATCGAAGCACCGCCACGGTGGCAGAAATCCAACCTGATCGATGGCAAATGGGCCAAGGGGGGGAGTCCTGTTATTGCTTCGCAGTTGCAGAAACTGGAAGCAGAACGCAATGAGATTCTGGCAGATATTGAAACACCAGAACGTGTGGCCCGCAGAGAGTCATTAAAGAACACAATCGCCGAGACAAAAGCAACACTGGAGAAACTTCCGAAAGGAGCGATGGTATACGCCGCGGCTACTCACTTTAATCCGCAGGGAAATTTCAAGCCGACAAAGGGTCAACCCCGTACCGTCAATTTGTTGCTTCGCGGGGATGTGCAAACGCCAGCTGAAAAAATGGGGCCTGGTGTTTTGCCACTCCAGGAAAACGATGACTGGCAAATCGACATCTCGCTCTCCGAGGCAGAGCGCCGAGCCGAACTGGCTCGCTGGTTGACAAAACCAGAGCATCCTCTGGTTTGGAGATCGATCGTCAATCGTGTCTGGCAGTATCATTTCGGTCAGGGAATTGTCGCCACTCCCAATGATTTTGGACATATGGGAATTCCACCAACTCATCCGGAATTGCTCGACTGGCTCGCTTGTGAATTCCGCGATGGTGAGCAGTCACTCAAAGCCCTGCATCGTCTTATTGTCACCAGCAGTGTTTATCGACAATCATCTGAGCACAACGAAGCGAATGCGGCAATCGATGGCAGTAATCAATATCTCTGGAGAATGAACAGGCGACGGCTCGAAGCCGAAGAAATCCGCGATTCAATTCTTGCCGTCAGCGGGGCATTAGACAAGACGATGGGTGGTCCCGGGTTTTATCTCTTTGAGCTGGAGCATCCTCAACATTCCCCGCATTACGAATATCGCAAGTTTGACCCGACTGATCCGAAGTCGCATCGACGCAGTATCTATCGCTTCATCGTGCGATCACAACCCAATCCCTGGATGACAACACTCGACTGTGCAGACTCCTCTCAGAGTACTCCGAAACGAATTGAGACATTAACTTCCCTCCAGGCACTTTCCCTGTTGAACAATCAATTCAATCTGGTGATGTCCGAGAGATTTGCTCAAAGACTTCAGCAGCGTGCAGATTCATTAGAGGAGCAGGTCAATCTGGCGATTCAACTGACGACCCAGCGAGAGTCCACTCAAGTCGAACGTGAAGAACTCGTCAAGTTTGCGAGTCAGTATGGACTCAATAACATGTGCCGATATCTTTTTAATCTCAGCGAATTTGTTTATCTGGACTGATTTCAATGACCGATCGTCGTGAATTTCTGACACAAGCCGGGAGCGGTTTTGGTGCACTGGCGCTGGCTGCCATGCTGCAAGAGGATAATTGTGCCGCATCTCCAGGAGCCGTTCAGGTTTTGCATCATCCCCCCAAAGCAAAACGGGTTGTGCAACTCTTTATGGCTGGAGCCGCCAGCCATATCGATTTATGGGATCACAAACCATTCCTCGAAAAGCACCATGGCGAAGCTTCTGATTTTGGTGAGAAAGTGGAAACCTTCCAAAACGGACTTGGGCCGTGGATGACGTCTCCATTCGAATTCGCGCCATATGGTCAGACGGGCAAGATGCTCAGTGATGTCGTCAAACCGATGGGTGAGTGTGTTGATGACATTGCTTTTATTCATAACATGATTGGCAAAACCGGCGTGCATTCGCAGGCGACCTATCTGCAGGCCACAGGATTTCAGAGGCCAGGTTTTCCCGGCATGGGAGCCTGGGTCAGTTATGGACTCGGCTCGATCAATGAAAATCTGCCGACGTTTGTCGTCTTACCGGATCATCGTGGTTTTGCGAGTAACGGTCCCAAAAACTGGGGCTCGGCTTTTCTGCCCGCCAGTGCCCAAGGTACGTCCATCTTTCCACAACGAGAAAATCCGATTGAAGATTTGATGCCCCAGGCCGACTTCGCAACTCATGAGAGCGATGCCGCAGGCTTGGCGATGTTGAATCGACTCAATCGAGGCTATCAGGAACAACGTCCCGGCGATTCCCGTCTCGATGCCCGGATTCGTGCTTATGAGTTAGCAGCGGCCATGCAGTTGAGTGCTCCAGAAGCGATGGATATTTCGGGTGAGCCTGAACACATTCTGAAAATGTATGGGCTTGATCGCATGGGAGCCACTTATCCTTCGGAAATAAACCCTCCCGAAGAAGCTGAGTATTTTGGTCGAAAGTGCCTGACAGCCCGGCGTCTCCTCGAACGAGGTGTCCGTTTTGTACAGATCTGG
>DOCI01000305.1:30362-34326 GCA_003503535.1 Planctomycetaceae bacterium
CCCGACGAAACTGGGATAGCCATGAAGATATCGCCCGCGATCATGGCCCTTTAGCCCACGGAATGGCGGTTGGTACTGCGGCCTTGATCAAGGATCTGAAACAACGAGGATTGCTGGAAGATACAATCGTGTTGTGGACTACCGAATTCGGACGTATGCCCAGCAGTCAGGCAGGAAAGGGCAGGGACCACAATCCTTATGTCTTCACCAACTGGCTTTGCGGCGGGGGGATTCAGGGCGGAATTTCTCATGGTGAGTCTGATCAATGGGGCTATAAACCACTTGATCGATTGAATCCAACCCAGGTTTACGACGTCCACGCGACCATCCTGCATCAACTCGGCATCGATCATACAAAACTGACCGTCCGCCACGACGGCGTCGACCGTCGTTTAACCGACGTTCATGGGCATGTGATCCACGAGATCCTCTCCTGATTCAGATTTTCACATCGTCATAATTGCATCAGAACCCAAAAGTTGGTCTCATAGTATACATAAAAGAGAGTTTCCTTGTTGATGTAATGAATTATCGCATTCCATCGACTTAATCTCTTAGCGTCAGAAACAGGATAATGTGGCTCAGCATCCAGAAATACTGGCTCCATTACCATTAATTCGTATACAGTCTAAGGATTTTTTCAGATGACAATTTCCCAACAATCACGTCGCCAGTTTCTTCAGGGAATGGCAGCCGCAGGTGCCGCTGGTATTGTGTTGCCGAACACAAACCGAGCCATGGGGTATGAATCTCCCAATGAACGCCCTGTCTTTGCAACTATTGGTCTACGAAACCAGGGTTGGGGCATCACCAATAAGTCATTCAAATTCGCTGATTTCGCGGCTCTGGCCGATGTTGATGAGAACGTGTTGGGTGAAAATATCGAAAAGGCAGAAAAGGCTCAAAAGAAGAGACCAGATGCCTATAGCGATTACCGTAAGGTTCTCGATCGCAAAGATATTGATGCCGTTATGATTGCGACACCAGATCACTGGCATACCAAGATTTCCGTCGAAGCGATGTATGCAGGCAAAGATGTTTATTGCGAAAAGCCACTCACGCTGACTATCGACGAAGGTAAGCTGATTGAGAAGGTCGTTAAAGAAACTGGCCGTGTGTTTCAGGTCGGCACAATGCAGCGAAGTGAATCTGGCCAGCGATTTTTGCAGGCCGTCGCGCTCGTGCAGAATGGTCGAATCGGAACCGTCAAGAAAGTCACCTGTGGAATTGGCGGTATGGAAGCCTCACCAGTAATCCCGGCCGTCTCCGTTCCTGAAGGGCTTGATTATAACTTCTGGCTCGGACCAGCAGCCGAAGTTCCTTACCGAGCCCTTCCAGAAATGCGACAAGGCTACGGCGGGGGAGTTCCTCTTTATAGCAACTGCCATTATTCATTCCGTAACTGGCATGAGTATTCTGGCGGGAAACTGACCGACTGGGGTGCCCATCATGTTGATATCGCCTGTTGGGCACTCGGCGCTACAGAAACAGGACCAAGCCGAATCGCGCCGCTTGAATATACGTTGCCTGTTGAATACAAGGACGGATATCCCGTCGTCCACGATCAATACAACACGGCTACGAAGTTCAAAATTCAGGTCGACATGCCAAACGATGTCGAGATGATTATCACCAGTGAAGGGGATAACGGAATTCTGTTCGAAGGAACCGAAGGTCGATTCTTCGTCAACCGTGGTAAAATTACGGGAACACCGGTTGAAGATCTCAAAGAGAATCCTCTGCCAGAAGGCGCCATCGAAGAAGTTTACGGCGGTCCCGTCAGTGAAAACCACACCGCCAACTTCATCGAAGCGATGCACTCCCGCAAGCAGCCGATTTCCGATGTCTGGTCTCACAACCGCATGCTGGAAATCTGCCACCTTTCTAACATTGCCATGCGTTTAGGCCGGGAACTCAAATGGGATCCTGCTAAGCGAGAAGTTATCGGTGACGATCAGGCCAATACTTTCCTGGCACGAGAAAACCGCAAAGGCTTTGAAATTAATATGTAAGCAATCAATGAGAGCTGACGTCCAGGTCTGCTCATCTGCTTAAAGAAAATTAAACAGCCGGGGCAATTGCTCCGGCTGTTTTTATTGTGCATATCAAATTGATGGACCAGCTTTGCTTAATCTGACTCAATCAATTTTTCTTCTTCTTATCATCCCTTCGCATTAACTCTTTCATCGACGGACCATTCTGAGCAATCAGTTCATTACAGCGATTTCGCAGTGTTTTCAAAGCTTTTTTCTGAGACTCAGACATTTCATCGACAGGAATTTTCGCAATATTTTTGAGCTCATCGGGATCGGCTTTCAAATCGTGCAGAAATTCGTAGGGTTCACCTTCGGATCCCTCGACATAGTATCGAGCATAAACCCAATTTTCATCGCGGACACCTTCCCACTTTGGAATGGTTACGGGGACTGCCAGAAACTCACAGAGAAAATCCGTTCGCCAGTCATTGTTTTTTTCTCCTTGAATCAACGGTACAAGACTGCGTCCTGTATGAGATCCGGGTGGTTCGTTTCCGGAGAATTCAATAAAGGTCGATGCCAGATCGCTATTGAGAACCATTTCGGAACGGACCTGACCTCGTTTGTTTTCAGGCAGACGGGGATCGTACACGATCATCGGGACTCGTAGCGATTCCTCATAATGAGTCCACTTCCCGGCAAAACCACGATCACCCAGGTAGTACCCATTATCGGCGGAGTAAATAATGATTGTATTGTCGGCCAGACCTTGTTCTTCAAGCTGCTTAACAAGACGTCCAACGACATGATCAATCCCGCTTAACATCCGAAAGTAGGCACGCATGTTCGTTTGATATTTTTCGGGCGTGTCCCAACGCCAGAAGTATCTTTGACGATTGATCGACTCTTTCAAAAAGTCTGGCTGTGATTCATAAATCGCCGGATCGTTCAATCGGGGTCGAGGCATCATCTGATTTTCATATTTCCCATCCATTACTTTAGGCCACGGGTAATGCCCAATCCCCGGCCGCTTGTCGCGATCTTCAGCATGGGTTGCATTGAAACTGATTGTGAGGCAGAACGGTTGATTGTCCGGCTGCTCCTGCAAAAATTCAGTTCCCCAGTCTCCGAGAATTTGAGTCTCGTGTCGCAAACTGCCATCCGGCTGTTCTTTGAAGTAAGGATTACGTCCGAGTACTCGTCGCACATCGAACATTTGAGTTGCCGATTGTTTGTCTAACTGGACATGTTCTTTACCGATATGCCCGGTTCGATAGCCAGCTTTTTTCAGCACGCTGAAATAGGAGGTCTCACACAATTGCGGATTCAAAGGCCCAGGCTTGACGCGATAAAGATGTTTTCGCTCATAACATCCCGTAAATAAGCACGCGCGACTGACCCAGCATGTCGATGTCGTTACGAATGCATTTTTAAATCGCACGCCATTGTCGGCAAGCCGATCGATGTTAGGTGTTTGCACAACAGGATGTCCTGCACACCCCAAAGTATGGTTTCGCTGATCATCGGCAAAGAAAAATAGAATATTCGGTTGTTGCTCAGCCAGCACATTGGTTTCGAGAAATTGCGAAAATATGAAGAATGCAAACAGGCTGACGAAAATATTTTTTCTCATTTATCGTATTGTCTTTCATTGAAAATATCGTCGAATCGGTATGTGAGTCCTAAAGTGTGTGGTATTGAAGGTACGCAGGTCAATTCAATGAATGCTTTTTTCCACAACAGTACTCCATTCCAGCCATGCACGATACGCATAGCTATAATCCCTGGAATGCATTGGACTATTTTTATGGTCCAACTGATAATGCTGTAGATACAACGATCAGAATCGGATCGTCTGCGGCGAATTTCACTTAACTCAGGAGAGATCATGAACACCAAGTCTTACTTTATTCGAGCCATGTCGAGCTGTGCGGTGCTATGCATTTCAGCGTCGGCATTTGCTGAAGAAACCGCGAAACAGCCGGGGA
>DOCI01000305.1:34443-37369 GCA_003503535.1 Planctomycetaceae bacterium
CGAAACAGCCGGGGACCAGCCAGGATATCAGTCAGTGCCCTGTGATGGGAACTATCCAGCCACCATCTCAAAGGATTACAGCTGCCGGAACAATGTCGAATGGCGACTGGTGGCCAAACATGTTGAATCTGGACATTCTTCATCAGAATTCCGCCAAGAGCAACCCGATGGGGGACCGTTTCAATTACGCCGAGGAATTCCAGAAACTGGACCTTGATGCAGTTAAGAAAGATATCAAGGACTTAATGACAACATCCCAGGACTGGTGGCCAGCCGACTATGGTCACTACGGGCCTTTCTTCATTCGTATGGCCTGGCACAGTGCGGGCACGTATCGCGTTACTGATGGTCGTGGTGGTGCTGCCGATGGCACACAACGCTTCGCTCCACTGAACAGTTGGCCCGACAATGCCAACCTGGACAAAGCCCGCCGATTACTCTGGCCGATTAAGCAAAAATATGGACGTAAAATCTCCTGGGCTGATCTGATGGTCTTGACGGGCACTTGCGCGTTGGAATCGATGGGATTTGAAACATTTGGATTCGCTGGCGGTCGAGAAGATGTCTGGGAGCCACAAAAGGATGTTTACTGGGGACCTGAAAGTACCTGGCTGGGAGACAAGCGATATGAAGTCGATGGAAAACTCGAAAATCCACTCGCTGCGACCCAGATGGGGTTAATTTATGTCAATCCTGAAGGCCCCAAGGGCAAGCCGGATCCAATGGCTGCTGCGATCGCCATTCGAGAAACCTTTGGCAGCATGGCCATGAATGATGAAGAAACCGTGGCTTTGATTGCGGGTGGGCACACTTTCGGGAAAGCTCATGGAGCCGCCAGCCCGGAAGGAAATGTCGGACCTGCTCCTGAAGGAGCCGGTCTGGTCGAACAAGGTCTCGGCTGGAAAAATACTTTTGGAACTGGCAACGCTGGTGATACGATTACCAGCGGCCTGGAAGGAGCCTGGTCCACAAATCCAATTCAGTGGTCCAATGGTTACTTCGACAACCTGTTTGGTTACGAATGGGAATTAACGAAAAGCCCGGCTGGAGCGAATCAGTGGACTCCAAAAGATAAGTCTGCACAAGGGACCGTGCCCGATGCTCACGATCCCTCAAAGACTCACGCACCGATGATGTTCACAACAGACATCGCACTGAAGATGGACCCGGCATATGCCAAAATCTCAAAGCGATTCCACGAAAACCCGGACCAGTTCCAGAAAGCTTTTGCCAAAGCATGGTACAAACTGACTCACCGCGACATGGGCCCTTACTCACGATGCCTCGGCCCGCTCGTTCCGGAACCACAGTTGTGGCAAGACCCCGTCCCGGTTGCCGATTATGAAATGATCGACGAACAGGATATCGCTGACCTTAAAGCAAGTATTCTTGATACAGACCTGACCGTTTCCCAGTTAGTTTCGACAGCCTGGGAATCAGCTTCAACCTTCCGCGGTTCTGATATGCGTGGTGGAGCGAACGGGGCCCGCATTCGCCTTGCACCGCAGAAAGACTGGGCGGTCAATCAGCCAAAAGAACTGGCACAAATCTTAAATGTGCTGGAAAAGGTCCAAAAGGATTTCAATAGTTCACAGTCCGGCAATAAAAAAGTTTCCCTTGCAGATATCATTGTTCTGGGGGGATGTGCAGCTGTTGAGAAATCAGCCAGGGATGCCGGTCATGAGATTGTGGTTCCATTCACTCCCGGGCGTACCGACGCCACTCAGGAGATGACTGACGTCGAGGCCTTCGCTCCCCTGGAACCCATCGCAGATGGCTTCCGTAACTATCTCGATCACAATCGCGAATATCACAGACCTCTGGAGGAGTTGCTGGTCGATCGAGCAAATCTGCTCACACTGACTGCTCCGGAAATGACAGTTCTTGTCGGTGGTATGCGAGTTCTGGGAACGAACGCAGGCGGTGGTCCGATCGCACAGTTGGGCGTTTTCACAAAGAAACCTGGCACACTGACCAACGATTTCTTTGTCAACCTGCTCGATATGGACACTCAGTGGCAGGTCTCACCCATGTGCGAGCATTTCTACGAAGGACGCGATCGCAAAACAGACAAAGTCAAATGGACAGCCAGTTCAGTCGATCTCGTATTTGGCTCAAACTCACAACTTCGAGCCATCTCAGAAGTTTATGCCAGTAAGGACGCCAAGAAAAAATTCGTCAAAGACTTCGTTGCCGTCTGGAACAAAGTTATGAATCTTGATCGATTCGATCTGGAACAATCTCAGCAAAAAGAATCAAAGCCTCTGGCAAAAAATTAACGCTCAGAATTGATTTGATGAGAATAGTCTGAAATTGTTACTTTAAGAGACAAGACAGGTTCACGATTGAACCTGTCTTGTCTTTTTTCGTTAACTGCATTTCAGGTAAAGTCATTAATCTTTCAATTACATCAAAGAATTTGTCATGAGATTTCCAGTCGTCCAAGGTACTATCGATAGACGCATCCTGGCAAATTATCATATTGATCCCGCAGTTGTGGCTGCTGTTTTGCCTCCTCCGTTTCGTCCACAACTTGCTAATGGATATGCGATTGGAGGTATCTGCCTCATTCGGCTCAAGGCAATTCGGCCCCGTTTTGCTCCGTTTCCTTGGGGAATCCAATCTGAAAACTGTGCCCATCGGATTGCAGTTGAATGGGATGTTGACGGCAAACCACAGCATGGAGTTTATATTCCACGGCGAGATACAGATTCTCGACTAAACACCTTAGCCGGCGGTAGGATATTTCCAGGTCTCCATCATCATGCTCAGTTTACTATCAAAGAGTCCCACGGCTTTTACTCTCTGAAAATGCAAAGTGATGATGGGGAAACTCGAGTTCACGTTTCCGGAACGGTTACCGATCATCTGCCACAAGCATCCATATTTCCTTCCATTGCTGCCGCTTCAGAATTTTTTGAGATGG
>DOCI01000305.1:37417-44430 GCA_003503535.1 Planctomycetaceae bacterium
TTGAGATGGGATCACTTGGTTATTCTGTTACAAAAACAAAAGGCCGATTTGATGCACTTGAACTCTGTTGCAAAAACTGGAAGGTTGAGCCACTCCATATCGAAGCGATGGAATCCAGCTTTTTTGAGAACGAATTCCAGTTCCCTAAGGGATCGATTAACTTTGATTGTGCCTTGTTAATGCGCAACATTCATCATGAATGGCACGGTCACCAAGACCTGTGTTGCCCACTAATCACCGAGGAATAGTATTCATTATCCAAATGACGGAGCTACAGACTCTACAATATTTGAATATTGAGCAATTCTATTAACAGCATTTATAATAATGCTTACTCAATCGCTTTCAAAATCGACTCTCCAACTTGCTGTCCGAGAAACTCGTAGCCTGCACTATTGAAATGAACGTCATTGGGGTTCTGCATTTTCTCCAGATGAGGTGTGATTAGGGTGAAGAGGTCATCAGTCGCGACACCGTGTTTGGCCATAATCTGAGCGGCCGCCTCGTTTCGATCGACGATTGACTGTGCGGTTTGTTTTTTCGATTCGTCATCGGGGATTGGAGTCGTGCTCGCCCAGATGATTTTCGCACCCGTCTTCTGCATTCGTTCAACAAGCTGTTCCAGACGCTCACTGTACTCAGTAATGGGAGTATTTCGGTCATGAATTCCAAAGTTAAAGTGGATGACATTCCAATTGCCATCGCCCAGCCAGACGTCCATCTTCTTCAAGCCCGTCGCAGTCGGGCCGCAGTTTGCTGGAGCACGATGAACATTCGCCTTACCTGCCAAAGCCTTACGAACGCTTTGTGTATAGCCACGTGAAACCGAATCTCCAATCAGTAGTACACGAGGAAGTTTCGGATCATCATCGACGAAATCCCAGGCATTGGAACGTCCCGCTATTTTTTGACGCTTATGAATTGGCAAATAGAAGCTGCCAAGATTTTCCTGCAGGACTTGCTCCCAGGCTTGCTCTGCTGGTGAAAGTGTCGCGACGAGAGCAGCGTACTGCTCATCGATCAGTTGGTTGGCTGCTGCCTCCTTTTCTGCAGCTTCTTTTGCGTTGGTGGGTTCGCCTTGAACGGTTGAAGCGGTGAGCAAAAATGCGAGAAAAAGAAGTGTTTTCATTTTTTATTCCAGTAAGAGATCAGATTTCTGAACGGATAGCCTTTATCACAATAAGTTCAATTTGAGATTTAGATCGAAGGTTGTTTATCTTAGCGATTTCTGCATTTGGTTTCCTCAACAAGACGTCTCAATACGTTAATCATCGGTTAATAGTTCGCGAAGGTTTCAGTTGATCGCAGAGCTTCAGGTTCTGTCCACTTGCAGTAAGATTAGAACTATGATCAATTACAACCTTAAACTACAAAAACGAATTTTGAGCTTTCGCTAAAGGAAAATCATGTCACCAAAGTCAATCTGGCCGGTAATGCTCTGCATGTTAGCAACAACTGCAATGGTCAACGCTGAGACACCAGTTACAACCTCTCAGTTGCAAGCCAACTGGTTCACGATTAATTGTGAAGGAACTTATCCACACCATTTGCAGGGAGTCTGCACGGACGAAAAAGCGATGTACTGGTCTTTTACAACGACTCTCGTGAAAACAGACATGGCAGGAAAAGTGCAACATAAAATTCCCGTTGCCAATCATCACGGCGATCTCTGCATCAGCAACGGTAAACTTTATGTCGCGGTAAACCTTGGCAAATTTAACGATCCCAAAGGCAATGCCGATTCCTGGGTGTATGTTTACGACTCGGAAACTCTGGAAGAAATTGCCCGACATGAAACGCAGGAAGTCTTCCACGGGGCAGGGGGGATCGGTTTCCGCAACGGGCACTTTTTCGTTGTCGGAGGATTACCTGGGGATGTTGAAGTGAATTACGTTTACGAATACGACAGCAAATTCCAATTTCTGAAAAAGCATATCATTGAAAGTGGTCAAACTTTTCTGGGGATCCAAACAGCCACCTTTGCACACAACTGCTGGTGGTTTGGCTGCTACGGAGATCCGCAAATTTTGCTCGTCACCGATTCAGACTTTAAGATGCATGGAAGACACAAGTTGAACTGCTCGTTAGGCATCGAAGGACTCTCAGGCGGACGATTGCTTGTCGCAAGTGGACAATGCGAGAAAGAGAAGGGGTGCAGTGGAAGTGTCCAGACGGCATTCCCCGATGAAGAAACCGGCTACATATTGAAATCAAAATAATTTGAGGAGACACAATGAGCAAAGTTAAACATCCTACTCAGCTTGGAAGACGAGCATTCCTCAGGAATGGGGCACTCGTACTGACAGCAGCTTCTCTAGATCCAAGTCACTTGTTGCATGCAGAAGAGAATGCAAAACGCCTGAGATTCGGACTCGTGACAGATCTGCATTATGCGGATAAACCACCCGGGGGATCACGACATTATCGAGAGACTCTCCGTAAGCTTGAAGAAGCCTCAAATCAGTTTCAGCAGGATCAACCGGATTTTATTGTAGAACTCGGTGACTTAATCGATGCAGCCAGTTCAGTCGATGTCGAGCTAATTTATCTCAAGACGGTGAACCGGGAATTCTCGGCTATCTGTAAAGATCGTCATTACGTCTTGGGCAACCATTGTGTGGATACATTGAAGAAGGAAGAATTTCTGGGAGAAGTTGGCCAGGAGAAGTCCTACTATTCGTTTGATCGCGACGGCTTCCACTTCGTTGTGCTGGACTCCTGTTTCCGCAGTGATGGCGTGCCCTATGCCCGGAAAAATTTTCAGTGGACTGATGCCAATATCCCAGCCGCTGAACAGGAATGGCTGAAGGCTGATCTCAATGCCACGGACAAGCAGGTTATCGTCTTCGCACATCAACGGCTGGACGTAAACAATAGTCACGGCGTCAAGAATAATGCCGCCGTGAGAAAAATTCTCGAATCCTCCAGCAAAGTCTTAGCCGTCTTTCAAGGGCACAGCCACCAGAACGATCTCAATGAAATCGGCGGTATTCACTATTGTACGATGGTCGCAATGGTCGAGGGCTCTGGTACTGAAAGTAACGGCTATTCGATTATCGACATCGAACCGAATGGAACGATTCACCTGAACGGCTTTCGCAACCAGAAAGACTACAATTGGGCCAGACAAGCATGAATCAAGTTGAATTCGCTGGAATGCGATAAAAGGTTCATTCCGCATCAACTTGTTTTAACCGTCCGATTGACCATTCGATTCAACTTTTCATTTTGGGCCCAGCTTCAACTCCTTATCAATAAATTGATAAGCCGCTTCGCGGAGTTCCGGGGGGAAATTGTGGGCACAGTCTGGCGTCAAAAGTCTCAACTGTTCGGAGGCCTGATACAACTCATAAACTGGTCGAGCATTTTGAATTCCCTGGCGAACTCCTGAGACGTCGAAGTTGCTGTCATGGAGCGGGGAGATTGATAAAAAAGGACGGGGCGCCAGCACTGCGATCACTTCGGGAAAATCAAACGGAACCTGGTCCGGGTCCAACTTATACTGTTCGCGAATGAGGGGCATGTAACGATCGCTGGTCCAGCCTGCCAGTTTTCCTTCATAATAATCGTGAAAGGGAGTCCAGCCGCAACTCGAGACAATAACTTTGACTCGATTGTCGAAGACAGCCAGAAAAATCGCGTTGTGACCACCCAGAGAGTGACCAATCACTCCAAGACGATCCGCATCAACTTCCGGCATCGACTGGAGCAGATCCAGGCAGCGCTGATGATTGACGATCCCTTTCATCGTCCCGGATTGGTATTTATCCGTCTCAAAATTGTATTCATAATCTCCGAATGTAATGTAGTCTGGCGCGACAACGACATAGCCCCGCTCGGCAAGTTCGCGAGCATACTGACGGTTTTCTCGCTCCGTTGATCCATCCACAATAAATTTCCCCGCAGCACCAGTAGGATGCAGGGCAACAATGCCAGGCCTCTTTTGATTCGAATTCGCAGTGTTAGGGATATAAAGCAATGCCGGGATACGATCACCGTCTCCAGAGTCGATGGTAATCGTTTGACGACGATATGCTTTCTCTACAACTTCTTCGAGAACATGAACCTGCAAAGGGAGATCTGTCCGTCGCCCGGGATGCGTTCCCGTAACCTGCTGCATGTTCTGCAAAACATCGGTTCGCCGTTTCTCCCAATCCTCAAGCGAGAGAATTGGGACAGCTTCATCCTGCATGTTCAAATAGTGAGTTAGCTTCCGATGAACCAGCTTGTCCTGAGCCTGCAGTAATTGAGAGAGTGGCGAGAGAAGAAAGAGCATCAGACCTAAGGAGCGGAGGAAACTAAGAGCAGCAAAACGACTGAATCGAGGTAATAGCATCAGGCCAGACTTTCCAGGAATGATCACAAATCGCGGTGCAGTTCACTGAGCGAAAATGACTGCCAGCCTTTTCAGTCCTTAAACATAAAGTATTCCGGATCAGGAGACAAACCTGTTGGCCCAATCGTGGGGATGTCAGCAATAAAGAAGAGATTCCCCAACTTTCGCAATAAACATGAAGCATCAGGAAATAATCGCTATTACGAATAAATATGCGATCAAGTACGTCCTTTATTTTGGATTAACTGCATGATAACGTTGAAACGAGTCGTCTATTTCTTTCCATGATCTGCGAATAAAAAGACAACTCAGCACCAAAGTTGCGATGATGTAAGTTTTCAACATCAATAAGTTGGACTGTTCTTCGACAATCCAGCCCTGATCGAGTGCAAGTCTGTTGAATAAAGCTGCAAATCCACCACAGACAAATATGGATGCGACAAACAGCCAGAACACCCGCGAAATCACATACCAGCTTTTTCTTAGCAAACCGAATTGCCCCCATTCCTTCTGTCCGGTTTCTACCTGAAATGCACATTGAGGACATTCAATAATTGATGGGCCAATCGACGTTGCAGCTGCCCGAAAGCCATTGTGGTACACCGTGTGCCCAACTTCCGTTTCACACTCAGGGCACCTCAGAATGATCACTTCAGTTTGCATATCTAACCTTCATTCTTTTTGAACAATCAATGTTCAGCCTGCAAAGTAACAAGAGAGTTTCCTCAATCAGGAATGCCTTTTGATGGTCCCGTATAATCGCTGATATCCATTCAAACAAACCATGTAGAAATTCAATGCTCAATCAATTGAGCTTATCCTAACCTGAATTTCATAATTTTTCCCATCTCACCGCTCACATGTTCTAAGTTTGTACAGCGTTGCATTTTTGAAACATGGTACGAAAAGAATAGTGATGGATATGGGCCATACGATCACATTCCTGTGGGAGCGGTGCAGGGACTGGTGTGCAAATACGGACGGAACTTTGCTGATGTTTCAGGCCAGTCTGGCCGTGCTGGTTATTGAATGGATTCGGCGTCGGGGCAAATTGCCCTGGTCGGGGCTGGCGTATTCGTCCTGTTTTGCAAACGTGCTGATGATTTTGATGAATGGAGCACTCGCGCCAATCTTTGTGATTCTCGTCGACTGGGCCGAGACAGCTTATGGCTCGCTACAAATTCCGCACCTGGAAGCGAGCACGTGGCAAATGACTCCCGTCTGGGTACTGATTCCACTGATTTTGCTCGCTCTCGATTTTGCCGACTACTGGAACCATCGGCTGATGCACTCTTCAAAGTGGTTCTGGCCGATCCACGCCATTCATCACAGCGATCCGCATCCAACTGTGCTCACCACTGGACGAGTTCACTTGCTCGAACCGTTTGTGATGCAGGTCTCTTACATTCTGATGCTTACCTGGTTGAATGTTCCCTATGCCGTCCTCGGAGGCGTGGCGGGGCTGCGAATTCTGCACAATATGTACACGCACATGAATGTTGACTGGGATCATGGCCCCTTCAAATATCTGCTCGCCTCTCCCCGCTACCACCGCTGGCATCATGCTGATGAACCTGCCGCCTATGGCATGAATCTGGCGAATATTTTTCCTTTCCTCGATGTCATCTTTTGCACTTACTATGTGCCCGGCCAATGCCACGAAAAAATGGGAGCCAGGGGAGTTCCGACCAACGCCCTCGAAATGGTCGCCTGGCCGTTTTTGGAATGGAATCGATTATTGACACCGAAGTACAAGATGATAAGGCATCCTGCCCCCGAAACCAGCCAATCATCGGACATGGTTTTGCACTCACCTCAATCCTGATCCACAGAAGAATTGTCGGGAATGCTTTCGATCCAGGCACGAATCAGCTCGATCGATTCGGCATGGGAAAGATTGCGAGCCAGATTTGGCATCCGCACACCTGGTTCGTTTGATTCGATCCGGTAAACGAGAATCGACTCATCTGGCTTACCTGGGACAATATCGAATTTGCGGCCCCCCGACCCGCGGCCCGTTGCGACAGGCGATTTCCAGACACCATATTTTGCGGGAGTATTCTGAAACAGGGATAAATCGAGTCCAGAAGTTCGAGCCGAGCCGACGGGATTGTGACAGTGAGCACAATTCACATCCAGCCAGGCGCGAGTTCGTTGTTCAATTGAACCAGTGGACGGATCATCAAAGACTGGCAATGCAGGAAGACTCTCGATGTCGGGACATTCTTTCAGCCATCCCCTGGCTTGCCATTCAGCCAGTTGATTCTCGCTGCTGTGTAACAGCAATCGATTCAGGTTTCTCGCAGTGGGGCCAAGTGGCTGAAACTTTCCCTCCTGACCGTGACAGGTAATGCACTGGTTTGCGTTTGGAATTTGATATTGATTGCTGACCGTCTTACCAGAATCGTCCAACCACTTCACCTCCCGACGGCCTCCCCCAAGAGCCAGCCTGGCATCACTTTGCTCCTCATTCCAAATGTAGGAGTAGCCATACCAGCCATTGTCGCGATGCTCTTCAATTCGTGTTTCCAGTAGTTGCTGACCGGATTCTGGACTTCGCTGATCGTGCGGCATTGCAAATGTTTTTACGATGGCTGTTCCGACAGGAAATTTCATAACTGCTGTCGGCTCAAAAACCATTGCCCCAGCGGTTGGCAGACGAATGAATCGATACTTT
>DOCI01000305.1:44535-45965 GCA_003503535.1 Planctomycetaceae bacterium
CTGAAAATAATGGTGTATTCAAATCGTATCTGAAAATCCCCTCCGCAGGTTGTTGATCTCGGGGATCTCCTGCAAAGAGATTCCATTCCGAAAGCATTTGCGGTGTCTGTCGGTAGACTTCAACAGCGGGATTGCCATTCACGGGAGGAGCCGGAAAGTCAGACAGTTTGACAGTCGATAGCGAATTCAACCTCCCTTTATAATTCTTCTGGTCTCGGTCGACATGATACTTGCCGAGAAGCACATTTTCGGGAGTCAATTGAGCGACATTGCCGTTGGCAAATGTCACTTCACCATTATTGGAAAATTTGATAGAGAGTTCGTCTGGCATCTTGCCGTTAACAAGTTTCCTTACATTGATAATTCCATCAAAAAAAATCTGAGGGAAGGGCAGGCCTATAACGGGGGCCAGAAGAGCCCCAAATTTACCAGCAGGTTGATTGCCGCCACGGAGGATTTGATTGTCATGAATCCAGATTCCCTCAGGGTAGGGGTCATAGGCTGGATCTTTGATTGGTCGTTCGGTAATTAGAAAACTGACAATCGAGATCGCGGATGTTTGATTGTCGGCGATTTCATTGTCAAAAACTTCGACATGATCGGTAGCCATAATCATTAAACCCGATCCCTGCGGAACCGCTGCGACCATGTTTCCGGCATGTGCAAAATTCTTGGTGTTGTTCTTGAAAATCCGATTATTAAAAATGCGGACATGTCCTCCGTTGGTCAATTGCAAGCCGGGCAAATCGAAAACCAGAATCCCTCCGGTGTTGTTGGTCGCGACATTGTCATAGACATCAGCCCGTAAAGTGTTTTCGATTTCGATTCCGGCAACATTCCATTCGGCGCGACAGTTGCGAACGATGACATCTTCTGACTGACCGACATAGATGCCTGCATCGGAAGCGGCAATCGCCGTGCAGTCTTCGATTAATACGTTTTTGCACTGAACAGGATAAATTCCATAAGCTCCATTGTCCGCATCTGGACCATTGGTCCATTCCGTACGAACGCGGCGGAAAATCACACCGTTGGCCCCAAGAACTTTAATGGCGTTACCGACACTATCTTCAACGGCCAGATCTTCAATCAGAAATGCATTTCCGGTCGCTATCAGACCTTCGCTACCAACGTCCTGGCCTTGAAATGATAAGATTGTTTTATTTGGACCACGACCACGAATCGTGAGGTTGTCGCAAGTGATATCCAATTGACTATCGAAACGGTATTTCCCAGCTTCCAGCTGAATGATGTCTCCGGGGATGGAATCGATCAATCGCTCCTGAAGTTGAAAGGCGGCCTCGGGGCCGTTGTGAATCACATACGTACGCGGAACAAATGGATTCTTAGCGCGAACACTGGAATCTTCAGACAAGCACACCGCTTCTGGAATCAGTGTATGATACAGGAAAAGAAACAACAGGAACGGA
>DOCI01000298.1:0-211 GCA_003503535.1 Planctomycetaceae bacterium
GATTGAGGCTGAACTTTTACGAAAACACAAGGCAGCATGTTCGTCTGGCTCACATGCGAGGTCGACTACACAACGCCCCCAATCGCGATGTACTAGTGGTGATTATCGAACACCTGGAAGGGGGGCGAGGGATCGAAGTCTTCTACTCCACAGTAGTTGACATTAAGCCAGTACAGGTACTGGAACATTATTCGTGGCGTTGGCCGATTGA
>DOCI01000298.1:329-9131 GCA_003503535.1 Planctomycetaceae bacterium
CGGACCGCGGCGACGGGATTATTGTTGTATTCGTTGATCGTCTGGTGGCACGAAACAAAGTGTCCTCACCCAGCCAAGTCGCTTCGATCCTGGAGAGGCAAGCGGCATCCATCGTTTGCAGACATGCTGGCTGGCTTACGCTCTGAGACCCTGAAAACCATGATGAAAACGAATTTATCAACACTCGACATCCCGCCGGGTGTGAGAAAACATATTCAACATTTAACACGTCTAATCGAATTTGCCGCCTAAAAGTGCGAAAGTCGAACTCAGTAAATTAATATGAAGCATTATCCGGCAAAATTGAATATTGACTTATCACTGCAGCCAGATTTGACGATTCATCGCTCGGGTTGGCCTTGGGCGATGAAGGCACTAGATGTATTGCATCTTCCTGCGGGGGTGCTGTTCGACAGTTTTCTAGAGCGAACATTCTGTTGGATGAAAGGAAACGAGTTAAAGAAAAAACGTATTCCTTACACAAGACCATGGGTTGGCATTATTCATAATCCTCCGGGTATCCCGGTCTGGCATGACTATTCCACATCTCCTCAAGAATTCATGAGGACTAACGAATTTCAAGACTCACTTGAATTTTGCCACGGAATTTTTGTCCTTTCAGAATACTTGCGGGATTGGCTGTCAAAACAAGTTAACGTTCCAGTTGAATCTCTTGTGCATCCAACCGACTTAAATATTGAAAAATTCAATTTTGAAAAATATCAACAAGCATCTAACCGCAGTTTAATTCAAGTTGGATGGTGGTTGCGGAGAATGACATCCATATACCGAATACCAACGACCTCAGTGCAAAAATGTCTGCTTGATACCAATACTGAAATAACACAGTTTCTCCTGGAAAGAGAACAACAAGAATCCAAATTCACAAAACAGGAGCGAGAGTCGGTTAAGAGGATCAGCTATTTGAACAACGCAGCCTATGATAAATTGCTCGTCGAAAACATCGTATTCATAGACCTCTACGATAGCAGTGCAAATAATACAATCATCGAGTGCATTGCTCGTCATACTCCACTTCTTGTTAACCCACTTCCCGCAGTCCAAGAATACTTGGGTGACAATTACCCTTTTTATTTTAAAACTGTTGAAGAAGCTGCCCGGAAGGCAGAAGATTTGGAGTTAATTGAGGAAACTACGAATTACTTATCGCAACTCTCTAAATTCAAACTAGACCGTGAATATTTTTGCTATAGTATAGTTAACTCTACAGTGTATGAATCTCTCGATATAAATCTTTACAGCAATCATTCAAAACAGAAACGACCGCATTTGTCAGCCCAGCTTGTGGATGAAAAACACGGTCTAATTCAAGTTGATATTGAACTCATGCGTAGCCCATTCGGTCAAGTGGTTGTTGACTGGCTAGAAATCAAACACAGCGATGTACAAAAATCTCAAGCGATCACTCAAGCCATAATCAAAAAAATACGAGGTTTATCTCCAAAAGAAGCTAGCAGGATAACCAGTATTGATTTCCACGGTGAATGTCAGAAAGAAGAAAAGTACTCTCGTATAACATACTTAACAATTTCCCTGATACAGAAAGCGTTAGAAGCTGTTTGAGTAATCGAAGACTGTCCAATAATCTTTGAAAACTAGGGTTTTCCTGATGACGGGAAAAAAGTACGACTCCCTTTTTTGGTCCTGCTCGACGCGAAGGGAGTCGCACTCATGAAGCGTCAAGTTTATCCTTATGATCTGAAAGAGAGCCAATGGCAGTTAATAAAAATGTTGCCAGCCCAGTATTTCGGACGTGGTCGTCCGAGAATAGACCTGGGTCAGGTCATCAATGCCTTTTTCTCTCTGCAAAAGGCAGGGCAATCGCAGGAGAATGGCACTGGGGGGAAGCACGGCACTTAAGACGTTTTATACAATTCATCCGCACGCAATAGCAGTCATTCCCTTAACCAATCATTAATTACTCGCAATTCCTCAGGAAGTCGGACACGTAGCCCATCCAACATGTAAACAACCAGCTTCTTTACTCGTATCTCTTGCTTCACCGTTTTGAGGCTATCGAGATTTCTTTCCATCATATGGGGAGATACAAATTTGAAACGAGACTGCTCAAATCGATCCGCCCAATATTCCACAAGTCTTTCACCTATAAAATGCCAAATTGATGATTGAGCAATAATGTATTTGGACAAACGGTAAATTACGATGCTTTGATCTAATAGCTGATGCTGGAATTCTCTCTCACGGCAAAATGAGCGTAGTAAAAGCGCGAGAATACTTGCCTCTGTTGCGTCGGCTGTATATGCCACCTTAACGAAAGGAGTGAGGTCACTACCGTCATGATGAAGTGAGAACGCTTGCATTACCTCTATGACCAAAGGATCAAATCCAGTATTCCCAAACAGTTTTTTTCATTCATCAGTTCAATTGCATTAGTCAATTCGATGAACTCTAATTGCGATTTGGCAGCGCCGTCTACAATGGTTGGAATCACGCCGTAGTAAAGGAACTGTTTGAAAACCTGTCCCCATAATTCTTCGCCGGACTTATCGATTATCATGCGTGCATCAAAACCACCTTTCGCGACTATTTGCTGGTTTTGCTGCTGTAATTGATGAGAAGCGATGAATGCTGTGCAGCATTCGTAAGCAAAATCGATTGCAGCTGGCCAGTTTCCTTCTCTTACCGAGTGGGGAATCAACGCCTCTGAAATTACCCATATTGAAGTCAGGACTCCTTTCTGACGAGCGTCCTCTATTCCGAATTCACCCCAGAATTTTGCTCGATCATGTTTTCCAACAGCAATCGCAAAAAGTGTCAGTGTTGTTGGTATCATGTCAAACGTTTTATATGGCCCCTCGTCGAACCAATTTGCAGCTTTTTCATTCCATCCGAGAAGTGCTCCGCGGACTGGCACTGTATAGGATTCTTCTGGTGCATTTCCAAAGAGAGCCATCGAAAAAAAGTACCCGAGAGAATTCCCAATAATTACGTATCGCGATCTCCACTCCACACTCACACGCTCTTCATGTTTGAGAAGGTGCGTGAATGCATTATCCAAACAGACGTAACACTCCTCGAAGTGCTCCCGAAAACCTGACGCATTAGCTGCTTCTCCCAAAGCAGTGATGAGACTCAAAGAGGCGACATCCTTTTGGTTCCTCTGCGCAATCTCAACAGACTGGCGAGCGAGCGTGAGCGACTCTTCCTCGTCAGTTAAAGCGGTCGCAACGGATAATTCCAAATATGTCTGGTAGCGAATTTCGTCAAATGACTGCACATCGAGATCAATTGCTAGTCTTAGCAGCCCGTTGAAAAACTCTCAGGATGTCACTAAATTCCGCTTCGTTTATTTCTCTCTACTTTCTTCTTCGCAGGTCTATTCCGATGAGTCTGGGACGACGGAAATCTCAACGGCAGCAGGAACTGTTTGTTCCCACTCAGGAGTTGCCGAAAACTCCTCGGCATGTGTTTTACGAACGCTTGAACCGATTGCTGGCCGAGCATAACTTCGACACGTTTCTGGAAGAACTCTGCACCCCATATTACACCGCTGTCTCAGGACGGCCGGGTGTGCCGCCGGGGGTTTACTTTCGGATGCTGCTGATCGGTTATTTTGAAGGGCTCGATTCTCAACGCGGGATCGCCTGGCGATGTGCCGACAGTTTTTCGCTACGAGAATTCCTCGGCTTCAAAATCACAGAAGCGACACCCGACCATTCTTCGCTGACTCGCATCCGCCAGCGACTACCGCTCAGTGTACACAATCAAGTCTTTACGTTTGTACTCAAGATCGCCAGTGAAGAACTCTCGTTGATCGGCCTGGATATCGGCGTCGACTCCACCATGATCGAAGCCAATGCGGCCATGAAAAGTATTGTCCGTAAAGAGACCGGAGAAGACTGGAAAGAATATCTCAAGAGATTGATGATTGAAGCCGGCGAGATCGAAGAGGACGACTAACCGAACGATGAAGATTTGCGACGCTTTGATCGTAAACGATCGAAGAAAGGCGAGAAGAACGTCTCGAATACCGACTGGGAATCGCCGACAGATCCGGACAGCCGTATTGTTAAAATGAAGGATGGTCGGACCCATTTGGGTTATAAACTTGAGCATGTGATCGATTTGGAGACCGAACTGATCCTGCATGCCGGAGTGCATCACGGCACCGATCATGACACACAAACAGTGGTCGGCAATGTCGTCTCGGCTCAGGTCCATCTGGACGAGGCGGAAACAGATGCGGAGATTATGAATGTCGTGGCCGACAAGGGGTATTACAAAGCGGAGGTACTGTCTCAACTGCAGTGGATGGATCTATCGGCCCACATTCCGGAAAAATCCAACGCGACAAAACTCTCACAATCAGACCCACATTACTGGTCGCGGCTCATGAATCGTCTGGAAACCCGCAGTCGTCGTGGCCGGAAGAAACAGCGATTGCGAAGCGAGCGAGTGGAACGCAGTTTTGCCCACAGCTGCGAAACCGGTGGAGCGAGGCGAAGTCACTTGCGAGGACTCGCAGAGATCCGCAAACGTTACTCGATCCACGCGGCTGCACAAAACCTGGGCATCGTACTCAGAAAACTGCTCGGAGCGGGCACCCCGCGAGGTTTGATGGGACTCTGGCGGCGTTTTGCGTCGAGATTTCCACTGGAGATGCTTCAGAAACGAATCTCAGCATGCCGAGAAACCTTCAACAGGCTTCAGACCAACCTGAAAACAAATTTCCGGAACCAATTTGGAATCTACAAAAACGAAATCTTGTATCAAGTCAAAACGACCTGTTAAGACAAATTCAACGGGCTGTTAACCAACGCCAGTAAAGAAATACAGCGAGTAGGCCCATTGAAGCTGCGTGAGCATCTGGTGTGAAAAAACTGCCATGGGCAATCATTGTGGGTGAAAACGCCCAAAGCGTGATGGCCAGTATCGATCCCCAGTTTCCATACAATTCTCTCGTCCACAAACAACAGACAACCATGCCAATGACGCAAAATGGAATACATGCCCAGCGCCCGTACGTAGTCAGCCAGAGGGAGCGATATCCATTGACCCACATGAAATCTGGTCCCACATAGAATACGGCTCGCGATCCCGGTGAGTCATTAAACGCAGACCAATCCGCTTCGTACCCTTGGGTACAAGATCGAACATGTTGTCGATTTGGAGACCGAACTGATCCTGCATGCCGGAGTGCATCACGGCACCGATCATGACACACAGACACTGGTTGGCAATATTGTCTCGGCTCAAGTCAATCTGGATGAGGCCGAAACAGATGCGGAGATTATGAATGTCGTGGCCGACAAGGGATATTACAAAGCGGAGGTGCTGGCTCAACTGCAGTGGGTGGAGTTAACAGCCCACATCCCGGAGAAATCGAAGGCGGCAAAACTCTCACGGTCAGACCCACATTACTGGTCGCGACTGATGAATCGACTGGATACTCGCAGTCGTCGTGGCCGGAAGAAACAACGATTAAGAAGCGAGCGAGTGGAACGCAGCTTTGCTCACAGCTGCGAAATCGGTGGAGCGAGGCGAAGTCACTTGCGAGGCCTCGCAGAGATCCGCAAACGATACAGCATCCACGCGGCTGAACTTGGCACACAACTGCGGGAGGGTATCTTGTTTGCACCAACTTCAACAAACTCGAAGCAGACACCCAACCGATATGCGAAGTAGTGGAACCGCCGCGGACTACTCAGTCGTCCCTGAATAACCCCGATCATACGTTTTGACGCCTGATTTGTTCAGGTGCGTGTCTACGGACTTATCAGAAAAGGCCAAGTGTTGGGGTTTTGTCCCGGCAAAATGAATTGATACAGCCGGCTTTTGAGTTTTCCGTTGAGTCTGTCGAGTGCCAGGACGGGTAAAAACCAGGCGCAGGCCAGACCGGCCAGGAGCTTGCGCAGGTTGTAACCAATCGCACTCACCAGAGCATTGATGCGATCTCCTTCGCGACCCTTCAAATAGTTTCGCTCCATCCGGTGATCGTTCTTGAGATGGCCAATTGTTGGCTCAATCGCGCTGCGACGTTTGAGCATTTTCCGAAACGCCCGCGTCGCTATTTTTGGGATCCGCCCGGCCAGATGCACCTTCCCTGATCCCTGATAACCATGGCCACGATAGCCACGATCAACCATAATATGTTCGGGTTCAACCTTGGTCAGCTTTACCACCTGATCCATCGTTTGTTGAAGCGTGTGGCCATCGAAGGGATTCCCATGTAAAGCAAGCACTCCGACAATGAAGTTATTGGCATTCGTGGTCGCCACACTCACTTTGCAGCCAAATTCATACTTCTTATGCGCCTTCCCTTTGGCAATGCACTCGACATGCGGTTCGTGGACGCTGTAGATTTTCGGACTGTCGGTTCGCTGTTGTTTAAAGATTTGCCTTACGATTGTCAGCAGTTGCTCGAGGGCTTCCCGGTGCGTCTGATTGGTGAGGCTGGTCAACTTCCGCGACACATCTCGCAGGAGGCAGCCGAGGTGCGTACGGAGTTTGCGTTCACATTTTCGGGCTCGCCGGTAGTGCTTTGCACGGGCATAACGTCCCTGCATCACCAGGAGAGTTTTGTTGGTGAATTTGTAAGATCGCCGCAAAACCACACCCGCATTTTGAGCCAATCGAACCAGCGAACGAGCCGCTTTGAAATACAAACGCGCATCGGTCGGAAAGGCGATTGCTTTGGGCTGGACGGTCGTGTCGACATTGATTTTTTCGAGCTGGGGTTTGCGAAGTTGCCCTGTGCGCCGGGCGACTTGAATCGTTTGCTGCAGAAGAATTTCGAGACGCTCGGCTCCGAGCCGCGAACGCCAACGGGAGAGCGTCGTGGGATCGATTGGCGGCTTATGCTGCATCACCGTGTAGCCGCAGAACCACTGCCAATAAGGGTTCTCGATCCAGCGTTGGATGAGTTGCTCATCACTCTGGTCGAAAGCGGACTTCAGATAAAACAACCCCATCACAATTCGCACATCCGTGGCTGGTCGACCATTGTCGTCACAAAAAACGGGTTCAATTTCCTGACGAATCGCATCCCAGTCGATTAAAGCAGCCAGTTTGACGAGAGGATGCTCCAGATCGATCACTTTTTTAAGCGAAACAGTGAACAAATCCGGTTCAGAACGGGAATTTATCGGCAACATTTTTGACCAGCTTTTGAGAGGAATCGAAAGAAAGCTGGTCAAAAATACCAAACCAAATTGGCTCTGCAACCCTAAAATGGAAGACTTCACTGGGTTATGCAGGAACGACTACTCAACACTAACAACGGCAGTTGACCACGATGAGCCACGCCTGGTAAAACGGATTCGAGAGCTGGTGAGAAAGTTCCCGCGTTATAATTATTGTCGAATCAGAGTGAAGCTGACGCAGGAACGTTGAGCGATGATCGTAAAGCGAATTTTTCGAATCCGAAAGTTGCTCCTCTAATCCAGTGCGACGGTATTGCCAGCTTGGAAAAGCTTGAAGCCTCCACTTGCGCTTACTTTGATTACGAGGCTGTGAGGGATTATAAGGGATAGTTCTTTAGCAGCCCGTGATCCTGTTCCAGGGGACTGAGAACCTCTTCTTGTTCCGAATTGACGCCAGAAAAGAAGTCTTTGAGCGACGATATCAGGGATAAATTGTCCCTCCTGATCGGTCGGGAAATGGTATCTGTCAATCCGAGCGTCTATGCAGCACTCCTCAGCATAAAGGGTCTGTTCGTTTTGATCCCATACAAAACCTGAAGACCAGGATCTTACGCGCGAGAGCTCCGCCTGGTTGAATGGGAAATGCTGCTTGTGAATGCGAATGACCTTCAGTCTTTTTTTAAAATCCTCCTCTCCGCTATTGTCTTTACTGATAAACTTTCCAAGTGAAGTATCAGGCGGGACTTTGCGTATTTCTTCCATAAATGAACTGAGGCAGGCAGAGCTAGTTCCGAAGACATCAGCAAATTGTTTCTCAGGATTAAATGATTCATGATCAGTAGGAAATGTCCCATAACCAGATGCCAACAATGCAGGAACCACGTTGGGACTGCTGGTTTGCTTGGTTGACGGAAAACCATGAGAGCGATATTTCAGAAACAATTTATCGAAATGGTTTTGAAGATCCGAATGGATTTCATCACAAAGTCTCTCACATAGTCCGTCAACCCGCAGTACGATCATCCAGGGCGCATCACGATCCAAAATCTTAATGAGATCTTTCTTCAAATCACTACCGAATACTGATTTGCCATTGATTTTCTCTTGAAGCCATTTATGAAGTTCTCGTGCCCGCAGTCTTCTGAAGATTCTTAATGTAAAATCTATTCCATAATCACCTGCAGGTATTTTGGAATATGCAATGCCAACCGGTTTGTCAGTATTGACAGGAAATTTATCTTCATTCATTAACCATTCTTTAAGTCGGATTTTCTGCTCGACAGAATCCAGTCGTATTTCGTCCCGATAGGGTCGCACACTGATTTTGCGAGAGATAGAAATCACCTTACCTGCTCGATTGATCAAATGAGCCCCATCCAGATGCAGTAGACCAGCCAATGATTCTGGATCGAGTCCATCGATATCTACATGGCCTCGACTGGACCACTGAATATCGGGGCGAAGTAATTCACTTGCGGAACTGTCAATGGAACTCAGATCACGGTCGTCGAGCAAGGCGAAGATTGATGCATCGTGAGCCTGGAGCAACTGACGAATCGCATCACTCAATGTTTCGCTGCAGCGTGAGGCATTACCTGGAGAAGGCTGGGCAAGTATTTGCTGGGAGGATTGGTTGACAGCTCTTTTATTTACCTTGTTCTTGTCAAAGCTAAAGATG
>DOCI01000298.1:9173-15079 GCA_003503535.1 Planctomycetaceae bacterium
AAAACGCTTGCCGAGCCAGGGTGTGGGTGACTGAATCCATTCGAACCCATCGTATTCGAGTAAAAGTTGGCGTTGACCATAAAGATTAACTCGCCCAGGGGGTTGAATATCGAAAATCAATGAGTCGTCACCCGAGAGCCATTCAAAAAACATGTGCCTCACATCACGTGCCGGGGCGTTGCGTTTTTCGAGCGCCGTGCCAATACAATGCAACAGTCCATCACGAGCACAGACGATTAAATAGAGCCCTTCACTTTGTGCCAGCTCTGCGTGACGGCGAACTGCGTCCTGATTTTGAAGGTTGAACGGAGTTGGTTCCTGGAGATTGATTAGTCGCAGTAGGCGTGGATTAGCATCTCCAAGGGCATCCATGGCGGCTCCCGACAATAATGCTACGCGGCAATTGAATGGATTTCCTTCGAGAGTCCAGGTTGCCAATCGCCGGGAAAGTCGTGCGACTCCGATGGAATGCTGGATCTCAATTGGCAATAAGGTACGACCATGACGACGTGGCTGGCTTGAGCAGCAAAAAGCATCCCAGGCTGCGTTTGTGAAAAGCGTGCCAATCTTCCGGCTCCCGAATTCCTGCCGATACCAGTGCTGATAATTATCTTGATAGGGGCGCTTGCTAAGGTCAGTCCATGTGCTAGTTACTCGTCTTTTTGTGGATAGAGTGAAGGGAGTCTGGGAATCTCCAGACCTCGTATGAAAACCAAATAGATCGCATCCCAGGCAACTTAGTAGGTATTGACGAACCCAGTCATAGCCGTCCTCAGATCGAAAGTTGTCAGGGTTTTCGGGGTCTATTAAATGATGACAACGGTCAGAATCAGTATAGGTTTCTACCTTGAATGGCCAGTCAGTATTGTGTTCAGTGCTCTTGGTATCGAGTTCTCCACCGACAAAAAAGACAGCATTGCCCCTGTGCCCTGCCATACACGCAAGCCTGACCAGTTGCAGCAAATTAATCTGTACATTCGAGAAATTTTTTTTCCCTTTCACAAAACTGCTGCGAACCATTTCGACATGGTCCACAACCAGTTCTGGTGGAATCAATTCCGAAACCATCGAAAATGCGTTGATACAATTGAAGATTGCTGCCTGGTCAATCGAAGACCGGTCAATCAGCGACCGGTCAATCAGCGACTTGAATTCGCCCAACAATTGTTGAGGAAGTATGGCTACCAGAAGTTTACAGGCAGGTGCATGCGGGTTAGCCAATTCACGCACGCATTGGTCCAGCGGCGACGGATCATCCGCGTCATTGTACAGCCATTCGATTCTGCCAGCGGTGGGTTTGCCATTTTCAATTGAAGGATCAGCATATGTCGCTGGAATAAAACCAACCGAGTCAGGCTGCGGGAAGTAACACTTTAATGTCTGTCGGACCACCTCTCCCAGATGAGATGCTTTTTCCGAACTGTGGCTGGTCAAATCAATGAGCCAGCAATGGCTTGAGGATTCAAGGGAAGTCATGCTCATTGAGAAACCGTCTCTATGGATTTACATACTGAAAGCTGCTCCATCAATAACTAACTGGCATCCTGTTGCTTAATGATAAAGTAAGACCTACCACTATCGCTACCCCCTGGCGATGGGAAATACTCCAGATATTCGAGCTTATTCTTTAACGGCTCTTGGGAAAATCCTTTATTCAGGACGTCTTCAATATTACTCAGTATTGTTTCCGATGAAATTTTTACACTACAGAAGATACTAATTCTCAGGAGTTGGCCATCCTCCGATCCTGGCTCGACTTTGATATAACCTTCTTCATTGTCGCTCTCTTCCACAATTCTCATAGAGTCCCAGACGATTGAGAAAAGTTCGTCCCAGTCAAAGGGACTTTTTTGCAAACGCTCGATTTCTGGACGCATACCAACTGGAAGCCATCGCTGAGTTGGACTGCCTTGAGAATGACTTGACTCAGTTGCCTTAGGAAAGTGATAGCGGATCAGAAACTGAGTCAATTCAGCTGTCATAACGCTGGACCAGCAGCTAATCGATTCCGGTCGTTTCGAGTGTTTATCTTTGGCGTTTAAGACACCAAGGATTGACTCCATATGTAATACGAGGTTCTCAAGATTCCAGTTGGAACTTGAGGTAATTCCGTTCGTCTGCTCAATCAGTTTCGAAAACTGTTTAATGACTTGCGTCACTAAGTCAGACTTTGCGAATTCGTCTATTTCTATTTTGGTCTCGTTATTTTCGATCTCGTTTGTCAACGAGCGACAAGCCTCCTCGATTTGTGAAGGCAACGCAGTGACACTCAAGAAGTCCTCGCTTCCAAAATTAATCTTTCGTTTGGCCGATTCGAGATAGTCAAGTATCGGCCCATCTGGATCATCAGCAGTCGAAAGCATGACAAGAATCTGCGGAGGGTCCTCTGGGAGTTTTACGTCGTTCGACGGCACGGCCTCGAAACGCTTGTCTGCCTTGAGTGGATTCTTGTCATTATCCCCGATCCATAATGCGATCAAGTAAACCTGTTTGGTTTCAGGATGAAATTTAAACAATTGCAACACAGTAAATCCACATTTCGTCTAGATTATGAGCGAAAAATCCAGGCCGATCCATGGCACATACATGCTGAGTTGAGAAGCTGCGAGTGAGAGATGATTGGCGACAAACGACGTCAAATCTGAAACCAGATTGTCGTCAATATTCTGATCTACGCGGCGGTCTTGGCATCCTGAGGAAATAGAATTTCTGATTCCTGTGCGAGGTCTAATCGACGCTTGACACTTGCCCGATAGTGATTTGGGCCCGCCATGTTGGCGACCATCTGCAAATGAAGGTTCTTAAATTCCTCTTGTTCATGTGATCCCCAAAGAGAAGGCCGAACGCAGCAGATGAAATAGCCGACTAGATAGAGTTTCCGGGAAGCCATGCATTTTCTAGTCAATATATTGGTTTCCTGTGAATTAGATTTCTCTCGTGCCAAATCACTCATTTCGTGGAAACACTTCTCCAGAAAAGCTTTCAATTTGCCCTCGTCAAAGGAATCCGTTTCATTGGCAAGAGTAGCAGAAGGGACTGACAACTTTGACTTTCCGAGAAATCCTGAATGATTTATCCAGATTTGGAGGCCTGCCACTGCTCTACGAAGTGAGCTTGCCCCTTGGCTCAGCGTTTCAGTGGAACTGACGTCATGTCGAGGCATCATTTGGAATATCGCATCCCCCATTGAGATGTTGATTTCATTCAACAAACCAAGACGCCAATCCGGCGAGTCTGCTTCAGGGGAACTGGCCAGTTTATCGATGGCAGAATTTAAGGGGGTGATCGTCTTGTGCAACAGATCAAGATTTTTTCTCCAATCTTTAACTGCTTCAGGGCTGGGAGCAAACTCCCCCCTAAGTGAGTTAGAATACTGCTGAGCAGTCTTAAACAATTTGGCCACGTACTTGTCACAGATTGCGAGCGTGACCGTGGGGGTTTCGGGTTTATTGAGAGAGTTCATTTGTGCCACCTTGGATTGTTCCGTCGTCAGGTTTGTGCTCATCTCGCTAGATTGTCTTTCTCATTTAAGCCATCTGAATGTGCAAGGGTTCTCACAAACAGTGGTCGCATTTCTTGTCGCATAATTGATGTAGTATACTAACGATACTAATCCCAGCGAGCAACAATCAAAACGGGGGACATAACCGCAAAATATAAATTGCCTTAAAGCAACTAAAAGCAATTTCTGAGCCATGCGACGAGTAATGAGAGGTAAAATTAGAACTGCTATTACCTTTACGACGAATGTTCCCATCGCGTCCAGCCCAAACTCTTCAGGGAAGAACTTACAAATTTCAAAACGAGCTATTTACTCAACACGTATCGTGACATTCGCATATGAGCAAGTGAAGTATTGATTGTTGGTCAACCAAGCTGAGTGGCTGACTCTCAGTTTCTGGCTGTGTCAAAACAAAGATGCCATGCCTGTTAGAAAGAAGTGATCCAAATTTTTACCCATTATTTACGAACATCGGATCATCGAGGGATTCGGTTCTCTTTGGTATAGACCGCGTGGCAGTGTCTCAGAAGTTACCGAAAAATAGCCTGTTCGGCAAGAAATGGCATCGCCCCGAGAGGAACGGGGTACGCCGCACGTGTAGGACCGATACAGTTAGGCCGGTGAATCGGGAGCGTGACGGTCGCTTCCAGAGTGTTGGAGGGGCCCTCCCCGGAAAGGACTTGAAACTACTACCCAATGGTTAACAGGACGACGACGATATCAAGGAATTCTTACCGTCTGCTGATGTGGGTGCCTGTAGTCGTTGAACTATACGGTCAGGAGTTGCAGCGATTGACTCATTAAGAAGTATTGACCAACTCTCACTGACATCATTCGCAAGTTCCCCTGTCACCAAAACGAGTAGGTCTTGATCCTTACGAAATACTTTTGATTCAAGCTGAAACTCTTCCTCCCATATCGCTTCGACAAAATGTGAAGGGAAACCACTACTCGTTACTTGACGATCACGTTTTATGGATATCTCTGCTACATGTTCCACGCCTGCAGATACCATCGAAATTGCAAGATCATCAAGCAGTCTACCAGTGTCCCGGACTTGCCAAGCCACTTGTGTCACATATCCAAATTCAACCCCAAAACGTGCATGACCGGACAGCATATCTACTAGGAAACGTGCAGCAACATGATCCTCATAATTGAATCCTTCACCACCGGTCAAGGATACAGGCAGGGCAATCGCATGAGATTATGCCTGATTTCCTGTCAAATATCGCAATAAGTTCTCCGAATTCCAGCTCGCGGTGAGTCGTTTCGAGCGGATGCTCATTTTTTCGTCGGTGTATCTCTTCAATATTGTCAGTGCTAATCGGCGGAAGATCGCTGCGTTCGCAGCACCCTCGCCTTTACGGATTCGGCTTGTATCTTCTGCAAAAGTGACGTCCAATGACCAATGCATCTGGTTCTCAATCTTCCAGTGGTCCCGAACGTGCTTAGCCAGGGTTCGCACTTTGGGCGGCAGGCTGGAGATGAAGTAGATCAACTCCTGCGACGTCTTCCCGTTGACCGTTCGTTCGCGGTATACCATCCCGATCGATTTCACATCGACCCACCCGAGTTGTTTCACTTCGGCTGGGGCTGGAAAGACGGTGTAGCGTCGATATTCGTCCTGACCTCCGTTTGATTCCCGTGTCGTATGACGCCGAACTTTGGGATGCTGAAAGTCGTTCACAGAAAGCTCCTCAAACTTCTGATTGATGATCTCATACAACTTCGGTTGATTCCCCTTGACGGTCATCACGTAGTCCGCGTTTTTGCCACGCAACTGCCGGGCTACCGACTTGTTTGTATGAGCCGCATCGACAGTCACAACGGCTCCCGATAGCTCCAGTAGTTCAATCAACTTCGGCATCGCAGTCTTCTCGTTCGTGCCTTCCTCGACCGGTAACTGTCCCAGGCACAAATGCAGATCACCCGCCCAGGCCGTCACAACATTTAAAGCTCCCTTGCCAGCAACTTTGTCAAAACTCCGTCTGAGAACTTTGCCATCCAGATGCACGCCCTGGCCGGCGAGATCACTTTGCAGGGAATCAACCCACTTGATCAAGCATTCCGAGAATGCGACCGGATCGAGTCGTGAAAACACTCGACTGAAGGTGTCGTGTGAGGGAACTCCGTTTTTGAGCGAAACATATTTCTTGAGGAACTTGAGATGATTGCGAGCATAGATTTCAATCTCCGTCCAGTGATCGCAATTGGCGACCGCCCCGCAGAGAGCCAGGAAAATCATATCGCTGAGCGAATGGGTAACTTTGTAGTCCTCTCGTGGATCAGACAGGTCTTCAAAGAAAAGTAAAAATGACAACGGATTGGAAAACATTGCAAATACCTCGGTCGAAGTTGCAAAAGTCCCTGCGCATAACGAGACCCTCGTGGCCTCAAACAC
>DOCI01000269.1:0-6537 GCA_003503535.1 Planctomycetaceae bacterium
TTAGCGGAAGCCCCCGGAAGTTCGACGATTCGGGGGCTTTTCTTCGAGAGCGCCCCGCCACCCAGGTTTGATTATTTCCAGGTATTCATCTGATGATAAACCAGTGTTCTTAAAAATCGTTGAATTTGCAATTACCACCATTCCCCAGATTGTGTAGTGCTATCCAGATTTCATCTTGGAAATCGATCTTTGCACAACTGACAACAGATGGTACATTTTCCAATTCCGAGCGTTCGTCGGCGTCAAATCGTCACTGAATCCTGTCGTATTTCACAGGCCTCGATTTGATTTCACTTCGATCTCCCTCGCACAAACCCTGTATTTACAGGACCACAGATGCTCAATTCGGGCATTCAAGGAGCAAACGGCTCTCACTGTTGTCCCTGTCTCTCCTGAGAGACCCGATCCCCGACCGACAAGGATGTCGTCTCATGAAATTTTGTCGCTTCAACGTGACTTTGCCTTCTTCAGTCGCCCTGTGCCTGTTTGTTATTTCCTCAACGTCTCCCTCAGACGTTCTGGCGCAAAATGGACAACCAGCTGCCAATCCAAAACCAGCAGCACCGATCAATCAGGCCCTCAATCCAGAACTGGATCATATTCTCAATAACTGGGAAAAAGCGGGGGATTTCACCAAAAAACTCGAAGGCAAACACAAACGCTATATTTACGATCATGTCTTCATGGTGGAGAAGTGGTCGGAAGGGGAGTTTTACTATGAAGCTCCTGATAAGGGGCGCATTGATTTAGAGGCACCTTCCAACTTTAAGGAAGGACAAAAACGTCCACGAAACGGCAAAGAGTACGCGATCCAAAAAGATAAGCCGGAACGCTGGATTTGCGACGGTAAGCAGGTTTTTGCCATCGATGAAGATCGCAAAGAATATCAGCGTTTGCCAATTCCGGTTGACTCTCAGGGTGAAAACATTGTCGATGGCCCGCTCCCATTCCTGTTTGGAATCTCCAAAGAAAAAGTGCTGATGCGATATAACATTACTTTGCATACTCCCGCCACTGGTGGACGGCACAATCTGGAAGGTGGAATTATCCACCTGAAAGTGAAGCCTCTCTGGCAACAGGATGCTGCGAACTGGCAACAGGCCGAGGTCATGCTCGATGCCCGCAGCTATCTTCCGACTGCGATTCGACTGATTCATCCGGGTGGCAATGTGGAAACCGGTGGGAATAACGAGACGGTTTATGTCTTTGAGGACGTCGTCCGCAATGCCGATCAGGGAATTGTGGGTGTGTTATGGAAGGGTGATCCGTTTGATCCCCGCCTGCGTGGATACAAAGAATTGACTCAAACTTCGATGGAACCGACTGGCAGCAGGTGAGTTGAGTTCTTTCGAAGTCACCTGATCATGGTTCTTTAAGAGAAAAACGCATAAAAATTCAGGGATACCAGGCGATAACACGAAGTTGTTTCTGGATTTTTGGGAATTCAATTGCAAGAATAAGATATCGAGAAGTTCAGAACATCTCTTTCTATTTTGAACTGAAATATCTGTATCGAGGGACGATTCATGATGACAACGGGCGATGTACTGAGTCTGAAAAAACCGTATCATCGAAATGCGTATGAATTTGTTTTCGACGCCTTGCGTTACACTCAGGATATGCTCGACCGTGATCGACTGATTGATGGCATGACCGGAGACTCAGCTCATATTTCCGGGACTGAATTACTCGAAGGCATCCGCTTGCTCGCTTTGGAACGCTACGGTTTACTGACTCAAACCGTCTTTCGCAACTGGGGAGTTCGCTCCACTGAAGATTTCGGTCGCATTGTTTTCGACTTGATCGAACGAGGCGAAATGAAAAAGACAGAACGCGATCAGCTGAGCGATTTTGTCGAAGTCTTTCACTTCAAAGATGCATTCGATACTAATTATGTCCTCGACTTGAGCGAAGCATTTAAGTCCCACCGATAAATAACAGGTATTGGCCAGCCGAGTCCGTGATGACTCGGGTGGGTTCGATTCGCCCACGGCTCTGCTTGTTCTGCCAAGGCACAATGATCGTGAGAAAACCTGAGTCATCCTGACTCGGCTTGCCTGAAGATCACTCTTAGGGAACCAGATCGACAATGAATCAGGCGGTTGTCGAAACGCAGGCTACTCCGACGGCTTCAAAGAAGCATGCTCTCCCTTTTTATCTGGCGATATTGCTGGGCATCTGCTGGCTTATTTCACTGGCAATTCTTTCCCTGTTCACGGCCAATCCCGTCACACTCAATCGTGTCCAGATTATGAGAGCGGATGCAGTCATTGCTGCAGAGATTGTCGATATTCAGGGCACAATCCGCGTTGATGAAGTGCTTTTTACCCGGCAGGGAGTCGATGTCGAGCCTGAAACCACTTTTCAAGTACTGCCACCCAGTCCTCACTGGCAGCCACAGATGCAGCGGATTCTGCCAATTTTGCGAGATGCTGACGGAAACTGGCGAATCGCTCCTGCACCACTGCCGAAAACCGTTGAAATCGATTATCCCGATCGGCCCGATGTGAGGGCAGAGGTCAAGGAAATTGTATCGTCGCTACCGCATTAAATGACTGATGCGGGCAATACAATTCAGACCAACGATACCGATTGTGCGTTTTTCAGTTTGAAAATCTCATGAATTCGCCAACGTTTCTGCTCGAATGCTCGTATCGTGGTTAGGGTCTGCTTATACTCAGGACGCATTTCAGACTGGAGAGATCGTTTTCAATCGCTTGAAAACCTCTTTTTCTTCAGGGTTTTTGAAAAAGATTGCGTTCTGCGTATCTCTTCAAAGACGAATCCCACCCGAGGAATGTGATGGGATTTTGCGGAAGATGGATTTTCAACAGGACTATTGGAATGTTCCCTTTTAGAATGCGAGATTGAAAAATCTCGAATGTAAACGAAAGTGCTTGCTCTTTCGTCGAATTCGCGGATCAGAACTCGAAATCTAAGCTGGAATGCTGCACTATTCCTGTTACTCATACAATTTTTTAGAGCATATGGGCGTCAGGACTTTAGTCTGTAGTTCATGGCTCGAACCTCTCGGCTAAAGCCGAGAGAAATTCAGTTCAGAGATCATTTAGTTTTTCATCCATAGTGAACACGGGTAAGGCTTGAGGCATGAATCAACCGGAAAATGTGATTGAGATTCGCAATCTTTCCAAAGTCTATCGTGATTTTTGGGGCCGTAAGAAAGTACAGGCTCTGAAATCGCTGAGTCTGGACGTCAAAAAAGGCGAAATTTTTGGCTTACTTGGACCAAACGGTTCAGGGAAAACGACAACCATGAAGTTGCTGCTCGGTCTGTTGTTTCCGACAACCGGCGATGTGAGTATGTTCGGCGAGCCCGCTTCGAACGTCGAAAAGAACGAAAAAATCGGCTACCTGCCGGAAGAATCGTACCTGTATCGCTTCCTGAATGCGGACGAAACCCTCGATTTTTACGGTCGCCTGTTCAATATTTCGAGTGACGAACGTAAAAAACGACGAGACGCTCTCATTGAACGAGTCGGCCTGCAACACGCCCGTAAACGTCAGCTCAAAGAGTATTCCAAGGGGATGACCCGTCGTATCGGGCTGGCCCAGGCTTTGATCAACGATCCCGATCTGGTTCTGCTCGATGAACCGACCAGTGGTCTGGATCCGATCGGAACCCGAGACATGAAAGACATGATTCTCGACCTGCGGGATCAGGGGAAAACGGTTGTGATGTGTTCCCACCTGCTGGCCGATGTGCAGGATGTTTGTGACCGCATCGCCATTCTTTATGGCGGCGAATTGAAGGTCATGGGCCGAGTTGATGAACTCCTCAAATCGAAAGAGCAGGAACAGATTCTGACTTCGACATTGAGTGATGAAGCACTAAATGAGGTCAAAGCGGTTCTGGTCAAGCACAATGCGGAATTTATTTCTGCAGACCGTCCGACGGCTACTCTCGAAGATCTGTTCCTGAAAACGGTTCAGATTTCACAGGCACAGCCGGGCAAGCGATTCGTGTCTGCAGACGACAAAGCCGAGTCGCCTCTGGATAACGAAGAAAAGCCAGCGACATAAGTCTGGCTGTAACATTGGCGAGTCGAGCGTCTGGTCACTCAATCGTCGCAAAATATGACAACTGTGATTTTTTCTATTCGATGATTCTCTAGTGGAGTAACGCGAACAATGTCCTTTGACGTTGTCGGATTTGATTTTCTCGAAGGGCTGACACACTTTCTAAAAGTGTTCGGCGGCGTTGCTTTGACTGCGCTCATCGTTTCCTTCATTCTGGCCCTCATCCAATATGGTGGACGTGGACCTGGCCTGTTTTTCAAAACATTGTGGCAGGCTCTGGTCGATTTTGCCCACACTTCGCCACGGCGTGTCTGGGCGATTACCGAACTGACCTGGAAAGAGTCGGCTCGAAAGAAGGCACTGTTTGTCTTCGTTGTGTTCGCCATTCTTATCATGTTTGCTGGCTGGTTCCTGAGAGACTCTGTTGATCGAGCCGATCTGCAATTAAAAATTTATGTCAAATTTGTCCTGACAGCGATTTCGTGGCTGACGCTCCCGGTCATTCTCCTGCTTTCCTGTTGGGGATTGCCGGCTGATATCAAAAACCGTTCCCTGCATACCGTCGTGACGAAACCAATCCGCCGTCATGAAGTTGTGCTGGGGCGTTTCTTCGGCTTCACACTTGTCGGTACTGTCATTTTGCTGGTCATGGGAAGTGTAGGTTATCTGTGGACAGTTGGCCAAATGCCCGAAGCAGCGAAATCTGAACTGGTCGGTCGCGTTCCTGTCTACGGGGATATGACCTACTCCAATCGCATTGGAGACCGTCCTGATTTTGATGATCCCAACAATCCCCAGAACCCGGCTTCAGCCGCGACGAACGTGGGAGATGTCTGGGAATTCCGAAGTTACATTGAAGGGGGAACCAAATCCCGTACTTTCTACGACTTCGACAATATTGATGTCGCTGCTGCCAAACGAGCCGGACAATTCCGGATTGAATACAATTTCGAAGCGTTCCGAACTCATAAGGGAGATATCGAAAAACGATTGCTGTGCCGAATTACAATTGTCAATAATGAATCTGGATTGAGAGTCCCTCTGGAGACATTTGAGGTTAAGGAATTCAGCAACCGTTCAGCCGATAAAACGATTATTCTCGGGGGCACTGACGAAGAGGGCAACCCCATCGAAACAGTGACTTATCGCGAAGAAAACACGAACGAAGTCAAATCGGTCAACATCTTCGATGAACTTCTCAAGGGTGGAGATATCACCGTTGAAGTGCAATGCCTGGACCCGGGACAATTCCTCGGAATGGCTCGTCCCGACCTGTTCATTCGCATGCCCGATCGCCCATTCTACATCACGTTTTTCAAGGCCATCTTTGGGATTTGGCTGGAAATGGTGCTGATTATCGTTCTCGGAGTGACAGCCAGTTGCTTTGTGAAGGGGCCGGTCGCCACATTGCTGACCTTCGGAATGCTGGTTATCGGATCAGGCTTCAGTGAGCTGATGCAATCATTGGCAATCGGAACCAGTGAAGGCGGCGGCCCGTTTGAGTCGGCTTACCGTATGTTTATGCACTTGAATCCGTCTGTCAGTATTGATGATGGCCCCTTAAAAACCATCATGACGATCGTCGATCAGGCGGCACTCGGTTTCCTCTGGACTGTCCAATATTTATTCCCTCAATTTGAGTATTATAACATGGTTCCTTTCGTCGCTAACGGCTTCGATGTCCCATGGAAGGCCTCATTGCTGCCGAGTATTCTCGTCACGCTGGCCTTTGTGATTCCCTGTTTAATCCTCGGGTACTTCTCGATGCAATTAAGAGAGATGGAAGCGAAATAATGAACCGAATTTCATCACAACAGCGAAAATTGGTTTATCTGATCATCATCGTGCTCCTGCTGGCCCCGATCGTCTATTTCGGAGCCCCGGGCAACGGTAAGGATGAGAACTCGGGTGGAAAACTGGCTCAACTGCGGAGCAAGTACGACCTGGGTGAAACCAGCCTGGGAAATGTCGATCCTGCCTCAGCAACAATGAACCTGGTTCTGCTGGGACTACGGGGAATAGCCTCCAATATGCTGTGGTCACAGGCTGTCGAACAGAAATCGCAAAAAGACTGGGCTGGCTTACGTGCAACTGTCGATTCGATTGTCCTGTTGCAGCCTCACTTCAAGCAGGTGTGGGAATTCCAGGGTTGGAATCTGGCTTACAATGTTTCCGCGGAATGGGATGGCGTCGCTGACCGTTATGAATGGGTCAAAGAGGGTGCCAAATTCATGATGAGAGGGAGCGATCGCAACTACAAATATCCCGAGTTGTATTGGGAAAGTGGCCGAATTCTGGGACAGAAGATTGGCCGGGCGGATGAAAAACTCTTCTTCCGTCGCTACTTTCTTGACGACCCGAACCGAGAAGGTGGTGGTCCCGATCCTGAAGTCAATCCCGACGGAAAAGATAACTATCTGGCGGCCAAGGACTGGTTTGAGAAAGCCAACGAAGTTGAGCTTCAACCCGGCGTATCACAAAGTCGACTGGCCCGAGTGT
>DOCI01000269.1:6684-7435 GCA_003503535.1 Planctomycetaceae bacterium
TATCCGGTTCGTTCTCAAATCGATTATGCGAACACCTTCCAGGAAGAAGGAAAGTTCGATGAAATTGAGCGTATTCGAGAGGCATGGGAAGTTGCATCCACTGAACTCCGCGAAGACTGGGGTTCAGAACGTTTTATGACTCCAGCCGGGGCGATCGTACTCGAAGCCAATGATGAAATTCTGGAAGCGATTATCCACGAAGAAGGCGATCAAGTTTCTCTGGAGCAGAAACATGAATGGGTGAACCGTCGTCAGAATATGTCCAACTATCGTTACTGGCGACTGCTGTGCCGCGTGGAATCAGAAGCGGAAACGATTGAAGCTCACCGCAATCTGTTTCTCGGAAAACGAGCCTTTATTGATCGCCAGGACACTTACGAAGCCGAGCGATTGCTGACTCAGGGGATGACCACTATGGAAAAAATCCTGGGGGAATGGCCCGAGTTGAAACAGGAAGACAACTTCCGCGAAGAGTGTCTCAAATCGGTTGTGATCTGGAGAGGTTGTAAGCAGGCACAGGGTGAAGAAATCCCTGCGGACTTCCCACTGAAAAGCCTCTGGGATTCTTATCCCGGCGAAGCTCAGGAGTACTCGGATCTCTTCCGCTCACTTTACGGCGGCTAATCGGTTAATTTGATCCAAGGACAATAAAACCACGAGAGAAGAATCATTCTCCCGTGGTTTTTTAATTGAGCTACAGGTTCACGACAAGTTGAAAATTGGGTCATATAATACGCTTTCTAATTTGAAA
>DOCI01000024.1:0-1022 GCA_003503535.1 Planctomycetaceae bacterium
ATGAACCTGACCGCGATGACGATCACGGCGTATGTTCTGCAGATTGAAGGGACTTTGTTCGGGGCAGAGGGGCTGACTTTTCTGCTACTGCTCAAACTGTTTGCAGTGCTGGCGGCGTTTGCGGTTTTCTTCTCAGCGGCCTTATTGATGGTGACCAGCTCGGCTCGCAGTTTTAAGGAGGCTCAAGCCTATTTGATTCCATTACTGCTGGTGGCGATTGCTCCCGGGTTTGTGATTATGTTGCCGGGGGCGGAGTTGAATCAGATGACCGCATTTGTGCCGATGGTCAATATGCTGTTACTGGCTCGGGATCTGTTTGATGGACAGGCCCGATGGCTGCCTGCGACGATCGCTTTTCTGACAACACTTCTTTATTCATTTACACTGCTGGCCGCGGCCGCAAAATTGTTTGGGGCCGATGCGGTTTCGACGGGCAGCAGGGGGCGATGGGCGGAATTGTTTGAGCGACCGGATCAAATAGAGAATCAGCCGACGTTTGGAAACAGCACCTTTGTCCTGGCAATATTGTTTCCGTTCTACTTTGTCTGCTCGGGATTATTACAGCGAGTGAGCGATGTTTCGATGAGTCAGCGACTGCTCGCATCTGCCAGCCTGACGGCTCTTCTCTTCGTAGGAATTCCGATCGGGTTTGCCTGCTGGCAGCGACTGAAATTGCGATCGACATTCCGTATCAATCGTCCAAACTGGATGGTATTGCCGGGCGTGATTTTATTAGGACTTTCCACCTGGCCGTGGGTCTTTGAAGTGGTGGTCGTTCTGGAAGCACTCGGTTTGCAGACACTCGATCCGTCCAAAATCGAAAATGTGAAATCGTTACTGGAAACCTGGAAACAGATTCCCTTATGGGTGATCATTGTTGCTTTGGGAGTAATCCCTGGACTTTGCGAAGAGTTCTTCTTTCGAGGCTTTTTATTCTCAGGCTGGAGACGTTCAGCCGGACGGATGGCGACGATCTGTGGAACTGCTCTCGCGTTTGGGCTCTTCCATGTCGTGCTGGCGGG
>DOCI01000024.1:1198-4383 GCA_003503535.1 Planctomycetaceae bacterium
TGGCGGGAGGGATTGCCCCGGAACGAGTCGTCCCGAGTACAATGATGGGACTGCTGCTCGGCTGGGTTTCGGTCCGCACAAATTCGATCCTCGCCCCTGCTCTCTTACACGTTATTCATAATTCGACGTTACTCACACTCGCCCGCTTTCGAGAAGAACTCTCGGGTTGGAATATTGGCACCGTCGAACAATCTCATCTGCCGATCACATGGCTGATGGCTTCTTCCATTGGAATTGTGTTTGGAGTTATCTGGTTGATATTTGCGACGCGGTCGAAAGCAGAATTGTCATCAGAATAAATCATGTATTCAACTTATCCGCTAATGGAATCAAGATCAAAAAAAGCACACAGACATTTCTATCTGTGTGCTTAGAGCATTTCTAAATGCTGTATGCCCCGGTCAAGCGGAACGCTTGTTAGCGGACGTGTCGGGGGTCCCAGCCGGCGATGACGGCATCGGGAGCGAGGACGAAGATTTCGACGCGTCGATTTCGTTGACGGGCATGACTGCTCGCGTTGGTGACGATCGGCTGGGTGTCGCCATAGCCAGCTGCTCCCATACGATGGTCGGCGATGCCGGCTTCTTTCAATGTGAGTAATACAGAGTTGGCTCGGTTCGTGGAGAGGTGCCAGTTGGTTGGATGATTGGCCCCTGCGTTGTGAATCGGCTGGTCATCGGTATGACCGACAATCAGCATGTTCAGGCTGCGGGCAGAACCATCGTTCATAATCGCGGCCAGATCTCTCAGCAACGGCACGGCTGATTCCCGCAGGTTCGCTTTGCCGGATGAGAAAAGGATATCGGCATGAAACTTACTGACGCCGGTGATCGGATCGAATTCGAAGTCGGGATATCTTCGGGCCAGTTCCTGGAAGCGACGGGTTGCTTCTTCGGAAAGGGGACTGTCGCCTGCTCGGGATCGGATGAGCAGATTCTTGTAACGGTTATGAAGTTCACCCCGTTCGCTCTGCAGATTGACCAGACGATTGTTGGCAATATCCAGATTGTTTTTCATGTTGGCGAGTTGCTGTTCCATGAGGTGCTGCTGTTGAGCCATCGCGTTCATGGATTGCTCATACTGATGAGACTGCATCGCCAGGTTGGAACTTTCGTTCAACAGTTCCTGGTTCTCAGCATATAAACGCATCGCCCGCTGCTGACTCATCCGGAGTTGACGTCGCGGCATGCCATTGCAGGCGACCTGTGTCAGTGCCAGTGCACAGCAGGAACAGAAAAAAGAAAAACGGATCCAGTTCATGGGAAGGGCTCCTTCGCCTGAAACCACGAGCAGTCCGGGGGGACGCGCGACGATTTCAATTGGAAGTTGGGGCAATTGGAAGTGTTTTCAGGGATGGGATGAGGTCTTCAGGAATCGAAGAACACTCATTGAGATTTTTTCGAACAACTGACAGAAGGGTTTTCGTGGATCAGTCGTGTAGGACGGGAACTCTACCGCACTCTGGGATCTCTGAGAAGAGAATTTCAAAAAATTGTTCTCATTGCAAAGTTTACATCAAGTTCAGCAGAGTCGGCTGCAACAACCCGTTGTGAGTCATGGACTTAGCCCGGATTGGCGACTTGAGAACTTGAGCCGAATTTAATCATTCTGCGAAACATTTTGAAAATTCACGGCACGGTTAATTTCTGAAAACCTGCAAGCACGACGCGCAATCGCGTATGTCCGGTGCTGCAATGATACACGCGATTGCGCGTCGTGCCTGTATTCGGATTCTCGATATTCATTGTTGGAGATACTCGAAAATCTGTGTTTATCCGTGTTCATCCGTGGTTCATATTTCTGAAAGCGTGGCCCTTCAATGGATTTAATCTCATTTCATTCAATCCGCCTGCGAGAGTTGGCGGAGGTCTGCGGAAGTCTTATAATACCTCTCAAATTGAACAATCAATCCATTAGGAGAGCGTGATGAAGGGGAGTTCCAAGGTTGTCGATGCGTTGAACGCCGGTTTAACCATCGAGTTGACTGCCATTAACCAGTATTTCTGTCAGGCGAAAATGTGCCACAACTGGGCACTGCATATTCTGGGCGATAAGCACTACGGCGAATCGATGGGCGAAATGAAACATGCCGAGTGGCTGATCGATCGCATCCTCTTCCTCGAAGGGGTTCCCGAAATCGCCCGTTACGATGTCATCCGCGTCGGCGACGATGTCAAATCGCAGTTCGAGTACGATCTGACACTTGAAATGAAGGGCTGCGACACTTACCGCGAAGGGATCAAAGTCTGTTACGACGAAAACGATCCCGGCACCCGCGATTTGCTGGAAAAAATCCTGGTCCAATCCGAAGAACATGTCGACTGGCTCGAATCTCAACTCGAGTTGATCGAAAAAATCGGCATCCAGAATTACCTCATGTCGCAAATGGGCCCACATGTGGAAGATGCTCATTGATTGAAGGCGAAAGTCGGAAGGTTGAAGGCGGAATGGTCAATTACAAAGAACAAACTTCACTATTAAAATATCTCGAACGCATGGATAACTGAATATTCGATGTGTATATCGATGTAATGACATTCCTCCTTCCTCCCTCTACCTTCCACCTTCAAAAATCATGGCAATCATTCTCCAGGTACAAGATGCCTGCAAAAGTTATGGCTCTCAGGCCCTGCTTGACCACGCCGAAGTCGCGTTCAAGTCGAACGAAAAAGTGGGCATCATCGGTCGCAACGGAGCCGGGAAGTCGACGCTCTGTCGGATTCTTCTCGAAAATGAAGAGCTCGACCGTGGCGAAATTATTCGGCATCCGTCCTTACGCATTGGCTATTTGCAACAGCACGATCCGTTTGAGCCTGGCGAATCTGCTCTCGATTTTCTGATGCGGGATACCGGCGAACCCGACTGGAAATGTGGGGAAGTTGCTGCGGAGTTCGAGATCAAGGGGGACTATCTCGAAGGTCCCGTAAAAGAGCTTTCCGGCGGATGGCAGACCCGTGTTAAGCTGGCGGCTTTACTGCTGCACGATCCAAATCTGCTCGTGCTCGACGAACCAACCAACTTCCTGGATCTGCGTACGCAGATTCTTCTCGAACACTTTCTGCGGCACTTCAAAGGGGGAGCCCTCATCGTCTCTCACGATCGTGGCTTCCTCAAAGCGACCTGTACTCACACGCTCGAAGTGGCTCGCGGTCAATTGACGATGTTCACCGGCCATGTCGAAAAAA
>DOCI01000024.1:4461-7523 GCA_003503535.1 Planctomycetaceae bacterium
CGGCCATGTCGAAAAATTTCTCGAAGCCAAGCAGGTTCAACGCGAACACGATGAACGCGTGAACGAAGCGACTCAGGCGAAAATGAAGCAGCTCGAACGGTTCATCAATAAGAATCGGGCCAATGCCAATACAGCTGCCCAGGCCCGCAACAAAGCGAAACAACTCGATCGGCTCGAACTGATTGAACTCGAACAGTCCGAGTCAAACGTCCGCATTCGGGTGCCCAATGTCGAACTACGTAAAGGCGTGGCGCTGCGATGTGAGGGAGTGACGATTGGTTATCCCGATCATGTCGTCGCTGAGAATGTCTGTTTCGAAATCGATCACGGCACCCGCACTGCGGTTGTGGGAGATAACGGTCAGGGAAAAACAACATTACTCCGCACACTCGTCGGCTCTTTGCCGACCATCGAAGGCGAACCGAAATGGGGTTACAACTGCGAACTCGGCGTCTACGCCCAGCACGTTTATACGTCGCTGCCGCAGGATTGGACTGTCAAACAATATTTAGAAAGTGAAGCCGCCCTCGGCGTGACGACGCAACAGCTGCTCGAAGTGGCGGGCAGTTTCCTGTTTCGCGGTCCGCTGATCGAAAAGCCGGTCAAAGTGCTGAGCGGGGGCGAACGCGCCCGACTCTGTATGGCGGGCCTGCTACTCACCGGTTGCAACGTGCTGATTCTCGATGAACCGGGGAACCACCTCGATGTCGAAACTCTCGAAGCGTTGGCCGATGCTCTACAGAACTACAACGGCACCGTCATCTTCGTGAGTCACGATCGTCACTTTGTGAAGCGGGTTTGTACGCAGGTGATTGAAGTACAGGATGGACGGGTCGCCTATTATCCGGGTGATTACGATTCGTATCTGTATCGCGTCGAAAAAGAAATTGACGATCACGAAGCTGAACGAGCCGGCGGCTCCGCAGCGGCAAATAATGAACCGGCTCCGAAATCGGGCAAAGCCAAAAAGAAACGGGGCTCGAAAGATCCCCGCAAACAGCTCAACAAAATCGAAAAGAAAATCGCCACCCTCGACGACGAACGCCAGGCCATTCAGAAAAAGTTCGTCACCATGACTGATCCCACCGAAGCCCAGAAAACGCACGAACATCTGGAATCCCTCAAAGCCGAAATCGCCACTCTGGAAGAGGAATGGCTTGAGCTGAATGAAGAGATGAGTGATGAGTGGGGGTAGAGGGGATGAACGACAAGCACGAAGCGCAAGCGAGTGTGTCATTAATTAGCCTGGTTAACACTGAGAAACTCAAAGTATTCGTGGGTGGCCTGGCCGACTTTGTCGGTTGAGTGCAGAATGCAGAAGAGGCTTCACCGTACATGGGTGAGATCTCTTTCGGGGTCACCCGTGAAAATCTTGCATGCCGAATGCAGGCAGACTGGAAGCCTGTCCTGTGGAGTTTATCCCAACAGCAACTCTGCAACCCGAGCCGCGTCGCTCATGTCACTCAGCGTTGCATCCGGTTTGCTTGCTTCGAGTTCTTCCAGGGAATAATGTCCGGTGGCAACTGCGAGGACCTTGGCGCCGATGGCTCGGCCGCATTGGACGTCGGCTGGGGTGTCGCCGATTACCCACATGGTTTTGATCGCATCGCCGTGTCGGTCGGTCGCAGTTTGGGAGGCGAGGCGGGCGACGTCGTCGCGGTTAGCGTGGACGTCGCCGAAGGCTCCGAAGCTGAAGTGATGATCGATGTGGAAATGCTGCACTTTCATCCAGCCGCTGCGTTCGAAGTTGCCGGTCAATAAGCCGGTCCAGTCGTTCGATTCTTTCGTGATGATCTCAAGCACTTCCGTCACGCCTGGCAGCACGCGTCCACCACGGCTGCCGAGATGCTTGGGCAGCAGTTCGAAATAGCGGGTTTGAAAGGTCTGAAAGTTTTCCGGCGTATCCTCGATTTTGTGCCATTTGAGCAGATCATCAATAATCGCCCGATCGGTCCGCCCGGCATATGGGATATCGCAATCCGTCTCGGTGATACCAAACTCAATCTGCAGAGCTTCTTCCATTGCCGCCTGACCAGCCCGGCCGGAATTCAGAAGTGTTCCATCCACATCAAACAAATAAAGACTCGACATAACGACAGGCATTCTTCGGGTTAAACAGATGTTTAGAAAAGTTGATCATGAAAATGTCTTTTTTTATAATTTCAGTGATCCCGCAGAAATTTAACTGCGTTTCTCATTTTCACAGTTTAGGACGTTTGTCTGGAATGAAAACCTGCCTGAGAGGCTGGCAGGCTCATTCCGTTCAAATTCTTCTGGAATGATTCGCGTTACGTGCAGGGCCAGGCAATAATGATTACACTGCGAACAATCCGACGATCCCGGCTCCTTCAGGATAAGTACGAGAATGCCCTATTTCAGTCGTTTAACCGATATTGTTACCTGTAGTTTGACCGCTCTGCTCAAGGATTCCGACGATCCGCAGGGGACGCTGCGGGACGTGATTCGTGAAATGGAAGAAGGTCTGGGAGGAGCACAGCGTTCTGTGCAATCCGCTCAGCAGAGTCGGCAACGGCTGGTTGCGGAGTTGGATGAATCGCGGGAACAAGCTGAACATTTCGATCAGCAGGCGATTCAATTGCTGCAAGCCAACGATGAAAACGGGGCTCGCATGGCCCTGTATCGTAAAAAAGAAGCCAGCGATTTGATGGCTGGTCTCGAACAGCAGGTCAGCGTTGCCAACTCGACTTACGAAGCCTTGATGACAACCTACCGGGCTCTCGAAGCACGGCTGGCAGAAGCTCGCCGTAAGTTGAACGATTTGGGTGGAAGCGAATCGGCTGATTCCCAATACGGCTCTCTCAGTGAAACCGCACAAAACATGAGGCACAGCGAAGTCGAACTCGAACTGGCGGCCATGAAAGAGCGACTCAATCAATCTTGAGGATCCGGCGGTGTTACTTTTTCAATCCTGTGGATCGACTGTATTGCTATATCAATCCTCAGGATCGATTAGTATCGCTTCGTCGGTCACGCGAAACGGCAGTCGAAACGGCCCACAGATTTTCTCGAACAATTCCTGAGCATCGGCCTGTGTCGTTTCG
>DOCI01000024.1:7642-8948 GCA_003503535.1 Planctomycetaceae bacterium
ACACCACGAGCTTTCATCGCTTCGAGATCGTAAACGACTGGCAAACCCGCTTCTTTAAGATAGGCCAGCACAACTGAGAGCGACTTGCGCTCGACTTTCAGAGTGTACCGCTTATCCTTCCACGCGATGTCTCTCATTGATTCTTTCTCAGGCTTACCCGATTGCCAGGCGTTTATCGCATCGTGAAGTTCAGCAGAGCCTGAGATTTCGATATTCCCACTACCACGAGCAGCATAAGTGGCAGCTGGGAAATCTTTCTGAAAGCGTTCTTCCACGGTTTTAATTTGAGCAGAAGGCAGGCGATATTTTTTCGTCACTGCAATTTGATCAGGCAAGGGAATGATGGTCATCGAACCATCGGCTTCCCACTGGAAACTCAAATCGTACTGAAAGAGAAACAGAGAAATCAGTTCAATCGGGTTAGTAGCCGGGATTCGATTCGCACGCCATAAGTCGTGTGGAATCTCTTCAGGATTATTGATGGCAAACTCAGCTTCCTCAGCCAGTGATTCAATCAACTGACGTGGTTCACTCAATCGTCGCCATGAGTATTCCTTGCGCCTTAACAGGCGAGTCAACCACTGCGACCGTTCCTGTGAGGGGGCTTTGCGAACGAACTCTTTGAGGTTCTCTTCGTGCATTGCCGCGAGTGTTCGCAAAATCTGAGCCCGATACTCCGGCACAATCACAAATGCATCGCCCAATTGATCGACGACCGCCTGTTGATCACGCGCCACTTTTTGCAGAACTTCATTCAGCGATCCGGAAATGGGCAACTGTAATGTTACCTCTCTTCCGGGATCCATCCGCCGATCGAGCACAATCGAAATCGACTGACTGGAACTGATCTGCTGACACAAATCGGCAAACGTCTCATCGACTTCCAAAAATGTTACCGAAGTCCACTCGTCCAGTTTCTTTTCGAGTTCAGAGCCGGTCAACAATCCCATCGGCTGAGCCTGGATAACATTCACTGAACAGAACAGGAAGAGCACAATCCAGTAGAGATTACTCGTCTTAATCATGAGATGAACCGCCAAGACGCCAATTTGAAAGAGAGCTTAAAGAACGGGAGTATCGTAATGTGGTGAATCTTTTTTACCACGAAGGCACAAAGGCACTAAGAGTTCTGTAACAGCATCACCTCAAATTCTTTAATCATGAGATTGATTTATCTTTGTTTTGTCTTAGATTTCCCTGAATCAAAAATCTCTTAGTGCCTTCGTGGTAGAAATAAATTGATCCTTTAGAGATCACAATCACTTTGATTTCTTGTTTATCTTGGCGTCTTGGCGGTTCAATATTT
>DOCI01000024.1:9141-12235 GCA_003503535.1 Planctomycetaceae bacterium
AGATTGTTTCTTCGTAGCCCTTGTCGGTTTTCTTGAATTTGAGAATTGCAACATCGCCCAGTTTGGGGAACAGCCAGGAGTTGCTGGCTTTGAAGTCGGCTTCGTGGGTTGTCATGCCGGAGTTGATGACAACATACTTATGAGGATTGAGCGGATTCGGAAAGATCATCGCCAGTCCATGCTGCGACATGGGCCAGGTTTTTCCGTTGATCGTGATCGAATCTTTCGTCCACTCGACAGGCAACTCTTTGACAATGCGATTGATCATCGAGTTGGAACCGGGATCGCCGAAGAGGATAAGGTTGGATTGCAGCATGGTGTCGAGCGTAACGGCATTGTCGTCAATGACACGAACTTCGCCACGCATCCATTTATCAAATTCATTGTCAAAACGCTTTAAGGTCCAGTCCGCCCAGGCCTGATGCTCTTTCGACCAGGGAACTCCCGTGCCGCGAACGCAAACGAACGAACTCATAAAGGCATCGTCAATCGGACCTTGAACATTGTGCCGTTTGCGACCGCTGCCATTCTCCTGATAGTCGCGGGATTCATCGTAGTCGAGAACTTCCCAGCCGGCATCGAGTTTTTCATAATAGACTGAAGGCAGCAAATCGTCGGCGGCATCCCGTAAGGGCAATGGGGGTTCGCCATCAATGGAAATCTGGTCGGCGATATCCCGACTGATGCTCATCATGCGGATATTCCTGGTTTCCAGATTCAATGTTCCATCGGTCGCATCATAATCCGATTCGACGAGGCTTTCCTGATAGGTTTCGTCCAGCTCCTCAATCTCCAGCCAGTGACACTTATTGTATTTCGGCGTATAAGTGATGAAGCGGATTTTCTTAGGCCCCGGGTAAGCTGGCAAGCCTTCCCGATTATGTTCTGCCAGAAATGCCTGAAACTCCGCCTCGGCTTCTGGCGTGAATTTATGGCCGATGTCTTTTCCAATGATCAACTTGAGTGGAACATTGTTCTTCTCGGCCTGTTCGAGCATTAACTGGCCTGATTTGAGCTGCGTATCCTGATCGCCTCCATAACCCACAAACGGGACTTCACCCAGGTTGATTGCGTAGTTAATCGCATCGTAAATTCGCAGTGGTTTGTCCTGATAGCCTGGCAGTTTCTCATCCTTTTTCTGGTAGATATAGAAATCGACAAACCCGGCTCCGGCTCCGGCTGAGGCCCATTTGTCGGGGTGATGCACACCCAGATGCCAGGCCCCGGCTCCTCCCATCGAGAATCCCCAGAGAGTGATATGCTTATCATCAATCGAGAATCGTCGGGAGACATCGGCGATCGCTTCAAAGACATCCGTTTCACCCGCCCAGCGGTAGGCATTGTCGATGCGACCGAAGACATCAATTTGAATCCAGGTCTGTTTCTCGCCGGGAGCTTTGCCTGCATTCTTTGAGATGAAGCCAACTTCGTTCTGCCCCCCGCGACCATGCAGGACGACGTAAAGGGGCATCCGTTTCGCTCGTGAGCGATCGGGATCGAAATCCTGAGGAAGCGTTAACGCATAAGGCTGAACCGAGTGATCGACTTCCGAGATATAACCACAAATCTGTCGTCCTGCTCGATATTGCCGTTCACTTTTTCCCTGAATCTCTCTCAACAATCCATCGGCTTGCTGCACAACGGCGTTGGCCTGCTTGATGGTCGCCTTATTACTGAACTCATCATGCTTCAAAATCCATTCGAGAGCTTTGACATGCACGGAAAGGTCGGCATAGTCACTCATGAATTGTTCGCCATCGATCACATAGGAGACGCCGTGACGCCGTCCTCCTTTTTTCCACACCTCCCCAATCTCTTCTAACTTCGTCCGCATGATCTTCGTTTGGCTTTTGAGCGTCTCCAGTTCTTCAGCAGAGGGAGCCTGTGCAGGAAGCGGCTGCGTGTATGCGAGGGTGAATATTACTATCAGGGAAAGCCGGATAAGTGAGCGCATGATGGAAAATCCTGCAGATGTGAATATTGAAGACAGTGTCCAGCTTCAGTTTAACGAGAAATGCAATGCAGTGGCGAGTCAAATGCCAGGCCATTACGCTTCAGGATTCAAAATCAATCTGCAGGCATCAAATGACCCACGAATAGAGATTCTTCACGCTTCAATGAAATTCCTGATCTCAATGATTGGACTTTCGCAGGAGTTGACGTCTCTTGTCATCACGATGAGTATTTGTGATTTCCTCCTCCACAGGCAGAATGGACAACTTTGAGCGAGGTGCATTCTCAGGGCAAATTCTGCTCTCTTGCCTGAGCCGTATTCCGAATCGCCCGCCGGTTTTCTCTTGTCATCGATACATCTTTGAGAACCTGTTTCTCAGATGTTCCGGGTGACTCTACGACCAGCGTTACATTATTTCCCGGCTCATATCCCATTCGAGTTAACAACTCGACCAGATCTTCTTCGAATCTCTTTTGCCACAGATCCCCAAAAGTTTCCTGGCTATAAGTCACAATCTCTTCAGAGGGAATGTCATTGATCGAAATCAGCCGATACCATTCGTTATCGACTCTCACTTCCGGCTGATCTTCTTCCCATCGTACAGCCGCGAAGGGAGAAAGTTTCGAATACTCTTCATTCATCTCATGGAGAATGATGTCATCCAGGTGATAGGCCATGAAAAGAATACCAGACATACCAAACAATGTGATGATGGCAGCGATTAAATAAGAAGCGAATGATCTGCGAGGAGAGACCGCAAAAGAATTCGGTCCTGTTAACAGCGGATATTCCCCGTTGATGTCGCCATTGGTTTCATCTTCCAGACTTTTCAAAAGTGCCAGCAATTCCAGCCGACGAGGTTCTAACTGGGTCTTTACCGCATGTTGATTGATGAGATAGACAAAGTAATAAATCACAATCACTAACAGCGACATACTCAGGAATACGATCAGGCGGGCCAGAAAATCTGACCAGCCTCCCGCATCGACCAGCGGAATATCAGGAGTAAAGATTACCTGTGCAAAAAACGCCATTATGGAAAGTGTTGGCGGCAGCAGATACCACCACACAATGTTTCGCAATAACCAGATTTGATTTTCCTGTTCGATCAATGATCGCTGAACGCATTTAATCAGCGGC
>DOCI01000024.1:12336-16933 GCA_003503535.1 Planctomycetaceae bacterium
GCAATCTCGCTCGGCTTCTGCATGTACCTCATGCGATAGACGATCATGAAACCCGCGATCCAAATCAGCACAGAGATCGTCAAATACCAGGTCCAGGGAAGTGCATTCGCAATCCCCAGATAGATCCACACCGGAATCATGATCAGTGCGATAGCGACTTCACGAAAGTCTCGCCAAAAGATCGTATTCTGGAAACCACTTTGGTTACGCAGAAATTCCCGGATCAGCAAATCGGCATCAATCGTCAAGCGTGTTTTCGAGGACTGAGCTTGCCAGGCCTGCTGAAAATCATCCGGCTCCTGAGGTTGTTCAGTGTTCATCGTTTGTGCCTTTCATCAATTCATTCAAGGCTTTTTTCGCTCGGTTCAATTTCACACCGACATTACTTTCTGAGATGCCCAGCACTTCTGACATCTCGCGATAACTCATCTCATCGAGATAGAGCAGCACCAGAGCCGCATCGCCCCTGGGGAGTTGAGAGATCGCCTTATAAAGCTGATCCACGACTTCCTGCTGTTGAACCTGTTGAATTCCGAAATTGCTATCAGAGATTGTCTGGACTTCCAGCAAAGGCTTCTGTAACGATCGACGTGGCTTATCTTTGCGCTGCCAGTTCATGGCCGTTTGCAAAGCGACCCGATAAAACCAGGTCGCTGGAGCCGACTTCCGCTCAAACTTCGCCAGTGATTGCCACGCCTGCAAAAGAATTTCCTGAGCCAGATCCTGACACTCTTCACTGGTCAACGTGTAAGCCCGCGCGACCTTCATCACCGCAGAGCTATGCTCCTGCAGCCAGGCCATGAACAGTGATTTTTGATCGTCATCAAGCAATGCAAAACCTTCTTTCAAAGGTATTGGTAACTTGAATCAGCTGAAACTTACAGGAAAAGCAAATAATTTAAGCAGAACAGCCCGGCAGATTTCCTGCGAAGTGCAAAGAGAGACAACGCATCAAATGACCATCGGCTGAACTCTTTTTGCTTACATGAAGGAGAACGAAGTAATCCCATCGCAAGTTCGGTCAATGACGAAGCAAGAGAGACTCATAACGCAATATTCTTGCGTCTCAAGATCCCCTGGATCACACGGAAAATTATTGGACAGTGGGAAAGCATTTGCCACATCGACTTGAAGGGATTGAGTGCATAGCATCTCCCTCATCCAGCCTGCAGCCACCTTCTCTCCAGGGAGAACAGAAGCTACCATTCCTCACTGGTGAAGTAATTAGAGCATCCCTGTCATCAAAATAACACGATCGTTTAATTACGCAACGCGTTTTTGTTTGACCGCTTGTAAACGAGCATTAATGCAATTGTTTTGCAGAGATTCGAGCACACGGTCGGCGACTTGAACTGCCTGCAAGCCGGCTTTGCCGTCCACGCGGGGTTGTGTATTGTTGCGGACGCAGTTGGTGAATTCGAGGAGTTCTGCGGTGAGGGCATCTTCCTCTGAAGCCTGAATGGTTTCGGTTTCGATGAATTCTCCAAACACACGGGTCCGCAATTCCGCGACATCTTCTCCGGCTCGCATGCGGTCTTCCATCGCTGGACCGGTCAACATTGAATGAGTAGGCCGTTGGATGGAAACCTGACGCGTGTGTAAATCGGCGGTGAGGTTTTCCGTGCTTGTCCAGACACTCAAACTCCGGCGCGGTTCCGGATTCACTCGGCTGGCTGTGATATCGGCAACGCTGCCACCCGGAAACTGCAGGCGTGCCTGGACGGTATCTTCATGAGCGCCCATGATTTGCGAGCCAAACGCTTCGACTTTGGTTGGCATGGTGCCCGTTAAGTGGAGAATCAATTCGATATCGTGAATCATCAAATCGTGAATCACACCGATGTCGAGGGAACGGAATGGAAACGGACTGAGCCGTTCTGCCCGTAGATAGCGTGGAACCGATGTGAGGGAATCACACAGCAATTCGAAAGCCGGGTTGAAGCGTTCGATGTGACCAACCTGCAAAACACAATCGTGATCCAGGGCCAGTTCAATCAGCTCCTGAGCCTGAGCGACATCGGCAGTGAGCGGTTTTTCAACCAGAATATGCTTGCCCTGCTTCAAACAGTTCGAGGCAATTTCATGATGCAGGAACGTTGGTGCGACCAGGGTGACGGCATCGCATTGATCGATGATTTCAGAATAGTCGGTCACCCAGTCGGTCTGATGTTGTTCGGCAACCGCCTGAGCTTGAGCGGCATTGGGATCGGCAACCGCGATTAAATCGACTCCCTCCATATTTGCCAGAATTCGTGCATGATGACGCCCCAATGCGCCGACACCGATGACAGCCATGCGAATTTTATGTAACTGACTCATCTCAATTCCTCTCAACTCAAAATACTTACAAGATAGATTTGTCTTTTTACTACCTGTTCCCAAAGGGGACTTTGGAAACGGGTCTAATTCTATAATTTCAAGCAGCTTTAATCGTTTGTTCGCTTTGATACGGAACCATTTGTTTCAGTCGCCTGGCCAGCTGATGATTGTGTCGATGTCCGCTGCGAAACGCGCGAATGTGTCCTTGAACATCACATCCGCAAAGTGCGAGGTCTCCCAGGCAATCCAGAAGTTTGTGCCGGGCACATTCGTTGTGTGCCCGTAATGAATTTCCAACAGGGCCATTCTCGCCGTAGACGAGTAAGTCAGCGGTAGTCACCTTCTGACCATAACCCTGTCGCTGCAGATACTCAATTTCCTGTTCGAGCACAAATGTGCGTGCCGCAGCAATTTTTGTCACAAAGGTTTCGGGTGTAATACTGAAATCAGCCAGCTGTGGAAGAATGCAGGAGTTGAGACCGTAATTCAAATCGTAACTGATTCGAAGTCCACTGAAGTAGGGGGCTGTCGAAATGACCGCATCCCCTTCTTCAACTGTATTTTCTTCATTGATGACAATAATGTTCCGTTTTGCGGATTGAGAAATCGGCTGGCCATCGAGTAATGCAGCCGCATAGGGTAGAGCGGAACCGTCGCAACCGGGAAGCTCGGGGCTGTTTACCTGAATCCTGCAATTATCAATCTGTAATCCAGCCAGAGCAGCCATCACATGTTCAATCATTTCCACCGAAGCCGGCCCATCGACGAGTTTAGTGCGACGTTCTTCGGCTGCAATAAACTCGATATCGGCTGGAATCTGAGGATGACCCGGCAAATCGATTCGCTCGAAAACGATTCCTGTATTCTCCTCAGCCGGGAGAAAGGTCACGGTGACATCGGCATTCGTGAACAGCCCGAATCCCTGGACGGAGGTCGTCTTTGAAATCGTCTGCTGATATCGATCTTGTTTCATTCGTCACTCCTTGACGATGTTGATCATTGATGACAATCCGTAATAAATTGTCAGGCCGTAGCCTACTGGTTGAGTTCATCATTCAATCAAGCACTGCTGGGCAGACCAACTGTGGCACACCTCTCTGACACACTCGCTTGCGTTTCTTGCCTGTAAGGGTGTCAAAATTCGTCAGGTCGTGCCTGAACGATGTACTCAACGCTGTCCCCTCGCTGACGCTTCGGGGTTTTGTTTATATAAAAAAACGAGCCGATACGCACGATGGCATCGACTCGTTTTGTTCATAGCCTGAGAACTCCCAGGGAGTGTCAATCGTATCTCTGATGAAACACGATAAATATTATTGAACAGTCTTGCCAGGAGCTTCTGCAGTGGCAGGACCGTACTTCTGGTTGAGGTACTTCAGGACGGCATCGGTAATGTCGATCTTGCTGTTGTGCCAGATCACCTGACGATTCATGTTCTGAATCAGTTCCTGTGCATTGTCGGTTTCGTCGACACCATCACGGCTGAAACGAATGATGACATCGTAGTTGTAGTAAGAGGCATACTGTCCAACAGCGGCGACAACTTCCATGTAAACGTCTTTGTAAATCTTGGATTCACGACGCAGGAAATCACGCTGTTGAGTTTTGCGGAACGCTTCGAACTGAGTTGATTGTGAAATCAACTGAGATTCCAGCTTCTGGTACTCAGGAGTACCTTCTGTGTAGGTTCCATCTTTGAGAGTCTTCTGCAGAGCCTGCAGCTGTTCGCTCATCGACTTGGCTTTTTCATCACTGGCTTTGATGTCGTTTCGCAGCTGATCACGCATGTCAGAAAATTTGCGGTAATCCTTGAACAACGTCGCCATATCGATCAGACCCACATTACGCTTGGGCTGATCGGCACCAGGCTGCTGGGCCTGCGTGGTCGAAACGTTGGCGGTCAGGGATACAATGAACCCCAGACACAGGGTCAAGAGAGTCAATCGTTTCACGTCAGGCACTCCTTTGCTAGTCGTCGTAACGTCAGACCGTGAATTCGGTCCTCAATTTTGTTCGAATATGTGCTCCATGCACAAATCATTTCGGATCATTCACCGCCCGCATCAATGTCATCCAGGACATTCATCACGTGCGATGAGGCGAACTTTCGCAAGTTCCGCTTCTGGCGTCAAGACGAGTGTTTGAAGAATCAATATTTGCAGATATGACATTTTCGCCAGAAAACAGGATTGCTCGAAACCAAACGTACAGGAACGTTTCGCCAATTGCCGACTGAGCCTATACCGTGTTCCAAAAGTAGAACGGAAAACAATCATAT
>DOCI01000024.1:16979-18571 GCA_003503535.1 Planctomycetaceae bacterium
TCGAAGAGAAGCCCCCGAATCGTCGAACTTCCGGGGGCTTCCGTTGAAGCGGAGCGCCCCCGCCACGCTACAGTTGAGGGTTGGGTTAGCGGAACGCGTAACCCAACCTGCGATCTACTTGCACTGGCAAAGCCAGTGGCACACAACCCAATGTTTAAATGGAGCAATTCACCAGAAATTCCTGATGAACAAAAAAAGGCGTAGCAATGTAAAATTGCTACGCCTTCAACTGTAAACCATCAACCTTCAACCCAACATTACTTCATCAACTCTGGCGGAGGGTCTGACAGAAATACGTTTCGCTTGATTTCATCTTCCAGCGGACGCCGAACAGGACGGATGACACGGAAGCCAACATGCAGCGCATCGGTGTGATACCACATACTTTTGGGAAGTTGTGGATCGCGGACTTTCCAGAGCGGATCGGACTTTTGTCGTGAGGCACTGCGGAGGAAATCGGGATCGTCGTACCAGGAACCGCCGCGGACAACACGGGGATAGAGTGTCTTTACGACAGCGACCGGGTTGAGAGTTGGTTGATCGGTCGGGAATGTCGAATAGAAATCGGAAATGTATTGATCCTGAGTCCACTCGGCAACATTGCCGTGCATATCGTGCAGGCCCCAGGGGTTCGGCTTTTTCTGACCGACTTTCTGATAGACTTCGTCGACATTGTCGTAGTACCAGGCGTACTCGTCGAGCATCTCGGGATCATCGCCAAAAGAATACGCAGTGGTGGTGCCAGCGCGACATGCGTATTCCCATTCGGCTTCGGTTGGTAAGCGATAATAGTCGCCCGTGATTTCCGTCAGCCATTCGCAGTAAGCTTTGGCTGCCAGTTGAGTCATGCAAATGGCAGGATAGCCATCGTGCCCCATGCCAAAGGTCATATCACGATACTCTTTGGTTGGACGCGTCATCGCATCGGCTTTCGTGTCTTTCTCATTCGCATCCAGACCGGCCAGTTCCCGGCGTTGAACATCGAGTTTGTAGCGGAAGGTATCGTACTCGTCCCAGGTCACTTCGCATTTGCCCATCCAGAAGGGTTCGACCGTGACAGGATGCTGAGGGCCTTCGTCTTCCTGACGGTCGGCTTCATCTTCCGGGCTACCCATTTCAAAGGTGCCGCCGGGAATCGGCAGCATTTCGAAAGCGACTTCGGTGTAGGGAAGTTCGACCGTATAAGCATCGAACTTCACCTTATCAGCTGCGGGTGTCTTGTCCTCAGCCTGTAGAGGTGAAACAATGAGAAGGGCCAGTCCAAGAGAAAGCCCCGAACTTAGAAATCGATTCCAATGGTGCATACGTCAATTCTTTCCGCGAAATATTTTAAGCTTGAGGGAAGGCGGGATTGGGGGAAGGGGTCCGAACAAAGTCCATCGTCGGGGAAAACGAATCCCACGCGCACTCCCCACTCTCTCCAACGGCTTCTGATATCGGCCTGTTTGTTATTTATAATTTCCATGTTGACGGGAAACTGTCAAGCATTGGCTGCCGAAAAGCCGGTTTCTGCACCAATTCGATTCCAATTTCAACAAATACGGATGGGTGTACCGTGGCGAATTGAGTTTTATGCCGATTCTGAACAAATG
>DOCI01000024.1:18678-23989 GCA_003503535.1 Planctomycetaceae bacterium
GATTCTGAACAAATCGCGATCGATGCACAAAAGGCCGCCTTTGCCCGCGTCAAAGAGCTCGATCTCATCCTATCCGATTACGATCCCGACAGCGAACTGAATCGACTCTGTTCGCAAGCCATTGCCGGACAGGCAGTTTCGATCAGTGAGGATCTGTTCAAGGTTATGCAGACTTCACAGCAGATTTCCCATAAAACTGGCGGAGCATTTGATGTGACGGTCGGACATCTGACCGACTTATGGAGACGCGCGTACCGTAAGCAGAGTTTGCCGGTTGCGGAAGCTTTGCAGGCTGCCCTGGAAAAAACTGAGTATCGTCTCTATGAATTGAACGAGGCAGAGCGGACAGTTACGTTTTTGAAGAACGATTTGCAACTCGACCTGGGAGGCATCGCCAAAGGTTACGCAGCTGATGAAGCGATGAGTGTTCTGAAAACTCACGGCATTAAGTCCGCCTTGATCGACGCCTCTGGCGATATTGTCGTCTCAGCCGCTCCGCCGGAAAAAGAAGCCTGGATCATTGCGGTTGCCCCACTGCGAAAATCAGATAACGATCCCGAAGTCTATCTCAAACTCGTCAACTGCTCGGTCGCGACCTCGGGGGATGCGAGCCGTTATGTTGAAATTGATGGCGTCCGTTATTCCCACATCGTGAATCCCGAAACTGGTCTGGGGCTGACTACTCCGAGCAGTGTCACCATCATCGCCCAAACCGGCATCACCGCCGACGCTCTCGCTTCCGCGATTTCAGTCATGGGACCAAAAACCGGATTCTGTGTACTGAAGAAAGAACATGCAGAAGGCTATGTTGTGATAGGCGGGAAGGAGAAGCCGGAAGTTTTCCAGACTGAGGGATTTCCTGAATATTGAGCAATGATTCTGCAGAAAGACATCGTGCAGTCATCTTAATTAGCAATATTTAATTGAAGTAGCCACTATGCTATGCAAAATCTAACAGTTCATTTCCATCTCATCGACTTATCATTGCATTCGAGAGTCAAAAGTCATGTTTAAATCCGTTGCACACCAGACACTCTGTTTTGCTTTCTCTTTTTTATCTATTGCAGCTTTACATGATAGTGCGAATGCCGAGCAAACTCATCCGAATATTTTGTGGATAGTGGGCGAGAACTTTTCGAATGATCTGGGGTGTTATGGGCAGGCAAATGTTTCTACCCCCAATCTCGATGCTTTGGCAGAGTCTGGCATTCGTTACACGAATGCCTTTTCGACATCGCCAGTTTGTGCGCCGAGTCGTTCCTGCTTTATGCTCGGGATGTATCAAACGACAACCGACACACACAACATGCGGTCGCATCGCGATGATGATTTCAAACTGCCACCTGGTATACGACCATTAACGCATCGTTTAAAAGACGTTGGCTACTACACCGCTAACATTACCCATTTGGGGGATGTCGAAGTGGGAACTGGCAAGCTCGATTTGAACTTCGTTAACGAAGGCCAACTTTACGACACGGCACAATGGGACGATTTGAAATCTCATCAACCGTTTTTTGCACAGGTCAATATGCCCGAAGCGGAGTATGATATCTATGATCGCAAATCAGCCGAGAAGGATCGCGTGAAATGGGTCGGTGAAGAGTGGCATCCTCAAATCGCAACTCCTGAAAACGTCACTCCACCCCCGTATTATCCCGATCATCAAATAGTACGAGAGGAATGGGCGCGGTATTTGAATTCGATTAGCGGGACTGATATCCGCATCGGAAAAATTCTTCAGCAACTCAAAGCGGATGGACTCGATGACAACACGGTTGTCATCTTCTTTTCCGATAATGGAAGGCTTACTGCGAGAGGCATTCATTGGCCGTTCGATCAAGGTTTACGAGTTCCGGTCATTATTCGAGATGCCCCCAATTCTCCCTTTCTCACCAGTCAGGAGTCGTCCGGCACTGTCAGCGATCGCGTGATCAGCCTGCTTGATATGACGGCGACAACACTTTCCATTGCTGGCATTTCACCGCCACTGGGTACGCAAAGCCGCATCTTTCTCGGGCCGAATGCCGATCCCCCGCGAACCTATGCGTTTGCGGCTCGGGACCGCATTGACGAAACGGTTATCCGAATGCGATCGGTTCACGACAACCGTTATCACTACATTCGCAACTTCACTCCCGGAGCCGGTTTCGAGACGTTAAATCGTTACAAGGAAAAATGTTTTCTCGTCAAACCACTGATGCGTAAACTGAAAGCAGAAGGCAAGCTGACCGGTCCTCCATTGGAGTTGATGCAACCCTTTCCTGAGGAAATGCTGTTCGATGTTCAGGCCGATCCTCAAGAAATAAAAAACCTGGCCAAGTCTGCAGTTCCTGAACATCAGGCGGCTCTGGTTCGCCTGCGAGCCGCGCTCGACACGTGGATGATCGAATCTGGAGATCGTGGTCATATTCCTGAACCTGCTGATGTGATCGCCCCTTTTGAAAAGGAAATGCACGACTGGTTCGGCACACCAGACTGGGCTGCAAAGCCAAATTGAATAATAGAACTGGTCGCTGAGACCTCAACAGGCCGAATGAGAAAACGAAGAATACGGTAGTGGAATTCCGAATTAAATCGTGATGTTTTCCAATATTGACTGTACTGTAAATGTTTCAACAAAAGATAGACCCTCCGAGAGTGACATTGACTGAAGGTTTTAAATGTTGACTTTCAAGAACAATCTGCCCTGCTTTCCTGCGAGGTTGTATTATGGATCCATTCCGATTCGCTCCAGAATTATTTGAAATTCGTACAGAGGTCATGGAGCGACTGAGTGAAGAAGGTTTCGAGTGGTTGAGTCACTATTCTTCAGTCGATCCGATTCATGATGATTTTGGAATCGAGGTTTGCGGAATTCACGAGCAGATCGACGCGCAATTGATTTTGCTGCTTCTGATCAGAATGTTCCCCGACTGGTCTCCTGGATGCCTGTGCTATAAAGACTATGGATGTGACCCAGGCTGGAAAGCAAAAGTCTTTCGTGATCCTCCACGGGAACGGGAATGTTGGGAGACAGCAGGATAATGCCAGATGCCATGCCCCGGCTGGATTCCAGGCAGACTGAAAATTCAATTCACATGCGGTTTATGAAAAAAATCATTCGTTCAAAACGAGCTCAGAATCTCGCAATCTCGATTGCGATCGCATGGCTGGGTGCGTGCTATTATCTTTCGATTCCCGATCCTCTCTGGTTGCCGGGAATCATTCCAGATTCGGCAGAGCCTTATTACGCGACTTTGAATTTGGCTCAGGGGAAGGGATATTTCATTCAACCGAATCCGGCAGGCGAATTCCTTCGTCCGCGGTACCCATTTGGATTCACCGTTTTCTTTCTCCTTCCACTCAAGTGGATCGGGTTGCCAAATGCCGCGTTATTCTCAGTGACTGAATTCTGCATCATCGCCACGGCTCTGTTTGCCTTTCGGATCGGTTTGAAGGATGGCGGTCGGCGTGTCGCGGTGCCATTTGCAGTTGGTTGCCTGTTTCTGCCGGATTTACAGCTCAATGCGCGAGAGTTGCTGTCCCATTGCCCGGCTCTGCTGTTGTTCATGGCAGCCTGGTGGGGACTGAATTCGCAAGATCGGTTTCGTATTTTTCTGGCGGGAGTCTTCTTGGGCATCGGTGTCACGGTGCGTCCAGCCGGTCTGCTGCTTGGCCTGACAGCCGGTTTGGCAATTGTGCTCGCCAATGGAATTCGCTGGAGAGATTCGGTGAAGCAACTTGTCTGGCTTGCTTTGGGGTCGGTTCCCTTAGTGATTGCACTGTTAGCCTTCAATAAAATGGAATTCGGAGGCTGGCTTCGAACCGGATACAGTTATCATTGTTCGGTTCCCTACGATTTTGGTTTTTTACTATTCAACTGGGATCCTGAATTTCTGGCAAAAAATGCTTGGGGTTATCTGTTCCCTTATGGAAATTCTCAAATCATGATTTTCCTTTCGGTTCTGATTCTACTTTTTGCCGGAATTGGAATGCTGTCCCTCTTGAGAGTCTCTCTCCAGAAAAGTGACTGGCCAGCCGGTTTGACATTCCCTCTACTCTCGGCAGTCGCGATCTTTTTGTTTCATATTTCGCACGTATTTTTCAATCCCGCGTTCATCTATATCACTTATATCGTGATCTTGTGGCTGGGCATCTGTGGGATTCTGGTTTTGTTTCGGCGCGTTGCAGGGATTCAACCGCTGCCTGGAATTGTCACCTGGGTAGTGGTGGGGCTGATTGTCGCGGTTGGCTGCGGAAAATTATCGAGACGAATCAAGAAGGGAGATGGCTGGGACAGTCGCAGAGGGAATGCGGAAATCTTCCATACCATTCAGCCATTCATTCCGCAGCAGTGTCAAATTGTAGTTGGTCAAGGTCTCAATCCGCTGATTGCCAGATACGAACTCGTCAAGACTCCAGAACGAACCATGCTCACATTTGACCGCGGCGTGGAATACTCAAACAAAGTCATTAATCGCGAACCACCGGATGTTGATCTTGATGCAAATACACACTTTCAGAATCATCTTAAAGCTCTGGAGTGGGGTGGTGTCAAAATATTCCCAACCACATTTCAGGAAGATCCGACTCAGTTTCTCGATCAACCGTTGCCGATCCTGTTTATTAATGTCGAGCTCAGTGAAATTGAAAAACTTGCCGGCGAACGAACAATTCAGCAGATAGTTGAGAATGTCTTTTTGCTGGAAGTGGAGTAGCTTGCTGAGAGTTTCAAGATTAAAGATCGCGGAGGATATCGATGGCTCTGGGACTTTGGGTGTTGTGTTTTTTCATGTCGTAAAGTCGGCCTCGTAATTCCTGGGGAGGAGGCAGGGCCTCGGCGGTGTTATTTAGCGGGCGAAAAGCCAGGTCGAAGAAAAACGGGAGCATCAACAGATAACCCATCACCATAATTAAGAGGGGCTGATGAACGACTTCCCAGCGTCGTGTCAGATAAACGGCTCCTACGATAACCAGCAGTAACCAGAACCCGCACAGGACCTGAAAAATTAATAGCCAGAGTTCATGCACTTTGTCGACCTGGAAATAGGTAACACTCAAATACAGACACAGCGGACTAATGACAATCAGTGGAGCCAGCGATCCAAGTAACGGGGTGACATCGATCGCATCTTCATCAATCGTTGCTTCGCAAATGATCCCTACAGCGGCCATTAGCGTCTGGATCAGTCCCAAAACCGCCAGGCCGACGACTAGGAGATAGAGCAGATCGGAATTGACCCAGCCGAAAATCTGGTCGTAAAACGAGACAACTGCAGTCGCGGTCACCACGGAAATCGTTCCCGGATACTGGACTTTTCCCAGCAGC
>DOCI01000024.1:24079-29431 GCA_003503535.1 Planctomycetaceae bacterium
ACTTTTCCCAGCAGCATGATTGCGAGCCAGAACAGAACAATTTCGACGGCTCCAATACAGATTGTTGTTCGGTTCCACCCACCCAGGCTTTGGAGCCAGACTCCTGACTGTGATTTCCGAATTTGCAGCCGGGCGAAGATCACCGAAGTGGCGACCAGGGACAGAATCAGAATCGGCAGAATGGCCGAGAGAATCAGAATGCTGTAAAGCGAGCCCCGCGGGATGCCGGGGAGCTTCCCGAACTGTTTCTCTTCGTATGCATACAACAGACCTGTCACAACAACCTGACCCACCAGAATGAAATTCCAGTAGTACCACGTTGCGTTATTAAACTCCCAGGGCATGGGGACGGACGTATGCTTAATGAGCATGGCAATGATAAAAATTGCCGAGCCGAAGAGCGTGAGAATCGCAACTGGAAATGCAACCGGTCGCGCCCAGTCCGGCACAAAGCGATTGAACCGGTTTGCCCGGATCGCTTTGCGAATTTGACTTTGTGAACTTCCCTCCATTCGGTCGGAAACGAGTTGCAATTGTTGCCGTGTCTGGTCAAGCAGTTCTTCTCTGGAATCTGATGTGTCATTCACGGCTACAATTCCTAACCAGCAAGATGAGATTCCCCAACTCAAATGACATCCTTATCAAAGTCGTATCTTTTCTATTTGGGCAGTCATTGTCGAGCATCGTTGAAAAGACTCACCAGAAATTCACACTCGGACTGGACTCAGGCTTGTCATAATTCAAGAAAAGTTAGATATGGAATTTACAGTGTTGCCAATTATCACTCTCCGACTTGGAACATCATGATGAATTCATCGATAAAGCAGAGTCGGCTCTATTCTCTTGATGCGCTCAACTCCATGGATCACTTCGGTATTAATTACTCTTCGAGCAAGTTTTCCGAAAAACCTTTTTTGAGTTGCAGTAATGAACTCTGACACGTATTGTGGACAGACGTTTCGTAAGGAGATGGCAACGATTCAAGGAAGGAATGATGATGAAGACTTTATTGTACGGATTGGTGACGTTGAGCCTGTGTTCGCTGGCAGTAGCCGAAGAACCTGCCTCTTTAGAATCGCGACTGGAATCGCGATTTCATTGGGATCAGACTGTATTAGCGATCCCCGAAACGATTACCCTGGCGGAATTGTTTGAGCAGATTCATGAGGACTACCAGATTCGTATTCGATTGGATCGCGCAGTCAGCAATCTGATGGTCGAGTCGATTTCCTCTGAAAGCGATCCGGTCGTCTTTCAAAGTGATCAGGTCGCGACTTATCCACAAACGCCAGGTTATCAAATTCCAGGCATCCAATTAACAGCATCTGGATATCATTCTGCCTGTCCAACATGTCAAACCAGTCCTTCGACACAGCCCATGACCCCGGTTGGCGGAAGTCCAGTTGCTTATCCAGCGACGCCGCAATACACGAATAATTATGCGGTGCCCTCTGTAAGCGTGCCCGTTGCCTCAACACCAACTGTTGAACAAGTGGTCCAGCCAGCACCCGTTAACGGGAGCGTTCAGGAGGCTTCCGTACCGAACCCCAATGAGCCAGATGCTAACGCTGTTCGAATTACTCCAGTCGTGCCCATAGAAAAAGCGAGTGAGTCGGCCCCTTCAACTCCAGTAGAGGAAGTGGTCAGTCCTGCTCCGGCAATTCCCAATGACGAAGTCGTTGATCCGTTGCCGTCTGCTCCTGTTGAAGAGGTTCCTGAAGTTTTGGAAGCGAAGACGATTCAGATTGGCCTTCATGAAACGATCTTTGAACATTGCGAGATTCCAACCCGTTATTTTGATGACACGATGACAGTTGAGCAGGTGATTCGAGCAGCGATTGCTCAAATCGGAACGATGCTGGATGTTTCGGGTGAACTCGATGGAATCCCTTCCTCTTACACACACGTTTACGACTGGGATTTGATGGTGAAGGATGAAACCGTTTTTATCACCACGAAGCTGCAGTCAAACCTGCATAAAATTGTGCGAGTTTATAAGACCCCTCAAGAAGGAAATTTCACCTCGGAAGAACTTGCGGCCTGTATTCAGAAGTCAATTCGTCCGTGGAGTTGGCGAGACAACATCGACAATATTGTCGACATCGTTGAGTTTGATCTACCCGATAACTTTCAGTTTCCAGATTTGTCAGCTTCGAACCTGAAAGTCGATCTCTCAGGAGACGGGGACCTGGTTTCGGTCAAAAAAGACAACGAAGGAGAAAACGTGGCGAGTGATGCAACGTCTTCCAGTCCGGATCCTTCCGTTTCCTGGGCGGCGATGAAAGCGATGTGTTCGCTCTTTTCTACGGGAACCAAAGCATTTGCACACGGAATGCTCTCCACAACTGAAATGCTACACTATGGCGATCCGCCAACTGGAACTATCGAAACGTTGCCCAACATGTTGATCATCTCTCAATCCCGCGGAGCCCATCAGGAAATTTCCGCTTTGATGGATCAAATTACGGAAGCTGCGACAAAATAGTCTGCGAGTTATAACAACCAGTCATGGATAAGAAGAAAGCCTTCATTGAAAATCAATGAGGGCTTCTTTTCAAAACAGACATTTGTTAGACCATTTGAAAATGGTCTAACACTCGATTGGATGAGATGATTCACACACTGACTCAGTTTGCATAAAGAGATTTATTTCGAAGGTTAATCGAAGCGTTCGGAGAATTTTGAATCACATTCGGAGTGTGTCCCATGATTTTTCATCTGGCTCTGTTTTAGGCATGATTCAGGTGCATAAGATTTGTCGAAGAGTTAACATCAGTAACATGGCATATTTAAATGAAATCACTGTTAGGTCTCTCAGGAAATGATATCACTATGAAATCCATGGCACCGAAATTCAAATCTATCATCAGTTTGTTTGTTGTTCTATTAATGACTGGGTGTGGGGGCAGCGATGCACCAGAACTAGGCTCCGTGAGTGGACTGGTGACCCTGGATGGAAAACCGCTTGCCGATGCTCAAATTCGATTTCAACCGACTTCAGGTCGATCCTCCGAAGCCGTTACTGATGAAAATGGGAATTACACATTACGCTATACGGCTGAGGAAAATGGAGCATTGCCAGGTGAGCATCAGGTATTTATAACGACCGCAACTGAAGGACAAGCAATGCCCGCTGAAGGGGGCGATGAAGGAGAATGGGTCGAAGGCCGGGAAGAATTGCTGCCAGAAAAGTATCATGCAAAGTCAGAGTTGAAAGAAACCGTAACTGCAGGAAATAACACCATCAACTTTGAATTGACTTCGAATTAATTCTGTAATACTTATGCATAAAAAAAGAGGAGTGCAAAGTGTTACACTCCTCTTTTTTATTTTGAATTGCTCTAAAATTCTCCGACAACCTGATTGTCTGCAATTCCCATCAACGCCTCCAGCGTGCTGTCAATGAGATAAGGGGCAGCCGATTCCTGATCGTTGTCGATGTTCTCGCTGATAAAGCGGACAGAGCCATCGCACATGACGAACTGTGCTCCCCCCTGATGCTTGGAGCCAAAGTTCCCGTTTCTGGAACTGTTTGCGGTTGTCAAAATGGGATTGATTCCATCTCTGACATGTCCCATGATGGTAATAGCCCCCTGGTTCCAGGACGGACCGTTATCCTGTGCAGAAGGACCATTGCCGTTGGCATCGCGAACTGCAAGTAAGGTTCCTGCTTTCATGACTTGTCCGCTGTGCTTATAAGGACGCTCCCCAATGAGCAGGGTATTACTGGTTCCATCGGAGATATCTCGAAATCTCGTGCTGCTGTCTCGATAAAACACCCCGACGGCTCCCTTGGTTCCATCATTTCCTGCCCCCGTATTCGGATTGATTCTGACATTCGTGGTATTGTTGCAAGCAATGTAATTGGCGACAGGGAGTCCGCTGTTTGCGTTGCCGGGATTCGTTTCAATTGCATATCCCGGAGCTGTACTCGTGCTATGGAATTTGGGAGCACCGGCATCCGAGGGACACGTAAATGCAGGCTGTGATTGCTGCATACTTTTTTTATTGAGCGACATGTTTTGAGAAGCCGAGACATTACCAACCTGCAACTGGTCGTACAGTGGGGAGAGTTCCACCATCGGCAAAATAAATGCCGACCAGGCCCAGTGACCATCGTTATCAGCAATTGTCTTTCCATTGCCACGTTCATCAACATATCCCGGAGGAAAAGCCTTGTAGACATCATGATAATTGTGCATTGCCAGTCCGAGTTGCTTGAGATTGTTTTTGCAACTGGATCGCCGGGCGGCTTCCCGGGCCTGCTGAACAGCTGGAAGCAATAATGCGACCAGAATTGCAATGATCGCGATGACCACGAGCAACTCGATTAACGTAAAGCCCTTGTTTGTAAAATGCCTCTGGACAGATCGCATTAGTCCGCCTTTCAAGAAAGGAATAGAAAATAAATTTGGTGAGAGAAACCAAATCGTGAATGGAATTTTTAATTTAACATCTTCAACCGGCATAAATCAACAGTATTTTATATTTGGACCAAAGCAAATGACCGCATGAACAGTCTTTTATTTTGCAGTGCTCCAGCAGGTTCCATTGATGGATCGAGCAATCATGATTGGCTAGTCCACGCGTTTCAGTCTGACGACACGCAGGTCGATTCCCTGAGCCGGTCGCGAGATTCCTTTGCGAGCGAAATGCTTGATTTTCACCTGGGCCGTATGCATGCCTGCAGTTAATTTCATGTGACCAGTTTTTATTTTTGCCCAACCGGCTTTGGTTTGATAGTTGTAGGAGAAAACGTGATCGGGTTTGTCGACGAGAGGAGGGTCGTAAGCTTTGGGAATGACGACTGATGTCTTTTGATCGCCAATGCACACTTCCATTTCCACGCCAACATCATTGCGATGACATGTGTACTCCATCTCGATTTCATACTCGCCCGCACCAAGGACCTCCAGGTTCCATTCCGGATAGGCAGCTGGGTCAGTCCATTCATGAATCCAGCAGTTCGCAAATCCGTTTGTCGTATCGCCCGTATAACTGATTCCCTCGCCATGGCCCGGAATCAGTTTCGATTCACAGGGATACAATTCAAATTGCTGTCGCGAGGCGTCGCCAATCGGAATCGGACGCTCTCCAATTTCGGTTGCCCCGGTGCTGGTAAACCAGTCTTCGAATGCGTGAGCAAAATCAGCCACCAACTCAGGATGCTCGGCTGAGAGATTCTTTGTCTGCCCCGGATCGTTCTGCATATTGAACAACTGCCATTGACCGCGAGAAGTCGTCGCCCGCCATTGCTGCGTGCGGACGGCACCATTCATTTTTTCCAGGCCGGAACGTGAGCGGAAAGTATCGGTGAAGATCATTCGTTCTGGCCAGTCTGGATTTTGCTGT
>DOCI01000024.1:29512-35603 GCA_003503535.1 Planctomycetaceae bacterium
CAATGGCACAAGACTGACTCCATCTAAAGGGGGCTCCGCTGGACGTTCGAGATAACAGAGTTCCGCCAGGGTTGGCAGTATATCGATATGTGCAGAGATCTCTTTAATAGTAGTGTTTGCGGGGATGATGCCGGGATAACGAATGAAGCAGGGAACTCTCACGCCACCTTCGTTGTGAGAGCCTTTGCGCCCCAACATTCCGGCGTTGAAGCGGTTGCTATTGATGCCGTTATCAGTAATAAAAAGAACGATTGTCCGTTTGCCCTGTTCCGTCTTTTCAAGTGATTCAAGCAGACGACCGACATTGTCGTCGATGTTTTCGACCATGGCATATGCACATTGAGCCTTTGCGTCCAGTCCAAGACCTTCGTATTTCTGCCAGTATTCATCCGGCACCCGCCAGGGTGAATGTGGCGTATTGAACGGGACATAACAAAACCACGGCTCTCTGTCATTCTCTTCCATGAAGTCAATGGCGTGATCCGTCAGGACATCAATGATGTATCCTTCCGTGGAAACAGGCGTTCCATTGTGTTCAAGCGGGCTATCGAAGTAAGTATTCCAGTGGCCGCCACAAAACCCGAAAAACTCTTCGAATCCCTGCCCGTTGGGATGCATGGGCATGTGCCGTCCGTTATGCCACTTCCCAAAACATCCCGTACGATACCCCCCCTGCTGAAAGCATTCAGCCAGTGTGATTTCGTCTGCGTTCATATTTTCATACCCCCGTGTCACCCCTGTCACCCCTGTCACTCCTGTTCGCAGATGATAGCGGCCAGTCAAAAGACTGGCCCGTGTGGGAGCACAAACAGGCGAGACATAAAACCGATCGAATCTGGCTCCAGAATCCGCTAAGCGATCGAGCACTGGCGTCTTCAGATAAGGGTTTCCATGCGAACCGATATCTCCGTAGCCCTGATCGTCCGTCAGGATCAGCAGGACGTTTGGGCGAGGCGCTTCTGCCGCCTTCGCCGTCATGCCGTTTGCTGCCAGGCAAAGGAGGATCAAAAGCCGTGAGCCAGCCAGTGACCAGGCACATTCAACAGGTGTGAATTTCATGAGAATATCTTCTGAATAGGTCTGAATTTTGAAGAGTTCGGAATATTCGATGGGTTTATCATGCATACCAGAGATTGTAAGAACAAGGGTATCGTGATGTGAGTTGAGTAAACCAATCTCCTCTTAACAGACGGGCGTCAGGTCTATACCCCTTAACCCACTACGGGAACCTGTCGATCTCATCCCATCGTATCCAGCTCCTGAGACGAACTGATCAAGTCAACTGAGCTGGGATATCCTCTGAGCGACCCTGCCGAGTGATTAAAAGAGTTGCATTTGAGTAGAAACTTCATGCATTGAAAACGTGTGTTCAGACTGGCACTGAAAATCCATAAGTCTTTTCAATATTTAGACTTAACGCAATCAAACACAATTACTTCACATCGGCATAGCTTTTGCACGTTATCTTGATAGTTATTCTCCATAATTCTGTCACATCCAAATTGGATCGACAGTACCAATTATTTTCCTTCCTAATCGATTCTTGGTGATGCCTTAACTTGAGGCGATCAAGAAAGCTTGAATGGGTCCTGCCAGATGAAGACACGTCACGGTTTTACACTGATTGAACTCTTGGTAGTTATCGCCATAATTGCCATACTTGTTGCTTTGTTACTCCCTGCTGTCCAGCAGGCCCGCGAAGCTGCACGCCGCTCCAGTTGTAAAAATAATTTGAAGCAATTGGCTCTGGCGATGCATAACTATCACGATGTTGTCACCAAGTTACCTCCTGGTGCATTTCGTACACCGCAGGTGAATTACCCGTTAGGCTGGGTGCCTCGGCTTCTTCCCTATATTGAGCAGGGAGCCCGAAACGATGCTATGGAAGCGATCCAAAAAGACTACACAACACTTCGAAGTCCGTATCGTTCTCATGACCAGCAGAATCAGGTTTTCACAACTCCAATTACGGTTTTGACCTGCCCCTCCTCTGCTCTTGGAGATACCGCTTCGGACCACACCACTTCCGGAAACTTTCCCTATGCAGATCAACAGGGGGCATTGCACTACCGAGCCAATGCGGGATCGATTGACGTTGATTTCGTCGCCGGAGTGACTTCAGCACGAGACCATGCTCGATCGGGCATCATGTTTCCCGAAAGTAAAATTCGCCTTGATGACATTAAAGATGGAACGACGAATACCATCATGTTTGGCGAAACTTCAAAGTCTGCTGGCTGGAGTAGTTCGATGATTACAGGTTTTGGTGGAATTAAACCGTGGACCTGGGGATTCTATGATTACTCAGATGGCGATTTTCTTCTGATTGACCATAAAGTCGTTCAATATCCCATCAATTACCAAGGCACATTCCTGACGAACATGACTCCATTCACCAGCTACCATCAGGGGGGTGCCCAGTTTGCAATGTGCGATGGAAGCGTCACATTCCTCAGCAATAATATGTCATTGGATATTCTGAAAGCATTAGCGACGCGCCATGCCGGCGAAGTCGTGGGTGAATTCTAAAACCTACTCAGCATTTTATTCCGGGAGACCAATTGCTGCAGAAATCATTTGCAAATGGTCTGTTCAAGCCAAACCATTCTGAGTAATGGTTATCAACTCTAATTTAGATACAATCGAGATGATAAAAAAAGAGCTCTCTTTCCTGCTTGTCGCCTTGATCATTGGCTGCGGCGACGCAGGACCTCCTCTTGCTGAAGTTTCTGGAATTGTCACATTTGATGGAGAGCCTCTCCCGACTGGCACAATCACTTTTGTTCCCCAGGGAGAAGATCTTCCCTATGCCTACGCAACAATTCAGGGCGATGGAACCTACTACGCCAAAACACCTGAATATGGCAACGGCGTCCCGATCGGAAACCACAAAATCATGATCAGTGCCATGAAAGACATGGGACCAGAAGCGCCTGTCGAACTGTTGATCCCTTCCAAATACAGCAGCGATCAAAACTCAGGTTTGACAGCCAATGTAGTAGCAGGCGAAAACACGATTAACTTTCCACTCGAAGTGGAAAAGACAAAACGCAAAAAACTCTGATCGCTCATTTCTGCTCATAATTCGGAATAGAAATACACAACACCGGCAGCACCAGTGGCACGTACGCTTACGTACCCTCGGTCAGTGATGCGCAAGGTGTCCCGACCGACTATGTCGATCGACTGCGTAATGCAGCAAAATGCTTCACCCCTCGCTCTTGCTATCTATTGAACAGCAAATTCATCGCCGACACCCCACCCGACGCCCAATGAGGCCGGGCCAGATGCAGCCTGTCTGGACTTTGCAAGCAACTGTCATTCAAGGAAGGCCCTGTTTCACGGGTGGCACGACCCAGAACGAAGTGATGGGCGTGGAGATTGCAAACGACCACGCCCTTCGCTGTACTCAGGGACGTGCCACCCTGGAATCAATAATTTCCTGTTGCACTGTTTGATAGCTATCCAATAATTAATTGCATACGATCATTTCGAAGGCAGCGAGGGAGAGGTGCGTTCAGATTCACCCTACTTCACTCAGTAGGACAAGCTTCCAGCTTGTCTGCATTCGGCAAGTGACTGTTTTCAAGGATGGCCGCTTCATCAATGTTTTTGTGGAGAACAGAAATGCAACCTGAAGACTCACCGTTCTCAAACACGACAGACCTCAAAGAATTGCCCCAAACTCTTAACGGTACGTTCAAATGGTTGATCGAATCGCCAATACATGATTTATGCACTATCGGGGACGAATGTGCAAAAAAACTTCCCGTTCAGTTGAACTCTGCTATTAACTCTGCAGAAAAACACGAAATTCAACTTCCGCCAGAATTCGTAACATTCATTCGCACTCCCGCATGGCACAAGCATCTGCGGTCAGTCACAGCTTGCTACCTGAATATCGCCAGTTCAGTATTGTCATTCGCCAACGGATATTTACTTAGATTCCTTCACGACCAGCAAGACTGCGCTTTCTGGTATCTGTACTTGAACGCGGACGGAACCGATCACTGCGTTGTTACGTCTTATGAGTTCTTTGACGCCAATAACATGGATTATGAAATTAGTGAACTCAAAGAAACAGACTTCCAAATCCAAGAAACCTCTTTTGAACGATTTCTGGCGAAATTCTGGATTGAAAATGAAATCTTGTTTGCGGAATATGACGAAACCGACCCTCCAGATATTGAAGATAAATTTCTGAAATTGTACGCCCAATGACAAATGAATGACGAGACTTACTTCGTCTGTGGCTGCAAATTCCCAAAAGCTCAAGAATGCAAATGCAAAGTTCGATTCCCGTTTTTGTGTTCCTGCCAGTACCAGTGAGCCAGGTGCCGGAGTTTTCCGGGTTCTTCGGGGAGTTCGATGAACAGGAATGGGTCGCAGGAGACCAACGTTGCCGGGGCGAAGAGGGAGAGATGAATCATAAAAGCCAACCAGCCGCCGGCTGCCGTGGGGACTGAGAGGGCCAGAATTTGTCCCGAAACACTGGCCACATCAGCTGCTTTATCCAGCCCGTTAAGCATCGTGCGATCCAGCCAGGGCATGTTTTGATAGGCAACGACAGGACTGTATTCTCCCGTCCTGCAATAATCGAGTCGTGCCCGGAACTCTGCTCGATTCTTCCGCCGGAAAGAACTTCGCAATCGTTGTGTCCAGAGCCGAAAGCGTCGATAACGATTTTTCAGGCTGGCTCCTGTTTTCACAAACTCATTGACAACGAGAGTCGGTAGACTGACTCCCAGTGCGAGCATGCGATAAAGCCAGCCCCAGCGGAGTGCATGTTGCTGGGCAGTGCGGAGACGTCGGTCCGCTTCTGCCTGAAGTTCCTGAGCCGTGACCGGAATGGGCAGCCCCTCTGCCGTTTTTTCTTCACCAAACAACGGCACCCCATACCAGACTGTCGCCTGAGGATGCAGGGCATAGGCTTCGGTTAAGGTCTGGTTGACAATCGGCGGAGGATTGTCCGGGATTTGACTGGGGTTCTTCGTGAGGGTCATTACGAGATCGCTGCGTCCCTGAATCCAGAGGGATTTTTCGATCAGATGCACCACATGATATTCTTCCAGCCATTCTGGATGATGTAGAAAGATGCGGGAGACGAATTCGGGATCGCGAATCTGTTTTGATGTCCCCCGCAACGCCAGGGCAATCGCCAACCGGGTGACGCAGTCGGCTTTCACGATCGTAATCCACTCCCGGGCCAGCCCTTGCAATCCGTACGGGGAAGCTTCCTCTTCCCAGCTGACATCCGCCACAATCGGCGGCATCTCCTGGGTCCCGCTTGATTTTCGCTGCATTTGTGAGACGACCGGCTGCTGCATCAACTTCGTCATGAATTTCTCCGGCTTGAGCGATGACAAGTGGACCTGTTCCTTCACATCTTGGTGAGAAAACAGTTTGATTGTTGATTCAGAACGAGAATCATGACACAGAGATCACGATTTTCCGAAATTTTCCGAAAGAATGATTGAGGCGGGGTGAAATGACGTTTTCTGTGACCGTCACCCGCATTGCATGCTTGTCCTGCTTCGCGATACAAGCATGGCACCCAAAGTTGTGATGCATGGTACGATATGAAGTAGGATCACCTATCTTCCCAACATTTCTGAAAATGACTTTCAATGAAATTCGTTCACAATCGTCGCAATTTGATCCTTGCTGTGACTACGATTTCGTTCGTGCTGGTGATGCCTGTTTTTGTGTATGTATTCCTCGAAATGATCTGGTTCGAGCCAGTTCGTGTATACGCAGAGGCTCAATCGCGTTCTGAAGCGGTCTTTGCGGAACAGGAGTGGACCGGTTATCCAGCGTGGTATCACTACGATGATCGTGTGCGGTTTACCTGTCCGGAGTTGAATGATGAAAATGTCTCATTGCTGTATCCCATCATTCACAGTGTTGAGGGATTGCAGTACATCGAACTCAACGAGACATCCCTCTCGCCAGAAGGGGTAGCCGCGATGAAGGAAGAATTCCCGAACTGCCATATCAGGTTTCATGACACTTGGTTCTGATGGAGTCAGCGGTTGTTGAGTTACGCTTTGATAACCCAGGCTATCTGGCTGCACTCACCACGCCCATCACT
>DOCI01000024.1:35857-42879 GCA_003503535.1 Planctomycetaceae bacterium
GCGGAAGCCCCCGTAAGTCCAACGATTCGGGGGCTTCTATTCGAGAGCGCCCCCGCCACCCGTCGGTTTACAATTTGAACTTGGTTTAGCTGTTACATTTTTCGAAAGTGATTTCGAACTTCTTCATTTTCTTGTACAGCGTGGTGCGATTCACGCCGAGCATTTTGGCGGTTTGCTGTCGGTTCCAGCCGTGGGCTTCGAGGGCTTCGATCAGGATTTGTCGTTCTGGATTGGCCAGGGCCGATTTCAGATTGTTGCCTGCAAAGTGAGCGGCGACGTTGCCGGCGTCGATCTGCTTGTGAATCGAATCGGGCAAATCGTTGACGGTAATGCGTTTGCTGTTGGAGAGGACGACCGCACGTTCAATCACATTGACGAGTTCGCGAACGTTGCCCGGCCAGGAATAACGCTGCATCAGTTGAATGGCATCGTCGTCAATGCCCTCCATTTGTTTGCCAACCTGTTCAATGAAATGTTGCAGATAATGCTCGGCCAGCAGAGGGATATCTCCGACACGTTCCCTCAACGGTGGTTGAGTCAGCGAGATGACGTTGATTCGATAATAGAGATCCTGACGAAATTTTCCTTCAGCGACCATCTGTTCGAGATTTTCGTTCGTCGCGAGCACGAGACGGCAATCGACTTTGTGAGTTTTTGTGCCGCCGACTGCTTCGAATTCACGATCCTGCAACACTCGCAACAGTTTGACTTGAAGCTGCTGAGACGCGGTTGCGATTTCATCAAGGAAAATTGTTCCGCCATCGGCTTGCAGGAATTTTCCCATTTTATCGTGAGAGGCTCCTGTGAAGGCTCCCTGGACGTGTCCGAACAGTTCACTTTCGAGTAGGGAATCCGGCAGGGCTCCACAGGCGACTTCAACGAAAGGTTTGTCACGGCGATCGCTCAAGTGATGTATCGAGCGGGCGGTCATTGTTTTTCCGGTACCGTTCTCGCCAAGAATGAGGACCGTTGTGCGCGTCTCGGCTACACTTTCGATCAGGTCGAACATCTTCGACATTTTGTAGTCGCGGCCAATGATATTACCGAGACCGTATTTTTGATCGAGTTGAGCTTTGAGCTGCTTGTTTTCTTCGACGATTTTCCGCTGGCCGAGAGCGCGTTGAATCGAGAGATTCAGTTCGTCATCGATGACCGGTTTGGTCAGATAGTCAAACGCACCGATACGTATCGCTTCGACGGCACTTTCAATGGTGCCGTAACCGGTGAGCATAATGATGGCCGTTTCCGGCTGATTTTTCGAAGCCCATTCGAGCAGATGAAAACCATCCTGGTCAGGCAGATTGACATCACAGACGACACATTCGAACGGGAATTCCTGCATCCGCTCGATAGCCGAGTGGCAATTGCCTGCGGTTTCCGTGCGATAGCCGAGGCGACGTAAGTAGTCTGCCATCGCTTCGAGTATGTGACGATCATCATCAACGATCAGTAACGATCCCAGTGAATTCTTCATAGTCTCTCTCAGCTCTCTATAACATTTCAAATTAAATGTTCCGCGTATTGCCGGAGCAAACACCGCATTTCAAGGCAATCATCGCGCTTGCGATGGCTCATTGCATTTTGAAATGCTCTGACCAGCGAGACTGGAATCTCCCGATCTGCGGATTTGCGTCGATCAGGATTGCCGTTGATCTTTAGTCACGACAGTTCGCTGATGCGAATGCAAATTCCTATCAATCGATTTCAGCCGCCAGTGCGGTTTGGTATTGAATGGTTGCGACAGGCAATCTCGGATTGCCTGCTGCTGAGAGCGTTAAGAGGGTATTCAAATCTAGAACACACGTTGCCGGTCGGCATCAAAATTGATCAGAATCGTTGAGTTTCAACAACCGGTTTTTTCGCCGGACTGATAGAATCGCTATAACTGGAACTGGGAAAGCCGATTACTGGCGAAACTTCAGCAATTTCCCTCAAGCGGGGGCGAACTTTGTCCAGTTCTCAATTGATGCTTCATCATTGCCTCGGTATTGATTACTATGGAATCATGGTTACATTCCTGGAAAACTAACCTTAAAAAAAGTCACGGCTATTCCTGATGAAAATTCCCGAAGCCCTCTGGACACTGGCCTCTGGACACTAACACTCTTAAAAACTTCAAACGCTCGACATCGAAGGACGCAGACTCATGATCTCATTGGCAAAAATTCTGGTAGGTGTGGATTTGTCTCACGCAGATCGACTGATCAGTCACGATTTGTCCGATCAATGCGAGCAAGCCGTCAAAAAGGCAATTGAACTGGCCAAAGCTGGCGGTGGAGAACTGACATTCTTTGCGGCAATCGATATCTCGGAACAGGCACTGCATCTGATTGAAACCGATGATGACAGTGGCAAAAAATCGACTGTTGAAGTCGAAGCCGAGGAAGTACTTGGCCAGTTCGTAGCAAGAGCGTCCGAAGCTGGCGTGAAAGCTGACTTCAGTATTGCCTTTGGAGCCAGTTGGGAAAAGACAATCCAGGAAGTTCTCAAGAACAATCACACTCTGGTTGTAATTGGCCGGAAGTCTAAGACGACAATTTCAAATTTCTTCTTTGGTCGTACCGCTGTCAAACTGCTGCGAAAATGCCCGGTTCCCGTGTATGTGGCCAAGCCGGATCCTGTTCGACCCGTCGAAAGTATTCTGGTCGCAGACGACTTCGCTGAAATCGGGGAAGACCTGCTCGATGCGGGCGTTCAGTTTGCCAAAGCTCTCGATACCCGCCTGCATGTCGTGCATGTGGTGGAATCGGGAGATGACTACAAACTGGCAGGCAGCGGAATTGCCCGGGAAGATCTCGACAAATTGCATAACGAAGAACTCGAACAGGCCAATACGATTGCAGCCGACCGACTTTCCCGCACCGATGCGCGAACGATTCCCCAGGGAACTATGGTCCACATCGAAAAAGGGACGGCTGAAAACGTGATCGGCAAGTTACTTCGTGAACACGAAATCGATTTGTTGATCATGGGAACCAACGGCCGCACCGGGTTTTCTGCCATGATGATGGGCAATACTGCCGAACGCGTCCTGGCCGACCTGGATTGCTCTCTACTGGCGATTAAGCCCCGAGATTTCCGGTGTTCTGTCAAAGCCTGAGAACGATTCGTACTAACGGATCGAGCTGCTGACAAAATATCTCAGGACTTTTACGTCTTCTCTCATTGATCCAGACATGCTTGCGCGTGAAACTGAACGCTGTGCTCATTATGATGCACATGCCGCAAGCATGATGGTTTTTCTTGATTTCGCCGTTCGGCGGTTTAAGCGGTTCGTGCTTGTCAAATTCATATCGCATTGGTTTCTACCTGCTTCGAGAGGCTGAGTCATTTGGATATTGTCACCATTATCTCATTCCTGTTTTTTACCGGACTGGTCGGTTTCCTCACCTGGATCATCACGCGGAAAGATGATCATGAAAGCACGCAGGGGTATTTCCTGGCAGGAAGATCTCTCAGTTTTCCACTGATTGCCGGCTCGCTCCTGCTGACAAATCTCTCGACCGAGCAGATGGTGGGATTAAATGGAGCCGCCTTCAACGATGGCCTTTGTGTGATGGTTTGGGAAGTGGTGTGCGTGGTCGCCCTGGTCTTCATGGCCTGGTTTTTCCTGCCACGCTTTCTCAAAAGTGGTGTCGCGACCGTGCCTCAATATCTGGAGATCCGCTTTGATCATCAGACCCAGCTGATTACGAATCTCATTTTCCTGCTCGCTTACGTCGGAATTCTATTGCCGATCATTCTTTACTCAGGTGCGACGGGAATGATCGGTATTCTCGACATTCCTTCGATGCTCGGGACCCTTCCCGAGCAAATGGGAATGGCTCCCGGCACAATGGCATTGTGGCTGATTGTCTGGGCCGTTGGGATTATCGGTTCGATTTACGCCTTGTTCGGTGGACTCAGAACCGTCGCAGTCTCTGATACCATCAATGGGATTGGACTTCTGATCGGCGGTTTTCTGATTACTGGTTTTGCATTGGCAAGCATGGGGGGAGATGGAGGGATCACGGCTGGATTCAACACGCTGGTCGAAGAGCAACGTTCCCGTTTCAACTCCGTTGGTGGCCCGAAATCCTCAGTTCCCTTTGCGACAATTTTTTCAGGGATTTTTCTACTGAATCTGTTTTACTGGACGACGAATCAACAAATTATTCAACGGACATTTGGCGCGAGCAGCCTGGCTGAAGGTCAGAAGGGAGTTTTATTAACAGGGGCTTTGAAGCTGTTAGGGCCACTGTATCTGGTAATTCCCGGTATGATCGCCTTTTCCATATTCGCAGGGCAAGACATTAAGGCTGACCACGCTTATGGATTGCTCGTGAATAAAGTACTGCCGGCTCCCCTGACAGGCTTTTTCGCGGCGGCCATGATTGGTGCGATTCTCTCCAGTTTCAACTCGGCTCTTAACAGCGCCTGTACTCTGTTCAGCCTCGGTCTCTATAAGAACGTGTTCGTGCCAGAAGCCACCGAAGAACAGGTGGTTCGCAGCGGGAAACTTTTTGGTTGGATAGTTGCCGTCGCTGCGATGTCAATTGCCCCGCTACTCGCCAATACCTCAAGCATTTTTGGCTATCTTCAGAAAATGAACGGGATGTATTTCATCCCCATTTTTGCCGTTGTGCTGGTTGGTATGCTGACGAAAAGAGTGCCGGCTTTTGCTGCTAAATTAGCATTGATCGTTGGCTTTGTCCTGATCGCGACCGGCTATTTTGTGTCTCCTTTCGACAAGATTGTCGCATCGATGCACGAGTTCAATTTCCTCGGCATCGTCTTCAGCTGGTTGATCATTCTGATGCTTGTCATCGGGGAAATCTCTCCCCGTGAAACCGAGTTTATTCAGGAAGACGTTGGCGCCGTCGATATGACCCCCTGGAAATTTGCAAAGCCTGTCGGATTGATTTTGATCGCGATCGTCTTCACGATTTACGCCAGTTTCGCCGACTTCAGTGTGCTGGTTCCTACTCCATAATTCTCTGAGGAGACACCTGATGAAATTACAGATTCTGTTCCTGATGATGATCTTTCTGGGAGTTCCCCAAATGAGTTCGGCTGCGATTAAAACGGAAGATTTTGACAGCATCAAACTTTATACGCTCAAAAACGATTCCGGCATGACGGTGAAAATTACCAATTACGGAGCGATTATCACCTCAATTATCGTTCCCGACAAGAACGGCAAATCGGGCGATATCGCTTTAGGTTACAATCGGGTTGAAGACTACATCAACGCGGTCGACAAACCTTATTTCGGGGCGATTGTCGGACGTTACGGCAACCGGATTGCCAAAGGAGAATTTGAGATTGATGGCGAAACATATTCTCTGGCGGTGAATAATGGCGAGAATCATTTGCATGGGGGAACAATCGGATTTGATAAGGTTGTCTGGAATGCCGAGCCGAGGGAAGGCAAAGGCTGGCAGTCGCTCAAGTTGACTTATCTGGCTAAGGATAGGGAAGAAGGTTATCCCGGAAATCTGGAAGTCAGTGTCACATATACGCTCAATAATAAGAACGAACTAAAGGTCGACTATCACGCGACCACCGATAAAGCGACGCACATCAACCTGACTCAGCACACCTACTTCAACCTCAAGGGAGAAGGCGAAGGCACGATTCTCGATCACGAGTTAATGCTCAACGCCAGCAAATATACTCCGACTGACTCTGGAGCAATCCCGACCGGCGAACTGGCCGAGGTGAAAGGGACTCCTTTCGATTTCACCGCAGCGAAAACAATCGGTCAAGAGATCGACGAGGACCATCAACAACTGATCTATGGGCTCGGTTATGATCACAACTGGGTGATTGATCGTGAAGACGAAGAGGGACTGACTTTAGCCGCTCGTGTTCATGAACCGACGACGGGCCGAGTGATGGAAATTGAAACGACAGAACCGGGCATTCAATTCTATTGCGGCAACTTTCTGGATGGACGCCTGAAAGGAAAGTCGGGTAAACAGTATGTGAAACGAGGCGGTTTCTGTCTGGAAACGCAGCATTATCCCGACAGTCCGAATCAGCCCAATTTCCCAAGTACATTGCTGAAACCGGGCGAAGAGTATGAAACGACGACAGTATTTCGATTCAGCACTTCAAAGTAAAACCTTACTTTGATCCCGGGTGGCTGGGGTCGTAGCGCAGCGAAGCCCCCAGATCGTCGAATATTCCGGGGGCTCATAGTAGTTTTTAATAATATTGAAGAAAAAGCACAGACATTGGGTGGCTGCCCTACAATTATAAACTTACCTCTGCATCATGGTTTCGTCGTAATTTAGTAGTGTATTCGCGACGACACTCAGTGCAGCGCATTGAGCGGGATCGAGAGATTCATCGCGAGTTTTATCGCCGATCTTCAAGTAGCTGAGAGCGGCTTCGGGGTTTGTCTGAAAGTGAGTCCGATTCTGCTGGTATAGATTATTGAGCACGCTCATTTCCTGATCGGAAGGAGCCCGCGAGGTTAGCTGGCGAAACATTCGCGTTATCGCTGCGGTTGAATCTTCAGGATGTAGCCGCAAACTTTCTTCGGCCAGATTGCGAGCCGCTTCGACGAATTGGGGGCCATTCATCATGATGAAGGCCTGCAGTGGTGAGGATGTTTTTTCGCGTTTGACCTGACAAACATCCCGCTTGGAGGCATCGAAGGTCATCATCGCAGGAGCGGGTCCTGTTCGTTTCCAGTAGGTGTAGAGGCTGCGGCGATACAAGCCTTCCCCCTTACTGCGGGGAGTCGGCTTGAAGGAGTCTTCCACTTCGTACGGTTTAACGGGGGCTCCGCCGACTTTTTTTACGAGCAGACCGCTGACAGCCAACGCATTGTCCCGCAGCATCTCGGCTGGCAGACGCCGAGCGGGAAAGCGGGCAAGCCAGCGATTTTCAGGATCACGTTTAAGGTCTTCTGGCTTTACCTGCGACGACTGCTGATAAGTGTTCGACATGACGATCTGCTTGAGCAGTCGTTTGACGTCCCAGTTGTGTGTCATGAAGTCGAGTGCCAGCCAGTCGAGCAATTCCGGATGAGT
>DOCI01000024.1:42978-44616 GCA_003503535.1 Planctomycetaceae bacterium
ATTTCATCGCGAACTTTGTCTGCCGGTTGCGTGTAATCTCCCCGATTCAGCAGATAAGTTGGTCGAGGCTCTTCCCGCTCCCGCATCACCATGATTTCCGAAACGGGATCGAGCAAGTTACAAAGTTTTTCCCGCATCGATCGCAACTCTTCGAGATGCGTTCGATAAGCCTCATCGAAGTTGGACAGGTAATAATCCTTCAGCGGAGAATCCTGGACGGCGTCCCGTTTTCCAGTTTGATTAAGATGGGTCAAATAATTTCCCAACGAAATCTCACCCGCCTGAGTTGCAATTTCCAAAGTGGTCAACTCACGTTGATACACCATGAAATCATCGACGAGTCCGTTTTTAAAGCCGCGATCCCGAAAACGTTCGCCAATTGCAATGTTATCTCCCCCACCTCCGGTGATATTTTTCTGAAGCTGATTCCGCACAATTTCCGTCTCCGCTTTTACTCCGTTGATCCAAAGTCCAATCCCCTCTGCTTGGCTCGAACCATCATAAGTCATTGCCACATGCAACCATTCGGATGTAGGAATCTTGTCTTTTGTCCGAATGCTGATCGCATTGCCGGGCCAGAAGTGAATCAGCGAAGCCGAAAGGCGTCCCTCTTCGATCAGCATTTCATACCCACGACTGGCGGCATCGGTCCAGGCACGCGAGCGATGGAAGATGACTGCGCGTTCTTTCACATCGGGAGTCTGCATCCAGAGGCTGACCGAGAAAGGTTGAAACCTTCGGAAGTTGCCGACTTCAAGATTGATCGCATCATCACCCGTCAGCTTGACGGCTTGCCCATGAACACCGGGAACAGACGTATTGTTCCCGAAAGAACCCGATTCAAAATCCAGATGAGCAATCTGATCGGGAATCAGTTTTTGCTGGTCTTTGATCAATTCCGAGTGATCACCAACTCGCCACTCTTCATACCGGGAATGAGCCTCTTGCCTCACTTGTGCTTCCTCAGAGACTTTTTCTGTGATCGCTTTCTGCAAATCAGCGATCTGTTGTTTCTGCTGATCGTTGGTCAACAGCAGTGTTGGCGTCGGGATCGATGAAGTAAAAAAAGAATACAGTCCCGCTTCATCAATATTGTCGAAGAAGGAGGAGATTTGATAGTACTCGGTTTGCGTGAGCGGATCGTACTTGTGGGAATGACAGCGGGCACATTCCATTGTCAGGCCGAGGAATGCTGTCGCGAATGTTTGTGTACGGTCTGCGACATATTCAATCCGGAATTCCTCCGGCACACTGCCCCCTTCCACTTTTTGGGGATGCAGTCGGTTGAATGTGGTGGCGAGAATTTGATCCTGCGTCGGATTCGGCAGCAGGTCGCCTGCCAGTTGTTCGGTGATGAACTGGTCATAAGGCAGATTCTGATTAAAAGCCTTGATGACCCAATCCCGCCAGGGCCAGACGAATCTGTCGCGGTCAACCTGATAGCCATAGGTGTCGCTGTAACGCGCAACATCGAGCCATTCCGAGGTCATCCGCTCGCCATAGGCAGGAGAAGCGAGTAAGCGGTCGACAACTTTTTCGTAGGCATTCGTTGATTTGTCCTGCAGAAAGGCATCGAGCTCCTCAAGTGTTGGCGGTAATCCCGTTAAGTCGAATGTCACACGACGAAGCAGAGTTTCT
>DOCI01000024.1:44702-45073 GCA_003503535.1 Planctomycetaceae bacterium
GTCTGATTGGGTTGAAGTTGACGTTCTTTCATTGCCTGCAAAATGAAATGATCGATTTCATTCGTCGGCCAGTTTGAATCTTCAATTTTCGGAACAGCCGTTTCTTCAATGCGGCGGAACGACCAGTGCTGCTGATACTCGGCTCCCTGAGCAATCCAACTTCGCAGGGTGTCGATTTCCTCAGCAGAAATCATTCGCTTGGAAGCCGGCGGCGGCATTTGTTCGTCGGGATCGTGCGATTCGATGCGGCGGATCAGTTCACTTTCGTCCGGCTTGCCCGGCACAATGGCCAGAAATTCGAGAGCGACATCGCGGTCGTCGAGCCGGAGGTCGGCTTCGCGATGAGCCGGGTCGGGCCCGTGACAGAAATA
>DOCI01000176.1:0-3854 GCA_003503535.1 Planctomycetaceae bacterium
TTTCTTATTAGAATCCGTATGAGACATATTTATCGCTGGAGTAAACTTGTATCCCCAAAGAGGCCTATGGGAACACAAGTTTAAAGCGGAGGAATTTGAAGATCACTTATGGATTTTCATCGCCATAGTTAATCAGGCTGCAGATATCATATCCTTCCAGATGCCGGCGGCCGTTCAGGAAGTCGAGTTCGATCAGGAAGCCGCAACCTGCGACCACTGCTCCAGCTTGCTCTGCTAGTTTTGCACAGGCCTGAATCGTACCACCGGTTGCGAGCAGATCGTCAATCAGCAGGACGCGATCTCCTTCTTCTACGGCATCGATATGCATTTCGAGCGTATCGGTTCCATACTCGAGTTCGTAATGAAATGCCTGGGTATCAAACGGGAGCTTGTTCGGCTTGCGAACTGGAATGAAGGAAGCATTGAGTTCTAGCGCTAAAGGAGCAGCGAAGATAAATCCGCGGGCTTCTGCAGCCATGATTTTTGTGATCTTTGAATCTTTGAAATGCTCGGTAAAACGACGGATCGTTTCCCGAAACGCTTCGTGATTTGCTAGCAGTGGTGTGATATCTCGAAACATGATTCCAGGTTTGGGGAAGTCTGGTACGGAACGGATAACGGATTTCAGATCGAATTCTTGGCTCATGGTGTCGGGCTTTCGGGTGTATTAATTACTGTTGCATTCAATAGCTGACGAGCTTCGTCGACATATTTTTGTGACATCGAGTCGCCATCATACAGCACGATCAAACTTCGTAAAATCGACTGAGCCTGTTCAGGTTCACTTTCCATCAAGAGAGTTCTGGCTTGCTGCAATGCTTCTTGTGCAAGCGACACGGAATTCGCATCCGATTTAATATCTGGGCTGATAGTTTTGATCTCTGTGAGAATTTCTCCAATTGCCCTGCGTAATTCCCGCTGGTCTGTGTTATTCGCGAGTAAGTCGTAGAGATTCTGCAGAATCGCCTCGGCCCTGGTCCGATCGCCGAGTTGAAAATATTCGCTTGCCATTTTGAGAAACCGATGGGCATCGGACATCGCCAGCACGCGTTTTCGACTCAAACGTGTCAAACCGAATTCCTGTTTAAGTTCCTGCACAATAATCTCAGCCAGGATCGGCTCGACTTTTTCTTCCCAGCGTTCGGGATCCTCTTCGAGTAAAGGCTGAAGATACTCGTCCTTGGCTCGGGGCCAGTAGAGAGGTCCTTGCTGAAACAGAGCAATTCCTTTCTCATATTTTTCGTCCTCTGTCAGAGGTCGTTCGGTAAACCAGAAGATTCCCCCTGCCAGCAATGCGATCAGCAATAAGACGAGAATCCAAACGTTGTCAAAATACCTGGCGAACGGGGAACCAGAATTGGCATTCTCGATTTCTGCCCGCAGCATATCGCGCATGAATGTGCCGCCGATGGCATTCGGATCTGAGGATTCAGCAACAATCGTTTCAGCCGTCCCGTCAAACGTACCGGTGGCATGGGTATCCTCTAAAGAGGACGAGATTTCGACTTTCTTCAGGATCTCCTTGAGTCGCAGGGAAAGCACATAAGCATCGGGATAACGTTTGTCGGGATCTTTTTCGAGACACTGACAAACAACATCATCGAGCCAGTGCGGAATTTCGGGAACATATGTACGAGGCCGGTCGAACTGTCCGAATCGATGCTTCTGAAGCACTTCCATCGAGGACTGCCCACTGAAAGGCGGGCGAGCGGTCAGCATGGCATACATCACCGCACCCAGCGAATAGATATCGCTTTTCTTGGTTGCCCGCTGTCCTTTTGCCTGCTCGGGAGACATGTACTCAGCCGTGCCAATGATGCCGCCGGTTTTTGTTAACTTCGAAGAGGCAAACACCTGAGCCACGCCAAAATCGAGCAGTTTAATTTCGTGATTGTCCGTGAGGATCAGGTTCGACGGTTTCAAATCCCGATGCACAATCCCGGCATCGTGAGCCGCTTTGAGAGCCTGGCAGATTTGCACGGAATATGCGATGACATCCTGCCAGGCAATTCGTCCATGATTACGAATATAATTGCTGAGTGTCGTCCCCTCCACATATTCCATCGCGTAGTAATAGGTTTCGTCGTTATCGATGCCATTCTCGTAAACTTGAACGACATACTTATTTTTCAAAGCCTTCATAGCATCGACTTCGCGAGTAAATCGCATGACGAAGCCTTCCTCACGTGCCAGCGAAGCCGGCAGAACTTTGACCGCAGCCAGTTGCCCTGTATCAACATGCTTGCCGAGATAAACGGTTCCCATCCCTCCGGAACCAATTTTTTTTTCAATCAAATAAGAACCGATTTTGTCAGGAATCACAGAACACCTGCCTATGAAAGGAGAATGAGAGGAATGGCTGCAGTTTGGCTAATACCGCGGATGAATTCAATCGGTTATACAGAGTCGAATATATTTACTGATCAAGTTACCATTGTTACTGGTGTCGATTTTAACTTTCTCCTGCGATTTCACTCACATTCGAAGTGCAGATCCTCTTCAAATTTCATCTGAATTCAATCTATCTCATTGCGGAGTGAACATGTTCTTTTCCTGCGATCATTCAATCAAGAAACTTTCAAACTCTTTCTGCTTTATCTTTCTGATTCTGACATCACTCGCGTGTTCCAGAATTGAAATTCTGCAGGCCTCTGAGAATGAACGCCCTAATATTTTGTGGATTACCTGTGAGGACATGAGCCCCCGATTGGCCAGTTATGGAGATAAAACCGTTTCTACTCCACGTCTCGATCAACTGGCCAATGAATCGATTCGTTATACGCACTGTTTCGGAACCTATGGAGTATGTGCCCCGAATCGGCACACGCTGATCATGGGAATGTATCCGTCCTCAACGGGTGCAATGGCGATGCGGACATGGAAGCGCACTTCGGCTTTGCATCTGATTACCGACCCAGCCTTAAGAGCCTTACCTGTTTACGAAGCAACTCCACCCTCCGAGGCGAAATGTTTTACGGAATTTCTCCGGGCAGCTGGCTACTATTGTACGAACAACTCCAAAACCGATTACCAGTTCCGACCACCCATCACCGCCTGGGACGAATCCAATGCGAAAGCTCACTGGAGAAATCGACCTGAGGAAACAACTCCCTTTTTCTCGGTTTTCAACTTCACGATCACTCACGAAAGCAAAACCTTCAAGCAGTCATCTCCTTCTGTTGTGAATCCTGAAGATGTGACTCTGCCGCCTTATTATCCCGATACACCAATTGTTCGCAGAGACCTGGCTCGTCAATACGACAATATCATTACGCTCGATGGACAGGTCGGCAAAGTTCTCGATCAATTGAAACAGGATGGACTCGATCAGAACACAATCGTTTTTTTCTTCAGCGATCATGGCGATGGATTGCCGCGAGCCAAACGCTGGGTCTATGACTCGGGAATCCATGTTCCATTCCTAGTACGCTTTCCCGATGGCCAACTGGCAGGCACAACCTGCGATGATCTGGTCAGTTTTGTCGATTTTGCTCCGACAATGCTTTCATTGACTCAACTTTCTATTCCCGAATATATGGAAGGTCTCCCGTTTCTTGGTAAGCAAGCCACGGAAAAGCGAGACTACATTTTCGCATTTCGCGATCGAATGGATCCCTCTCCAGAACGCATTCGAGCCGTCAGGGATCATCGTTACAAATATGTGCGGAACTATCGGACTGATTTGCCCTACATTGGTTTTCTTCCTTACCGGGATCAGGCGGGAATTATGCAGGAAATCCATCGTCTAAAAGATGCCGGTAAACTGTGGCCGGATCAGTGGCAATTCACGATGCAGAGCAAACCAGCCGAGGAGTTTTACGATACTCAAACCGATCCTCATGAAATTCACAATC
>DOCI01000176.1:3962-4484 GCA_003503535.1 Planctomycetaceae bacterium
CGATCCTCATGAAATTCACAATCTGGCTGAGGAATCCCAGTATTCAGATTTGATCCAAAAGTTCCGCAAAGTGCACGAGCAGTTTGTTGAGGTTCATGGCGATCTGGGAGATCGACCAGAGACGCAATTGATTAAAGACCTCTGGCCGCCCGACGGGAAACAACCAACAACAGCCGAGCCAGTTATCTCATGGGATGATGGGAAAATGCAGATCGATTGTTCGACACAAGGGGCATCGATTGCTTATCGCAAGAAAGGCGAGAAGAACTGGCAATTGTATTCGGGCCCGGTTGAGTTTTCTGGAAACAAGTCGATTGAATCTCAAGCGATTCGCCTGGGATGGAAGCCGAGCGGCACCGTTGTTTGGTCACCAAATCAATAGAGCATCCATGAGGAATTGTCTGTCAAATCGAATCAGTTAGAGTGGCACGTTCACCTGGCACAATTTTTGATTTGCTTATCAATTATGGATATCTGGATCCTACTAGTATTTGGAACAGGATTTCCTGTAACATCTTGAAC
>DOCI01000176.1:4652-6938 GCA_003503535.1 Planctomycetaceae bacterium
CCCGCGTTTGATTATTTTCCGGTGTTCATCTGGTGATAAACCAGTGTTCTTAAAAATCGTTGAACTTCGCCGGTATTCATTTGGAACGCGGTTTAGAATAATCCATAGTCTTCCATCAGCTTGTCCCACTGCGGGGTGTAGCCAAGTTGTTCTTCAATGTCCGCCAGTAGAGTCGCCTCCATTCTCATGGCTGTGCCAAGTGCGTCGAGGCCTTTGTAAGTTTGCTCCGGCTGCGGCGTTTCAATTTGAATGACATCAGATTGTGACCATCGATTTAACACGGCTTAACTCCAAAAGAGAAAGGCGAACTAATAACTATGGTGTACAATCCCGGATACGTCAAATATTAATCGGCTGTTTACATAAAAATACACTTAAGTGAAGTGATTTCCCTCTAAAATACTACGAAATATCAAGTCGATGAGTTGGCAGGTGAGCCGTTCCAGCCAGCTGGCACCGAGCGAATATGCAGATCGCGTTGCGGAAATGCGATTTCGATGCCTTCCTGCATGAAACGGCGATGAATAGTGGTATGCAGCCAGTGAATTGTATCGAGGCGTTTGTCCATAGCCCCCAGATAGACTCGCATAACGAAGTTCAGCGTGCTGTCGCCAAATCCTTCAAAGGTTACGAGCGTTGCCGGATCATTCAGGATATGTTCATTTTCTTTAGCAATTTCAAACAGAAGTTCACGTACCCGATCGGTATCGGAACCATAAGCAACGCCAACCGGAAGCGTGACACGGTTCAACGTATCGCTTAACGTCCAGTTCAGTAAACGGCCTGTGACAAGTTCCTTGTTCGGAACCAGATATTCTTTACGATCCCAATCGGTAATCGTAGATGCACGAATCCGAATCCTGGTCACAATTCCCGTCACTCCCTCAATCGTGACGATATCTCCAATTCGAACCGGGCGTTCAAACAGAATGATCAATCCGGAAATAAAGTTCGCAAATATTTCCTGGAGACCAAAACTCAGTCCAAACGTCAAAGCGGCTGCCAGCCACTGAATTTGTTCCCAGCGAAATCCGAGCATTCCAAAGGCGTATGTTGCCCCCACGAAAGTTGCAATGTAGCCAATAACGCTTGTGAATGCATATCGTAACGAGGCATCGAAGCCGACCCGTTGCAGGACCACGAAATCGATCATCCCCGGCAGGTTGCGGGAGAGGCCAAAAGTGAGCATGGAAGCAATAATTGCGACGATGAGATTCACCGGAGTAATCGCTTCGGATTCCGTTTGCATTGAAGCAGATCCATCGGCTAGGATGACTTCCTTCTTCACCGAAGTCGTCCAGAGTTGAATTTCGTCCAGGTAGGCGACCGCTGGCAGGACATCACTCCAGATGTTCCACAGTCCGACGACAAACGGAATCAGAATTAAGAAATTAATCAGACGCAATGTTTGCTTTTTGCGGTCATCTTCGACAAGCCGCGATTCCTGCTCCAGTTTGACACGCTGGCCTTCAAGCGTTTGAGACTGCGATTCTTCAGTACCCATTCGCATTCGTTCTCGAAGGACATAAATGTGAAACCAACGCTGGAACATGCGATACCAGCGTAATGCAATTCCCCAAATGAGTAGAATCACACAGATGTGAATGGTCGTCTGCGACATTCTCCACCCGAGTTGACTGGCGGTATAGTAATAGCCAACCCAAGCCATCCCAGCCAATACGATCGGGAATGCCGTTGCCAGCGGATACCAGATCCAGCGGGTTCTTGAGATGGGAGCCGAATTTTTCAACAGGAAAACTTCTCGCATCAATGAACCACGCGGGTTGAGCAGTCGATGCGCAAAGAGCCCCGTCAGGATCATTCCAACAGCGAAGAAAATTCTCTCCAATGGAAGTCGGTCCAGGTCGGTTGTCAGTTCATTCAGGAATGTGACCACAAAAAAGATGGGCAGCAGGATCACAATCATTTCATACATTTTGTGGCGAATTCGGGCCGACATCACATTCGGACCATTGAAGTGGGCGTCGACCAGACCGTTCTTTCGGCAAACCTGGCGAAAGAACTCAATCATTCCAAAAATCAAACCGATGCGTTTCAACGTTTCTGCGAGAGCATTACTGAAATTGTTATTGGTGTCGACTTCGCTCAAACGCCAACCGGCAAACCACAGCAACATTGGAATGGGAGCAGCGATGACCGCGGTGAGCAATATCGCACGAAGTGTCGGCCAGATTTGCGACGCACTGTTCTTACGGGCGATGTCTGCCAGGACAGAAAGTTCCCGCACGGCTTGCACACGTAACAGGATCAGCAGTATGAATATTG
>DOCI01000176.1:6975-16614 GCA_003503535.1 Planctomycetaceae bacterium
CGAAACCTAAGCCGTGAATTAACTTATTTTTCTGCATATCCTGCAGATAATTTTTCGGAACAGTCACCAGATCTTCTCTGGTCACTGGATAGCTGCTCCGTTGAAATAAAGAGGCGAGATCGTATACCCCCAACGCTTTGTCACTGCGGGTCCAGAAGATTCGTTTACGGATATAGTTCCGATATTCGTCGACAGTCTCCACCAGAGACCGCTGATTCGCATCGAGAACTGTCAAATTGCCCAGGAGGTCCGAATAGGTGGATTCCAGATTATCCAGCGTCTCTTTTTTTCGAATGATGATCTCTCGAAGTTTGGCTTTCACAGATTGCTCAAAGATGCCTAGCTCCGAATCGTCGACCTTCTTCTTGATCTCTTCCATCTTCTCGTTAACGGCAGCGTCGATATCGATCAGCTTTTTTTGCTTGGATCTCAAGTTGATCTGCTCAAATGTTGTTTCACTCATCACCGATTTTCGAGCCTGAATCTCGGCTCGCTGTACTTCAATATTAGGGAGCTCGTATAATTGACGAAGTAAGGAAAGTGCAAAACCTTCACTTTTACCCGCTTCAGTATTTTCCTGTTCTTGTGTGGTCTGCTCGTTTCCGCTCACATCCTCAAGCAGTATTTTCACCTCTGCGTTTCGGACCTGAGCCTCTTCATTGAGATCGACCAGTTCGTTAATCCGAGTTGTATAGGCTTCAATTTCGTCAATGTATGGCTGGAGCACTGGTAGAGTCGTGTTACTCTCCGCTTTCAATTCTTTGAGAGCATCCATATTCTCTTTGAGTTTTTTTTCCGTTTTCAGTTGTTGCAACAGTTCCACTTTTTTACGTTGCAAATCGACTTTTTTAGTCCACAGTTCAAATTTTGTCGCCAGCCTGCGGACCGCTTTTTCCGCGTCGTAGAGGGTTAATTCCTCTTTCACGGCTGCCGTTTCTTCATTCAACATCTGCAGTTGAATGTTGTAGAGATCTGACAATGCCTGTGTGAGTCGGGGCGATTGACCTGCAGGTGGCGGCGATGTGAGTTTTGTCTGGAGATCTTTAATCCGGTCGGGCTGAGTCACCTGCAATTCCAGAAACTTTTTACGATCCGTAACCCGTTGAGTTTGCGCCTGATCCGCTTGAGCTTTCTTGGCTTCCCAGTCCCGCAATTCCGCTTCAGCACTGGTTAGAGCCTGATCGATATCCGTTAGCTCCGAGGACTTGTTCACACTCAGCGGATACTGCTCTGGCAAATCTTTAAATTCAGCCTGATCTGCGGCTGCTTTTTCGGGAACCTTCGGTATCGCTTCCCGATTTTCAACTACTCGTTTCTTGTAGGTATCGATTTTTTGACGGGACTCAATGGCGATGCGGTACGTCTGCAGCAACTGCTCTTTCAACGCCGGTTCGAGAGTTTCGTCACTCTCCACCATTTTGAGCTTGGCTTGCAATTCCTCGACTGTTGGAAGAGAAGTCAATGCCGTTTCGGCAGGTTCTGCTTCTGGAACAGGGGTTGAAGTCGGAACAGGAGTTGAAGTCGGAACGGGCGTCGAATTGGGGACCGGGGTGGACTGAGCCGGCAGAGGGAGCGGAAACAGGGGAGACGCATCTTGAGCCGATGCAGTTGAAGCCAGGCAAGTCAAATAGATTGTCACAATTGACAGCAGGCTGGCGTCAATACGTACGGGCAGCGATATGAAAGGTTTCATGGACATCCGTGTCGTTAAAACTTAGTGCCTTTGCAGGCGGGTGATCTTGAAAAGATGCTTTATTATATCAAGTCAGTATTCTATTCCAATTGATTCTTCAGGTCGTGTGCCACTGGCATTGGTCTATGCAAGTCGAGGCACGTACTTAAGTTACAATGCCCTGGCAGAGCCATCGCCACTCTCGAATTCCAGCTGAGGGAAGAGTGGCGACCTGAGGAATCTAACACGATTATAAGCAAATTCCTCACTCTCTGTCATTACTTGATTATGGGACCTGTGACAATTGGGTTTCTGCGGAAAAAGATTGCTCCCAATTCATCTTCATAATCCAGTTTCCACTTGGAATCCTGCTTCAATGCCTCCAGTAGCCGGGAATGATAACGCTTGTCGATGACGACGGTATTCGCTCCATAACGGTCAATTTTATCTTCCCAGCCCCGGTTTGCACGGGCAATCACGAAATAGTCCAGCCAGACATCTCGCGGCACGAGATGAGCATGCGAATTCAGAAAGAGTTGCCGGTCCTCAGGACCAGTCCACAGCAGATAATCGCCCCATTCGTAGGTATTGAAAATCAAACCGTCCGGTTCATGTTCGTTCAGATAATTCGCCAGCAGCACTGGTGTCAGACTCGACAGATTCGAACGATAAAAATCGAGAGCTTTCTCTGGTTCCTGCGGGTAACCATGCAGCAAGGTTGCTCCAAATGGCGTGTAGGCAAAGAAGATCCAGGACATCCCCACAGCGACCACGGTATTTAAGCCGGAACGATGCGGCTCATTTTGAGTCTCTGATTTCAATTTCGAAAATCGGTTCAGTATTGCCTGTCCATGGACAACAACAGACAAGGCTGCAATCGGTGTCCACCAGACCACCATCCGCACAGACCACATGCCTGCGATCGCGAAAACAATCAGTAGCAGAAACTCAGCGATCGAAACTCGCCGAGGTGTGTAGCTGTACAAAATTATCAGCAAAATACCCACAATGACCATGGCCTGTCCATGAGCCATCCTTAGTGTCAACGGCTCCCACTCAACCAGAGTTGACAGATTCAGGTTCCCTGAAATGGAATGAATGATCGAGAAGATACCTATGCCATAAGGATTGATCAGCACGGCCAGCAGACACAATTCCAGCATCACGAAGTATCGCAAAGAAGCCCAGGCCGCGATACGTTTGGTACGGAGGTATTGATCAGCTGTTTTGCCAATCCAGAGCAAACCGATCAGCCCCAATCCAACCGGAAACGATCCATGCAAATTCGCCCAGAGCAGAAAGATTGCCGGAACAAGTCCCCATTGCCACTTCGTCCATTTGTGACAAGACACGAGCGTCCAGACCAAAACAAAACAGGTAAAACCAGCAATTTGAGGCCTGATGATAGTGAGCGTTTTCCAGGCAACAAATCCGAAAACGGCCAAACCGATCAGACTCAATCCATAGGAATCGGTCTTCTGACGAAAGCGAATCAGCAATGCCACCACGCATATCGTAAGTGCCAACGCATACAGAAAGCGTAACGAAGTCACACCAAACTGCTCGTACATCAAATAACCGAGCACCTGAGACAACCAGGCCGTATCGAAAAAGGGCATCCCTTCACAAAGCGGGAGTAAAGGTTCGGTCGCAGGAATCGATTTCGATTCCACGATCACCCGGCCATATGCCAGATGTCCCCATAAGTCGGTGTACCAGAGTTTATGATAATTGAGCACCGCATAAATGAAGCCGACTATTGTCGTCCAGATGGCAGCCGAACGGGACATTTGCGCCCATTCCGGAAAGCGATCTTCCAGCATCGAGGCATCGGGAACGTGAGACTCCGACGTTTCCTCAATGGATTCTTTCGGCTCAACAACACCAACAGAATCATCCTGAAGGGTTTCAGGATTGGGGTTGTCTGTCGATGTGATCTCTGAATGATTCATGGGATGATGACTGACCGATCTGATGGACTCAATGGGAACGTACTCTTAACGCTACGTTCGATCTGCGAGTCTATCAAATTCCGTCTGCTCTGCACGAGAGAGAATTACGTCGGTTGATTTAATCCTGACGATTACAACACTTCCCCGACCGATTTTCTGTTCACTCCTGGGTGGCACGTCCCAGAATCAAGTGATGGGCGTGGCGGTAGTACATGACCTCTCTTAAACCAGAGGCATCGCATTCGCAGCCAGAATCGTCACTAAAAGTCCAAAGACTCCCATCACCGAGGTCATTGGTGTGACATATTTGAGCGTTTCCCACTCGGTCATCCCGCTCATTTTTCCGATGACCCAGAAGCCGGAATCGTTCATCCACAGGAACATTTTGCTGCCACAGCCAATTGCCAGTGCCAGATAAACCGGATGAAATCCAAGTTCAACCCCAGCCGCAAAACTAGCCATCACACCGACACCGGTAATCATTGAAACCGTCGCAGATCCCTGAGCCAACCGGACTAATGCAGTGACAACAAAGGCGATGACCAGAATCATCGTCGTGGATGCCCCGGCTACATCACCAAACAGATTCGCAATCCCGGTTTGTTGAAGCGATTTCCCGAAAGCTCCCCCGGCTGCGGTAATCAAAATAATCACTCCTCCGCTGGCCAGAGCCGCCTGCAGAGAATTTGCCAGGTCCGATACATCCGATTTTTTCTGACGAACCAGCATGATAATGGCCAGTGTTGCCGAAATTGCCATAGCAATGTTCTTATTACCGAACAGGACAAAGAATTGATCCACCCAATGAATAACGGGTGAAATGCTCGCCTGGTCAACTCCTTTGAGAACAGTATTCATGACTGTTGCGCCAGTGATCAACAAGACCGGCAGTATGATCGGCATCAGCGACATCCAGATCGAAGGCAAGTCGCTGTCTTCTCGATCGGCGATATTTTGCAGTTCTTCGAGCGACATATCTGGACTTTCCCTGAGAGGGATATCGACAAATCGGCATAGAACAATCGAATACAAAAACCCGACCATGGCACAACTCAGTCCGACCAGACCACCTGCCAGAATCATGACGCCGACATCAACACCCAACTCTTCAGCAACAAACAACGGGCCAGGAGTTGGCGGCACGAGTGAGTGAGCCATTGTGCCCCCCGTAACGATCGTCAGGATATAAAGCAGATAGTTCTTGCCAGTCCGCAATCGCATCGCCTTACCGATCGGAATCATCAGGTAAAAAACGGTGTCGAAAAACACCGGCGTCGAAAGAGCAAAGCCACTGAAGATAAAGGAAAGAGGAGCATTTTTCTCGCCGACAATACTGAGCATCCAGCGGACAATCTTCTCCGCGGCTCCACTGTCGAGCAGGCATTTCCCAATGATGGCCGCCAGCGCGATCAGAATTCCGATTCCCGTGCAGGTCGCACCAAAACCACCCGCAACAAGATTACCAACGGTCTGGTTTGCAAAAGCCGTCGCATCCTCACGAGCCTGCGGCGTGACAACAATCGACTGGTCCCAATCCACACCTGTTGATCCTTCAACCGGCATGATGTCGACGATGGCGTGCTCTTTGTCATCGAATCGTGCGAGAGTCGCTGTGGCAACGGTTTCCACGCTTCCAGTCGCTTCCACCTGCTTTGCCAGTAAAAACTGCTGTCCGATCTGATGAGACGGCGAAGCTTTGAGATCGAGAGTGGCTGTCCCTTCCTGCTGATTCAAGACGGGAATTTGCAACTTACCCAACCGATACCACTCGACCGTCGAATTGGGAGTTAGCAGGGATACGACAATCGCTGCCAGTACGAGCGCCAGAAATGCATGGAGCCGGAACCCAAGAATCCCTCCCACAACAATGACTAAACCCACACCCACAATACACAACGTGGCAGTTAAACTCAGCATTTTATTTTCCCAGTTGGTCGATCAGCAGGCGAAGAATTATTAATGATGAATATTTACAAGCATCGTTAAAATCAAAATCCACTTTAACAACTTGCACATACATATCAGCATGAGTGGATTGAAACATCCAGTCGCATTCTGACGCAGCATCAAACCATTTGCAAGGAAAGGTTCCAGACCATTTCCATATGGTCTCTGCAGTCGCATGAGGGTTAAATGACAATATATAACTGTGTTTGCCACTGTCATAAGCTGCAGTTCATTTTTGAAGATGCACCAGGCAGTATGATCATTCCGTAATGTGAATTTGCTTGATTTTGGCGAGCATTGAGGCGACTCAAGGAGGAGAGCCAATGATCACAAGACATGAATTGAAGGTCGTCAGTGGAACGCGATCAAAGAATTATTATCCGGCAAGAACTCCGATCCCGAACGAACTGCTCAAGACAACCGACTTCCTGTGAATGTCGTTTGACATGAGCCACTGCTGGGCCTGTCTGGTTGCGGACCAAAAAGATGGAGATACCATACGAATCAAATTAAAAAATCTGGCTTGATCACAAATGGCCCGCACGTCGACCGCATCTTGTCGATTTCATTTTATCGCCCCAGCCAGTTCGTCTGGGCACCCGCTGTTTCTTCCGCAGCTGGCGGAGCTGGGTGGTCATCTGCTTCGCACAGGAGATGGCGAATCAGACTGTCTGACTATCTGGCGAGGCATGGGTAAAGACAAGCCGCAAAGGCAGCCTGGCCACCCTGCAGTCGAACCTTCCATGATAAAACGGTCACTATAAGGGAACGTGGATCAATCTGCTTGTAGAAGCCCGGGCCAATAAAGAAACTCCCGTTAAAGCTTGGGGGTGTATTGCACAGGCATAGGTAGTTCCTGTTAATGAAAAAGGATGGTTATACTGTGATGAATAACCATCATGCAATTCCCTGGATGTTGAGGATATTCGTAATTTTTAAACGAAATCCCCTCTACCAATCAAGCTTTTCGTCAAATGACTTTGAAGTAAAGTCATTGAAGGATGAGTCGAGTTCACTCGTTTTCATTTCCTGTATCTCAGACTGCTCGTTGTGGGAAGTGGTCGCTTTTACTACAAAGTTGATGTGCTTCACATTGTTAACTGGCAGTGTTTGAGGGGCAGATTGTTGTTCATCAAACTGATTCATCAATCGAGCTCGTCGTTCCAGAAACAATTTAGTTTCCTGTTCTCTGGCCAATTGGGCACACATAGTTTCCATGGCTTTTAAGCGTTCATTGAGTTCCGTCACTTCCTGACATTTTTTGTGATATTGACTTTCGAAAGCTGGTTTTCGTGCAGCCTGCTTCATTTCAATTTGCAATTGCAGTTTAGCGATTTCTCTCTGGAGAATGTCCTCTTCGGATTCATATCTCACATTTTGAGTTGGCTGGAGGTCACTTTGATGAGGTTGTTGTGTTTGCCCCATGAGAGCGTCTTGAACACAGCGTTCCAACTGCTCCAGTTTTTTACGCATTTCTTCTTTTTCCTGACGCTCCTGCTCCAACTGATCGAGCAGTGTTCGCTCGACATTAAAATCTGTCTGTCCCTGAGTATTGAATGAATTCATTGTACCGTACATTCCCTGTTGCTGGAGCAGGGCAGCATTGGAGGTCGTCATGTAAGTTCCATTAACGTTGACCAGTTGACCGCCAGGGTTAATTTGACCGAATATCGCAGGTTGACCAGCGACATAGGGAGCTCGCGAACTGTCGACAAAGACTTCAGCATCTCGTCGAAAACGGAAGAAACTGGGCAACTGTAAAGTCGGAAGTTCGAGCTTCAACTCTGGAAAGCGAAGCGAGAATCCTCGAACACCTATTGAACCGGATTCACCAGCGACATCCCCTGAAGGTTGTCCATTGGCAAAGACACCCTGTTGGGCCATCTGAGGATAAACAGGTGGAGGAGGCGTCTGGACGCATCCACAATTTGAGTCTGCACAATAACCGGACGCGCATGGTTGCTGGGCCATGGTTGTATTGGTGACATTCGCTGTCACAAGGCTGGCAGCTGCCAGAATTCCTGCTATTTTGAACTGAAACATTGATAAATCCTTTTAATACTCACTCATCATGAATAATTGTTAACAGCGTAAGAAGTTGTTTATTTAAGTAGTTCTTCGAGTTGACTCAATTTGTGCTTAAGGTCTTCAACCTGCTTTTTCAGTTCAGTAATTTTTTCTGACTCTTCCTCCGAAATGTCTTCATCGCAATCAGTCGATTGACTTTTATTGTTTGCTTTTTCTTCGAGTTGAGGTCTTCAGGAAACCTGGTCGATGCTGCCGTAGCATTTACTGCGAGCAGATATGTTAAGCCTGAATTTGTCACATACACACTTGATCCCAGACCGATTGCCCCGCAACTGGGAATGCTGGTTGGCAAGAATGGTCGGACCACTGGTGGAACCTTGGGAATCATTCATGACATTGTCAGCATCCCTGTCAGCAATCCCTACCTGGGAACTCTTGGATTCAGCAATCAACTTCTGATTCGACCAGCCAATCCGAATTCCACTTTCAGTGCCGCTGGAGACTCGGGCTCATTAATCGTGGCGGCTTCTTCAAAACGTCCCGTTGCCTTGTTATTCGCAGGGAATGGCCAAGTCACACTGGCGAATCCCATAGGCACGGTCATGAGTGAACTGAATATTGATCGTTTTCTGGGTGAGTACTAATCCAGTATCCTGAATTCACGATTATTATTTCTGTAATATCTCAGTTCCATGAAATCGGATCAAATCATCTGATTTAGAATCAGTCGATCTCCAGAAGTCCATCAGCGAACCGCGAGAGAATATTTCTTTCGCGGTTTTTCTTGATTACTTTAAGAATGATGTAATTATGATATTGATCTGTGCTGCAGTTTCCCTCTGCATATGATAAAGGGTGAATACTGTGTTTGATCCTAATAAATGGGCGGTTATTACAATCAGGAGATGGATAAGATGTATGACAAAGAAACACAGAAACTGCTTGGTATTCTTGAAAAATTCCGTAAGCAAATTGAAGAGTTGCCAAGTGTTAAAGGAGAGGGGGTTGGCTTGAGCAGAAGTGGTGGAAAATGCATTAAGCTTTACGCAGAGCCTTCAGAAATGAAGAGCGAAAAACAGCTCAAGGAAAATGTTCAATCGATCATCGGAAGTAGGACAATTGATATTGAAGTCCATCCTTACGAAGATATCAACATGTTCTCAAACTGAATATGAATTAGTTAGTGTTGACTGAGAATGGAGGAGTTGGGAGATTGAGGCTGATATTTCCTTAAGAGGGAGCCATGCAAAACAACCATCATGATATCAATGATGATGATTGGGCATGCATCGAGCACCTTTTGCCTGGACGTGTTGGAGGTCAAGGAGGAGTCGGAAAAAATAACCGATTATTCATCGATGCGATTCGTTACCTTGCCAAAACAAGCGTTGCCTGGAGTGACCTTCCCTATTTTTACGGAAACTTAACAGCATAAGGCAGCGATACAATCGTTGGTGTGAAACAGGAGTTTTTGAACTGTTTTTTACCCGAGGCAATTAAAAGATGAAGATCAGAAATGGTTGCGTGTTTATAGCACATGTGTGCAAGCCAGGGGCCATGTCCACGCTTGTCGTGGACATGCTTAATTGGACGATGAAGTATTATTCCTGCATCGAAGAATCAATACGGTCATCGGTTTGCGTCCGTGCTGGTAAGGTTTCTCTCTGGATCGAGATCGATTCATCCCTCCCTGTTTTCCAAGCCGTTGCACACGACCATTTCCAATCTTCGGGTGGGGAGCTGAGTTCCCGTCGAACCGGGTTTTCGTGAATGGTTCGAATTTTCTTATGAATGTCTCGAACACTCCGAAGGTTGCGGCCGGGTGGCTGGGGCCGAAGTAAAGCGTAGCCCCCAGATTATGCCATCGTCGTAATAATTGTCGTTCGTGTCGTAGGCTGGGTGAGCGAAGCGTAACTCAGCAACCACACCTCTGCCGCACGAAATCCTCACGCGCACAAAAAAAGAGCCTCCCAGGTTTTCACCCGGAAGGCTCTCATTTTGGTGGCCGATCATCCAAAGACGATCCGCCGTATATGCATG
>DOCI01000027.1:0-466 GCA_003503535.1 Planctomycetaceae bacterium
GGCAATGGCTCTGGCAGCAGCTGAGGAATTTGACGAAGCCATCAAAACGCAACAGCAGGCCATCGATCTGGCCGAATCTCAGGGAGGCTACTCCAAAGAGTTCCTGCAGTCTGCTGAGGATCGACTCAAGCAATTTGAAAACGAAGAACCAATTGTGATTGCCACAACAACCAAAGATGGAAAATCCAGCAAATCGACTCCTTCAAAATCATCTGCAAAAAGCGGAGGACTGTTTGGGGGAGCCGGCAAACTGCTGGGCAGACCCTCTGAAGAAAAACCAGGTCCGAAACGAGGCCAGAAACGTCAACCTCCTGCCAGCGACATCCCCGCTCCACCAGCAATATAAAGCATATTCAAAAATCACATGCCGCATTTAGCAGGATACAGCATATAAGCACGAAACACATCAGCGGTTTGCATCAATAATCGTAACCCGATGGGTCAGCGAGGGGCCAGTGTGGCATTC
>DOCI01000027.1:519-5068 GCA_003503535.1 Planctomycetaceae bacterium
TTCGAGTTGTGTGCCACTGGCTTTCGCCAGTGCAAGTCGAGATTGAAATGAAGGACACACTCGCTTGCACTTCGTGCTTATCGTTATGAGCGCATGGCAAAAGGCCGATCAAAGACCGGCCTTTTCAAATTCTGGCGATACCCCATGCGAGGATTGTTATTCGTCCTTGGTTTTCTTCTTCTTTTTGCCGATGACAGTCCTGATCACTCGGACTTTAGGCAAGCCCACTGGGCTTTGACCTTCAATCCAGCGATCTTCGGCTTTCAGGAATGCAATACGTTCCCCACGTTTGAGAACATTTCGCGTCCGACGCATTTTGCTGCTGGCTTTGAGGCTGGGATCGAGAGACATTTGTCTACACCTTCATCAATGAGCGATGCAACCATCGCATTCAATTCACAATTCGAAAAATCAGAGCCGAGTATCCTAATCGGACTTTTCTCTCAACGCAAGCCACCTTCGCTGAGGAATTCCGCAATTCTTATCCAAAACAACCTCTTATCAGCCTTCTGTTCTGTCTCTCGACGTCTCTGTGAAAATTGAAACTCGAGAAACTCCCGTGAATGACATTCACCCTCATCCACGTTATTCTGCAGGGTAAGCACAATTCGACTTTCAAATCAGTCAGGTTTTATAAGTCAACCCCGGGCCATGGCTACTCTTCGAGTCATATCCAGAGAATACAACATCTGCCTTAAACACAGAAATGAGAACGGTTTAAAAGATGGACTTCTTAACCATTCTCGCCACCATTGTCTTCACCATCTTCGCATTCGGATACGGAGCCTGTTTTGGCAGTTTTCTGAACGTGGTCGTCTGGCGATTGCCGCGTCATATGCCGATTCTGCTCGCTCGCAGTCATTGTCCCAAGTGCAAACAGGACATCAAAAGCACCGACAACATCCCCATCTTCGGCTGGTTGCGACTGCGGGGCAAATGCCGGAATTGTCATTTGCCCATTTCCCCACGCTATCCGCTCGTTGAAACCGGTGTCGCACTCCTCTTTGCGGTCCTGTTTCTACTGATCGTCGTCGCTCATGGCGTGACATTGCCAGCCAGCAATCTCACCGATCATCGCGGCAACTGGCTTTCCGAATTTCCGGGATGCCCGCTGCTCTACGTCTATCTCCACCAAATCACCCTCGGCTACTTCCTGCTCTCGCTCGCTCTGATCGACGAAGACCATCAAAAATCTCCCTGGACCTGGACACTCTTCGGCCTCATGCTGCACGGCTTCTGGATGCTGATCGAACCCTCCGTCGGCCAACTTGATTTCCTCGCTGCCACTCAGGAACCACTCCAGCAATCTCAGGGCACACTCTCTCAAGCCGGCCTCCTCAGCTTTCTCGGCCTGACCTTCGCCGGTCTCTTCTCTCTGATCTTCCGCTGGCTCAAAGTCCCTCACCAATTCACAAACTGCTCCCAATCCATGATTCTGCTCGGAGTCTTCCTCGGCCCCGTCGTTCTCTGCTGGTCCACCATGATGATGAGCGTCTCGATGTTCGTCCAGTGGAACACAAAACGAATGCTCCCCCAAAAAAACAAATCCAGTTCCGGAGCACCTTTACAAATTTTCCTCACCTGGCTGCTGATTATCTGCACCTGGAGATGGTGGCCGATGATTGATTGGGGGAAAATGTAGAATGGAAATTCACGACTTTTATGAAGCAACTTGTCATAAGATTGTTATTAATGACCAACAATATAATGACAAGTGTTGATTTAACTGCGTGGCTAAGTCATTCAGGAATTCGACTTATTTTGAATTTACAAAGCATCTCCTCTCAAGTGGGGGCAAGTAAGGGCAATCGCATGAAAGATGTGATTTCTTGTCATCAACCATAGTGGAAATGACGAAAACTCCTGTTTTTTAAGTGTTATTGCAAGTAATTCTCATGCAATTGCCCTGGGGGCAAGTCACCCAGGCATCTGAATAAAGGGGGCTCTAAAATGTCTACGCGATTCGAGATAATTAAGAATGGAGAGCGTGTTTGTATCGCTGGAATCGACGGGGATGGCTTGCTTTCTGTTATGCTGACCTATCTCAAACATCCCGGGAAAGAATTGACACACGAGTTGCAAATCGGAGGACTCGGTAAATTTAATGGTTCACAAGAACGAAATCATCATGCAGATTGGTTGACACCTCAAATTACAACTGGTGATGAAATAATAATTCGTATACTTCCCGCAGGTAAATACGATGAACCCTTTGGTAAGGCGCAAAATTCGCAAGCAGTGATCGATGACCCAGAATTTGGTCAAATGAAATATAATATTGGCGCATGGGATGCCGACATAAAATTTGATTCTACTCCCATTAAAACAGCTCACATTCATATACAGGCTGATGAATCGGGCCCGTCAAATAAACAACGAAGCCTGATTAATGAGTTACGAAATCGACACATTCAAATATGGCCAGAAATTATTTCATCTCTTGTGAAATGCCATCCTGAAATCAAAACAGTAGAAGAATTTTCTGCACGTGTTCATCCTAATGTCGGCATTAACATTTATGATGAGTCAAATAGAGTTGAGCTCACTTACAGTATTACTGGTGATCCAGAGTTACGCGGCTACTTTGTCATTCTTCGTGACTGGAGCATTGCCGAAGTTTTCATGGCTGAATAAACATTCTTTCCAAAGTGCCAAGTGGGAGGCATGACCACACTTGCTGCGAATATTATTTATTAAGCATTGAACACTCATCATATAATTGCAAATAATCGACATTTTCAGGTCAAAAGTTGTTATAACGGCCCGGTTCAGTCATTGTCGTATCCAACTGATTTACATCTTATTGCCTGCACAAAGAAGCCTGGGCAGTACACAGAGTCTCTGGAGAAACTTGAGGGATGGCAGAGATCGTATTAACAACCCAGAATGCCCGTTATTGGCACAGTGCATTCGGGCTGCGGTATCTGCTGGCGAATTTGCAGGAGTTGCAGTCGCGGGCGACTCTGCTGGAATTTGGGATCAAAGATGCCACCAACGAAGTGCTCGAAGCGATTCTCAGTGAGCAGCCTGTGATTGTTGGCATTGGTGTTTACATCTGGAATATCGAACAGGCAACGAAACTGGTAGCCGATTTGAAGCAGGTGGCTCCCGAGGTGATCATCGTGCTCGGCGGCCCGGAAGTCAGTTATGAATGGGACGACCTGCCGATCGTTGCTCAGGCTGATTATTTAATCACTGGGGAGGGGGATATTGCGTTTCGGGAATTGTGTCGTGACTTGCTGGCTGGTCGGAAACCGCTGGAAAAAGTCATCCCCGCTGGCGTTCCACCGCTCGCCGAAGTTCAGCTGCCGTATGAACTTTATACGACCGAAGATATTGAACATCGCGTGATTTATGTCGAAGCCTCCCGCGGCTGTCCCTTTACCTGCGAGTTCTGTTTGTCGTCTCTGGAAATCCCGGTGCGGCAATTCGAACTCGAACAGTTTCTGGCACAGATGCAGAATCTGTTTGATCGCGGGGCTCGTCAGTTCAAGTTTGTCGATCGGACGTTCAATCTCAACATGCGGTTCGGACAGTCAATCCTGCAGTTCTTTCTCGATCGCTATGAACCCGGCTTGTTTCTGCATTTTGAAATGATCCCGGATCGGCTGCCGGAAAGTTTACGCGAGATGATCATGCAGTTCCCGCCCGGCGTGTTGCAATTTGAAATTGGCGTGCAGACTTTCAATCCTGAAGTGGGGAAGTTGATCAGCCGCAAGCAGAATGTGGATAAGCTGGAAGACAACTTCCGCTTTCTCCGTCAGCAGACGGGAGTGCACATTCACGCCGATTTAATCGTCGGCCTGCCCGGCGAGACGCTCGAAAGTTTTGGAGTAGGATTCGATCGGCTCGTCGGTCTGAACCCGCAGGAAATTCAGGTCGGAATCTTAAAACGACTGCGGGGAACACCGATCACCCGTCACGATGCCGAATGGGAGATGCGATACAGTCCGCATCCGCCGTATGAAATCCTGAGCAATCGCCTGCTCGATTTTGCCACCATGCAACGCATGCGACGCTTCGCCCGCTTCTGGGATCTGATCGCCAACAGCGGCAATTTCACAGAAACCTGCTCGGCCATTTGGGAGCCGACTGGTTCCCCCTTCACAGAATTCCTGCGGTTGACCGACTGGCTGTATCAACAGATCGAACGGACCCACGCCATTCCACTCCCGCGCCTGGCCGAGTTGCTGTTCCACTTTTTAACCCAGGTCCAGCAGTTGGATCCCCAATTGATCGCCGAACGCATCTGGCAAGACTACACCCGCGGCGGCCGCGAAGACCGCCCGCAGTTCCTCCTAAAATTTGAGTTGCCGTTGCCTCCACAGAAGAAGAAAAAACAATCAAAAATCCCCGCACGACAGGCCCGGCATGTAGCCGTGCAGGAGTGAGCTGTCGCGTAAGTAAACCCCAAAAGGCGACCCAAGCCATAACTGACTCGGCTTGCCTCAATTGGAAGAAACTATCTGAAACACGGGGTGGAAAATGAATTTTGCTGGTCAACAGAAATTGAGAGCGAACGGTAAAGCATCTTGTGCTTTCAGCACCC
>DOCI01000027.1:5247-5711 GCA_003503535.1 Planctomycetaceae bacterium
TTTCAGCACCCAACCGACATAGACGGTCCTGCCACCCGCGTTCTCATAGCAAGATGATGCTATTGGGAAGGGTCGGAAGTGCTCTCCGGGGCTTCGCTCGAAGTCGACTCAGGGATGACCGCATTGTTTTTATGCATCTCCAACCCCATCTCTTTGAGATCCTTGACTTGTTGGTCGCGTCGATCCTGTTCGGCTTTTTGCTGTCGTACATTGATGTCATCGCAGCCCATTCCCAGTAAAAATAACGAAGTGAGAATTAGAGTTTTATGCATTGTTACCAAGCCTTGATCAAGATGGTTGCAATAGAGTGAAAGTTGTTGCAACAGGATCCCCAGCATAGTCCAGAAATTTCCCCATGAACAGTGGGTGCAAAATCCCGTTTTAATCATTTTTGCAAAAATGATCAGGGTAATCCGTCAGGGTGGCCCAACCGACCAAATTGGTTGGGTGCTGAAAGCACAAGA
>DOCI01000027.1:5832-10761 GCA_003503535.1 Planctomycetaceae bacterium
TCTCCATGGATAGAAAACGGCATTTTCTTCTAACGCGGGTGGACGAAGTCCAAAGAGACTTGCCGATTGAGTGTGAGTTGTCCAGGAAGGATCTTACGACCGCGCCGCCCAAAGAATCTTTCAACGCAACACGGGGTTGGCGTTTTGGGATGGATTGAGGTCTAATAAAGCCAGAAACCGCAGGGTAGTTTCATCTTGTCGCTCCGCGACCCAACCGATGAAGTCCGTCGGGTTACCCGTTTTGAGATGCACCCTATGGAACTAATAATTCAATTAAGTCGACGAATCTGGATTTACCTTTTGACCCGGTCGTGTTTTGCAAATCGTGCAGCGAACGTGAGTCAATGGCCAGGAGCGACCGCAGTTTTCGCACTTCCATTTTGATTCGGCTGTGTTGGGGAGATAAGATAAATCTTCATCCTTAAGTGGTTGATTGCAGGAATCGCATTCATTACCAATTAGTTCTTCAGAACTTGAAATTGGAATTGCAAATAGACTGAACTCTTTGACTCGCCAAATTACAGATGCGGTAGTTGAAGAATAGCAATGTTTGCAAAAGATCTTTCCGCCCACAGGACGTTTCTTATCATATTCTCCCCAGGTAAATAGTCTCATTTAGTTTCTCAAATTAATTAGTTTTAAAATCATGAATTCACTTAAGAAATAAACTAATACAAATAAAAAAGCCACCCCTGATGGAGTGGCTTTATTGTCTTGTCAGCTTGTCATCCAAATCAATCCACGAAGCGTTCCGGATCAGCTCTAAAGATTTCCAGGGTGGATTGGCTGGAGAAGAGGAAGAGTCTTTCCTGGTACCAGACGGCGAAGTCGAGGCGGCCGGGTTGTTCGAGGCCGTGTTCGATGAACTGGACGATGTCGACGCCTCCGTGAGCGGGGACATACTGCAGAGGATTCGCTTCGAATTTCTGCAATGCGTCCTCACTTGAGAAGTAGTAGAGTTGATCTTCGTACTCGGTGCGGAAGACGGGATTGGCGTCGACCAGTTCGAGGGTGTCGCGAAGGACAACCGGACAGAATCCTTTGAAGCCGGTCGCGTCGCCGCGGGAAGCGATCAGTTGATACTTCTCCTGGGGTGAACGAGGTTCGGCTGCAGCCGTAGAAATTTGAGCAGGACGAGCAGAGTCGGGAATCGTCAGCTGGTTCGGTTCTACGGACACAGTGGTTTCTGCAGGGACTTCAGGCACTGCAGCAATCACAGGGCGCTGCGGTTGTCCATCGCGACTTCGCCACCCTTCATCGGAAACAGTCACTCGACCGGGCAAGTCGACTTTCCGTTCCACAAGGGAGGCTGATGGTGCCAAAGGCAGATTCGACTTCATTTCTCCTTTTAAAGGAGGTTGTTCGGGCAATTCTGGAATCTGAGCGATTTCAGTCGATTCAAGAACCTGGGGCTCTTCACGAACCGGGGTTTCTACGGCTACTTCAACGGGCGTTTCCACCGGCAATGGCATCGGCTCAACGCGAGCCGTTTGTTGCGGAGTTGGCTCCATGACTTCCGTTTCAACGACTTGGGGATCGAGAGCTTTCGGAGCTGGAACTTGCAATGGCTGAGGAGCCGACTCGTCAACTTCGTTTAATGACGGAGTCTGAACCAATATGGGCTTCTCTGTTTCTGGGCTGGCTGTCATTGCAGGAATATTGACCGAGCCTGGAAGAGGTGGTAAGAGCAAATCCAGATCGGAAACCGTATTCTTAGAGGCCACGGCTTCAGCTGGGGTTGAAACTTTCCCCGGCATTGGTGGCGGCAACGGAGGTAACAAATCGATTTGAGCTGTTTTAGTCGCCTGAGCCGGTGCAGGTGCAGGAGATTTCGCAGTTTTCACTGGAGCAGTTTTTGGAATGCTCACAACGGCTGGAGCCGGCGCGACATCAGAAACCGGTGGCGGTGGGAGCAGTAAGTCGTTAGATACAGTGACCTCTTCGATCGCGGTGGCATTTCTGGAATCAACATACTGCGGCTCTTCAAGTTTGATACCCAGCTTAGCCGCGTTCTCGCGGGAAAATTCTGGATAACTCGCCGGATCATTACTGTTTTGACTACTTGATTTCCCCGTCAATTTGGAAATAAATCGCGAGAAAATCGAAGGTGGCTTTGAGGGGATCTTCTGCGACGAAATCGGTGCTTCGGTTCGAGCCGTTTCGGTTCGCTTGGTCTCAAATGCGTAAGGGCTTAAATCGGGAGCTTTCTTACCATCTTTTTCGTAAAGATGATTCAACTCCTGCATCACGCTGGAAGGCGGAGTCGCCGGACGCGTTTGTTCGGCTGGAGCCGAGTAAGGCTCGTTTGACGGAATCGGTTGAGAATCAGGATCGTTGAAATCCGGCAGCGGATACGATTTGACCTTCTCGTTCGAATCGTTGTACGGTTTATTGGAAAGCCACGGCTTACTGAATTTTGGCCTGACTCCAGCTTCTGCACAAGAGAGTGCATTGAAGGTATTCGGGACAGGTAATAAAAAGGAAAGAACCAGGCTCGCAGTGGCTCCACTGGACATGATCTTCTTGATTGCAGACATAACCGGTTCTCCGAAAAGTCACACTTATCGTTTGTTCAATTTATTGCGAATGGAATTCCGATGAACGAGAGACATTAATTTCTCTGCCGTTCTCACATTCCTCTTGAGCCAGTCAAGCACAGTCGTCAGTAGATTTGTGACAATCAGCACGACCGTTACAATTTCGCTCCCTGCTACTATCGTCACTCACCGGAACCGAGATGCACATCGAAGCGGAGCCGGATAAGCATTCCAACCGTTTGGATCGGCAAGTGCGGCACAACCGGAATATCAGGCAGCATTCGCCAGGATTATCCAGTTTGACATCTGAAGGATTAATGAGCAGTCGATTGTAATATCGACAACGGCAATTTTGACGAGAATCGATTCCTGAAAAGTGCAGGGAATCAAGCAGAAAACAAGCGTGAGCTGCAAGAGGAACCGAATTGGGCAGAGAAGCCGGAGGGTCATGAGAATGCTATTCTCTCAGTCGTTTTCTCTCGGCTAAAATATATAGATGGAAAATGACTGAGCGGGAATGACTTTATTTCCTGCTAATTTCTTCACACTCTGGCAGAAACGATCATGTCCAATCCACCGCAAAAACAGGATACCGGTCCAGCGACACTCGGGATCCACATGAAATGTTGTAATGTCTATATTTATGCTCGCATTAATGCGGTGAAGGATGCCTATGTTGGCTGGTGTCCGAAGTGTGCGAAACAGGTTCGGATCAATATTTCAAAAGAAGGTGGCTCTTCCAGTCGATTCTTTGAAGCCAATTAGCATTTTTGTGCTATGTGCACTCGCATGGACTTCCACAATCGGAAAATGTCTCACCGGAATAGGAATCGAATTGATTGCGAAAGTCATTTAACGAGGGTGGCGGGGGCGCTCTCGAAGAGAAGCCCCCAAATCGTTGAAGATTATAGGGCTTCCACTAAAGGGGAGCGCCCCCGCCACTCCGACTGATTTGTTTTCAATACGTTATATCAAGCGTTTAATTTACGAGGCTGTTCTCCTGCCGGACACTGACTTTGCATCGAATTGAGTTTACAGGTAAGTAATGACTGAGGACGTCTCAACTCCATCAGCCGAACATCATGAAGTTCGCTACGATCCGATCCACGGGTGGCCCGTGATTTTCGCCCCGCCGCGAGCAAAGCGACCGAATTCGATCCTTTCGCCAACGGCTCAATCGATTCCAGATTCTAATCCGTTTGCAGAACACAATGAGTATTTGACGACTCGCGAGAGTTACGCCGATCGTCAGCCCGACACACAACCCAATGCCCCTGGTTGGCATGTTCGCATCATTCCCAATAAATATCCTGTACTTTCTGCGTCAGCAGGGGAACTTATTGACGAAGAATTGAGGACTCGGAATGAAGCGACAGGCTGCCATGAAGTGATTGTCGAGTCGCCTCACCCCGTTGCAAATGTTTGTGATTTGAGTGAGGATCAGTTCCTGCGGATATTTCTCAGCTATCGGGCACGGCTCAAAGTGATTGCAGACGAGCAACGGTATGCTCATGTTACGATTTTTAAAAACCAGGGACGTGCAGCGGGGGCTTCTCAGCCTCATGTCCACTCGCAATTGATGGCGACCTCGTTTGTGCCACCGATGGTTTCAACTGAAGTGGAGTATTCCCGTCGCTATCAATTGCACATGGGATGCTCTTATCTTGAGGAGTTGATCAAGCAGGAAATTCAGCTCGGAACCCGGATCGTATTGCAGACAGATGCCTTCTCTGTGTTTTGTCCGTATGCAAGCCGGTTTGCGTTCGAGGTGCATTTGCTGCCACTTCAACCGCAACCCCATTTTCATTTAGCGACAGATCATGAGGTCCGCGAAACGGCTCATCTGATGAAACAGACTCTCGTTCGTTTGCAGAAATCGATCGGAGCCACTGAATTCAATTACATCCTGCATACGGCTCCATTCGCCGACGATTCCTCCAGCGGTTTTTGCTGGCATTGGGAAATTTACCCTCGCCTTTCGGGAATTGCAGGCTGGGAATTAGGCCAAGGGAGTTATGTGAATCCGATTTATCCCGAATTCGCTGCAGAGACTTTAGTGTCGGTTTGATTTTTCAATCGCGTTAAGTCGCTTGAGGGACTCACTCGCTTGCGCTACGTGTTTGTTAATTCGCAGGTCAGACAAGCCTGCCTGATCTACACCTCTTGCAAATCGCTCTACAGCAAATCGCTGAGCACGTGTGAGGCTTTGTCGGAGAGTTGTTGAATTTGGCCTTCAAGTTCCTCGGCATGATCAACCTGACCAGCTTCCCGGCAGACATCTGCTGTGAGTTGCATCAGCTCCACTGCAACTGGGGATTCTTCGCCGAGTTCAGAGCAGCGAATTGGCAGCGCTTTGGACAGGCACCGAGCGGCCTCGGAGTAATTATTTTGC
>DOCI01000027.1:10847-17362 GCA_003503535.1 Planctomycetaceae bacterium
TTTTGCCGAGCGTAGATCCGTCCCAATTTTTCCATCGCTTCGGCAACGAATGGATGGTCTGCGTGATGCTGTTCGCCGATTAATTCAATCCGTCGATTCAGTAACGCAATCGTGCGGGGATCGTGACCGATGTCTTCGGCCAGCTGCAAGGCGCGATCGACATAGAAGTCTTCCATCGCCGCCGGGAATTCCAGCGTTTGCTGAATTTGACGAGCAGCGGCTGCGGCAAAATAAGAAGCCAGTCGATCTTTACCCAGACCTTCGTAAGCTTGAGATAACAAATCGTAGCATTCGAGTAATGTTAAGGAAGGAACAGAAACGTATTCCCGAGTAATGTTCAGCGCATTGCGAATGAGCTTGCGCGTCATTTTAAAATGTTTCTGGGCACAAACAACTTTCGCCTGTCGGGTCATCGCATAGGCAACTGGTAACGATCCTTCAGAAAACGTCTGGATGTATAACTCCAACGCCCCATTAGCGGATTGAACGCCCCGTTGCCCACGGTGAGTTTGTTGAAAATGGTCCGCCAGAGTGAAAATGGTATTTGCAACCAGCGGATGGTTGCGGACGAGTCGCTTATGCAGAATCTGCATTGCAGCCTGCAGGTGGACTTCTCGATTATTATCCAGGGGAGATAAATCGATCGTTGCTGGCGTGCGACCGAGCAGATATCGAAACCGTCCATCGTAAATACTGCCTGTCAGCTCGAATTCTGCAAGCATATCGGGGAGACGCTTCAATTCGCTGTTGATGACATTATCTTTCCCCAGCAGAATCGCAATTTCAAGTCGATGTAAATGGAGCTCAACTTTTAAGCGGCCGGGGATGGTTGTATTCCCATTCAGGTCGCGAGCCAGATGATTAATTTGAGCATCTGCAGAGTGATATTGCCCTTGATCCATGAGGAGACGGCACTGAAAAACTTTTCCTCTCAGATACTCAACCGAGCCTTGTGATTCTTCTGCAAAGGAATTCAGGTAATCATCAATCTGCTCGGCTGCCTGGGTGTATTCAAGGCATTCAATCAAAATCTGAGACAGATTAAATTGTGATTGCCGAATCAGTTGATCGGTATTTGCAAAGCACATCCGACGCAGTTCCAAAGCTCGATGGTGATGATATCGGGCTTCGAGCATTCGGCATTGCAAACGACGTAATTCCGCCAGATTGTTGTGCAATGTCGAGATTGGCGCAGGATTGTTGTTTGGAGCCTTGGTGTCATAATCGTTGATTGCGCACTGCCAGACATGGGCAGCATCTTCAATTCGATTTTCCGCAAGCAGAGCAGAGCCCAGATTATTCAATGCACGAATTCGCAACCCTTGAGAGGACGGAGTGTCCTCAATCAGGTTTCGTGTAAGCAGTCGGCTGATCGACTTGACGGCCGGCCATAAACGTGAACGTCCCAGGTTTTCACTCAATAATATCAGTTGACGACAATATTCTTCACGAATGGGGGCTTTGCTGTGGTTTTGCAGCAGGGAATCGACTTCAGTTTTCAATGTCCCCATTGCCCAGTCGAGACTGACCTCCTGTTTGGTTTGGGTCGCGATCAGTATCAGATTGCTGATCGCTTCGAGCCGGGGCAGAACTTTCTCGACATCGGATTTTGAAGACTGGACGAGAAAACTCTGGCAAGTTTCGCGGGCCTGGTCGAACTTACGTTTCTCAAGCAGCAGCTGGACCTGTCGAGACAATGGCCCCTGCTGAAGTTTGTTCAAATTCGATTGGTTAGCATCCAATGGATTACGATCAGTTAGAAAAGTGAGAATGTCAGATTTTGATTTCGAGCCAATTGAATCAGGTCAGCCCAATCCAATTGAAACTGTGAACCGTGTTCGACAAGCGTGGCCCCACTTGTGAATCCCGTACTCGGGCGAGTCATAACATAACCTCTTGTGGAGGTTCGTGTGCTCATATTGTGGACATTTTTGATACAGGACACAAGAAAATAATAGGAACCTGCTCATGCCTGAGCAAATTCGTCAGGACATCTTTGTTATTTGCCTAAGATTACATAACAGGATTATCAGACATCAATTGCCCAGTCGTCCGGTTCTTCTCCAGATTTTTTCTCCGGTTCTTCTGGAAGCTCTGGTTTGTACATATCCGAATCCTCGAACAGTAGTGTATCTTCCTGCTCCGATTCCTCGGCATCTGCAGCGGGCAAATTCTTTTGCAGCCGGGTCATTTTGTCTTTCATCTTTCGCAACTCGTTCTCCCGGCGGCTTTCCATTAACTGCCAGAGTTGATTCAGTTCATTTCTCAAATGATCGAGTTGATATTCTGAAGGGATCCGTTCCTCGACAGATTCGATTTGTTTAATCAAACGAGCCGATTCCATCACATTGATGACATCGAGTTGTCGAGATTCGAGGATTTTTCCTTTCACCTGGCTGGCCAGTGCAATGAGCGATTCTGCATTGTCGTGCCGACGTTCTTCAAGTTGCGACGTCATCCATTGCCGCTGTCGGGCAGTCCAGGCATCGATTTTCAGTAGCGAGCGAGCCGCTCGATACGAGCCTATCTTTAACTGCTGCTCGAAAGCATCTTCCCAGGAAATGCGCCCCTGTTTGAGGGTGAGCAGTATCTGGTGTTCGAGCGTGGAGGATGAGACTTTGCATTGCCAGTCGTCTTCCAATGTTATGCCAGGAATTTTTAATAACACCGCATTCAACAGGCAAAGTGGGTCCTGTTCGGCAATCCGCGGCTCTTCCATCGGATGAAATAACTGGCTGATTCGATCCATACTGCGTCGGCAAGCCGTTAATGCTGAACGATGAGCATGCATGCCATAAGTTTTCTCAAGTTTTTTCATTTCCAGAAATACGGATTGCTGTCGACGATCGATTTCATCGCGTAATTCATTCACTTCCTGAGGAACGAGTACACTTTCCATCCCCGGGTAGGAACCAGCCAATACCAGCCAGTGTGATGCAAATTCGATCGCTTCCTGGACATGATTATAGAGCTCACGTCCTTCAATCACGATCGTTTCATGATCGGAAAGGATGGCGTGCGTCTGCCCGTCCACTAAGAGAACACTGTGTGAAAGTCGACGTATTTCCGACTCGACGGTTGAGCTCTGATTGAGCTTGTTATCGAGTATCGACTGCAGCATCCTTGAAATATGTGCCTGCAGGGCTTGTCGCGTTCGCCATTCTTCAATGACTTCCGGTTTACGGGAAGCGGTCGGAGATTGTACACACCAGTAAGCATGCGAAAACAAAGGCGTAGCGACTTGATAAGGAAGTATTTCGTTGAATGCTTTAGGTCTCCAGGCAACCACTCGCGCACGAACGGATCGGGCATCCGCTTCAATCGATGCCGCTCCGGGACGATAGAAATACTGATCGAGCTTCAACCCTGTCGACTGCGACACAAACGAGGCGACCCGACTGCAATAATTGTAGAGTTGAGATTGTGACGTTTCGATCGAATAACTTCGTAACAAATCGGAAGCAGCTGGAGCCGCAGTTGTGACGGCTCCGCGAATTAACGCTGCCCGCAATAAGAATGCGTCTGCCGACTCGGGATCCGAGGCAATTGCCTGAGCCTCTTTACGATACTGCTCGGCAATCATTTTGAATTCTCTGGCAACGCGACCCGAGGACAGTCGGACGGAATCGCCCATTACCAATAAAGCAATCAACCAGGGGGGCGGCGCAGGGATTGTCAAATCCTTATCCACATTGGCGTACAGGCATTTGGAGACCTGATAAGCCCAGGCATATTCTCCGAGTGAGATCAATTCCCAGATGAGTCGTCCGAGATAGGAGGCCCGATCAAACCGGTTCTGCGCATTGGCTGCTCGGTCTGCGGACTCTGAAATCTGGGAATAATCGATTTCAATCTGTTCCTGGGAAAGAAAAACAGGAATTTCTTCGGTCTCCGCTTCCCCCGTTTCCCCCGAATTAAACGATGCCTGCATTTCCTGCTGAATGGCTGTCGAACGCGATCCCCGAATCGTCTCGGAAGTCGTTTTCAAGGATTCCTCAGAGAAAATATCATCGGAATCATCAAAAACGGAATCACTTGTGAGTTCATGTTCTTGGGCGGCTTGTGTACGTTCGATTTCTTCCTGTTGTTCGATACGGTCGTGCAGTTCGGTCGAGGTGAGAATCTGCTTTTCATCACGATTTTCTTCGATATCGTCGAAGATGAAATCATCTCCAAGATCACCATCTCCAAGATCATCATCTGTGAGAGGAATCAACTCGGGAGGAGAAACCGTCTGCGATATCTCTTCGTCCTCTGGACTCTCAGCGGGAATTTGTTCTGTCTGTTCTTTGAAATCAGATATCGGGGCAGGTTCTGATTTTTCAAAATCGAACAGGGATGTGTATTTGAGATCTCTGAGAGGCGTTGAAGGTTCCCAGGAGACTGGAGCTGCAGCCTGGATTTTCCTGGCAGACTCGACATATTCAGTCACTTCGGATTGCAGTGGGTGTAGCTTACCAGCCAGTTCGATGATTTCGGAACTTAAAGGCAGAGATGCCTCGTTCACGAGTATTTCGAGCTGGTCAACCTGGGTTGATATCTGTTCAAAGTCCCCTTCGCGAGACGGTGCGGAATCCAAATGCTGTTTTAACTGAGCAACTTCCGTACGGGCAGACATCAATTGGGTCGGTATGATGAGGAAGTTTTTCAATTGCGACCAGGAAGTCGATTTCATCTCTTCGGGGGGAATCAGCCCCACTTCCTGAAATAAGTCTTCAAGGGAAGATCGGAGTTGTTGTTCAAGGTCCAGAAACTCTGCGAGACTGCTGGAGAGCGAATCTTCGATGTGAAGCTGATCCTGCTGAATGGAAGCAGAAGCCGTCAACAGCTGTTGAGACAACTGTTGTGCAGACGCATCGAGGCGTGCATACAGGATTTCCGGCCCGCTGATCATAACTATGCCTTCCGCCTGCCTGTTTGGTGTAAATGGCTGAGCGGTTCGTTATATTCTGCTAAAATTTCAGTTACTATTGAGTTGTGTTGTTCGCAACTCTCCTACATACCTCGCACACGGTTCTCATCTTTTTATTCCGTATGCATATTGTGGATACTATCGCCTTCCACCAGATCGTGCGCGATTTCCTCCCCGGGCTCCGGTGGCTTTTTCTTGGTGGGTGTCGCGGCTTCGTTAAATTCTGCACGTTCTTCCAGGGCAGAAATCAGACGATCGAAGACCGCAATCTGAACCTGCTCGGAGTTGAACGAATTCACAACCGTGGCCATGCCGGGCAAATAGGACAACAATGTTTTATAACGTGCACTACTCATTATGAAGCTTTCTCCTTAGGAGGATTGATGATTTCGGAATGAGACGCAGTCGACGGAATGAGGAGTTGAGTCGACCTGAGATCACAATCACGATTATCTGGCTCGTCCACGTAATACGGCCAGGGTCACATTGCGACCAAACGTTTCCGAAATCAATCGTTGATTTTCCATCCAGCGATCATCCGAAAGTTCTTCCGGACGATTGACCATTTCATAAACTGCCCGATAAGGGGAATCCGACATCGTCACCAGATCGACGGCTCGTTTGCGATCCTCGGCCTGACCGTTCGTCAGCGTTTCAATGACACTGGTCACCTTCTGAGCCATTTCCTCAAAGGCTCCCCGGTCATTTTCATCGAACGATTTGACCAGTTGGAGCCGCTTTAATTTATCGATCGCCTGCTGACGCATTTCGATTTGTCGACAGGCCTCTGCAAGTGAGGTTAGATCATTGGAGTTCTGCTCGCTGCTGGCCAGCAGGGGATGCTCGCGCAATTTGTCTGAAAGTGATTTCATCAATTGCTGAACGTTTCCAATTTCATCAGCAACATATTGCAGTTCAACCGACTCCCCCTTCTGAAGCGATTCGGCTGCTTTGGCCATTGTCCCCGCAAGATCCTGCATCCGCATTTTGAGCGTTTCCGCAGACTGAGGCGTCAATTCCTGGCTGGTATTCATGTGATGTCAATCCTGGGGCATGGCTAGAAAGTGATTCGTTAGATTCCACATAACGGGCCACGCAGAGTCTATGAAATGCATGAGTTATTGATTAGCGAAAGTTCACGTCTTATTCCAATCGATTCTACACGAGGTTTCAACGCCTTTATGTCAAATCAATCAAGTTCGGACGATTTTAGTTCGTCACTTTCCTGTCTGTCTTCCAAGACCTGAAAGAGCAATTTAGGATATCCAGGTGGTTCGACCGATTGGAAATCTTTTCACAACCACTCCAGCGAATGTGTGCAAAGTTCAGTGATTGTGACGGTTATGTCAAATAAAAGTGTTTCGTCGGACACAGGGGCAACAGAGAGATTTTTCTCGTTCCCAGAGAGGACCCTGGGAACAAGTCAAACATGGAGAGCGGTGAAAGTTGCGTCTAGACGCACTCAACTATCGCAAAATGTCGTGTATGTTCAACATTCAACATCGGGGAGCAGTCAAACTGACTGCGGAATAGCGATTTGATACGGATTCTAATAAGAAAGAGCGCGTTTACACCCCAGATTGAAAGCCACTGGAAGCCCCCA
>DOCI01000114.1:0-3998 GCA_003503535.1 Planctomycetaceae bacterium
AAGTCGATGATCTTTCTTATCGATCTCGCATTCCGTGGGCATGGATGTTTCGGCAGTTCGATCGTGGTTATAAATTGATTGAGCGATGTGGTGGTCCACCTCTGCGAAACAAATCTATTCGAATCGCGGCTGGCTGGATTCTGGAACGATTACAAAATAGCGATGGACTGGGAGCGATTTTCCCGCCGATTGTCTGGTCACTTGTCGCGTTGAAATCGCTGGGGTTCGAAGACGATTCGTATGAAGTCGTGACGACGCGGCAACAACTTGATGATCTGATTCTCAAGGGGAAGAATTCTCAGGGGAATGAAACTGTTCGATTGCAGCCCTGTAAATCTCCTGTGTGGGATACCTCGATTGCGACTTTGGCACTTGCTGAAACGAATCAGGCGGATTGTAAAGAAGCGGTCTCGGCGGGTTCGAAATGGATGCGGTCTCAGGAAATCCGCTCTTATGGTGACTGGAGCATTACCCATCGCGATGTGGAGCCGGGTGGTTGGTGCTTTGAATTCAACAACGAGTTTTATCCCGATGTCGATGATACCGCGATGGTTTTGATGGCACTTTCCAAAAGCTTGCCCGATGATTTACATGCCGACTGGCTGGCGGAATTGGTTCCTCAGTCGGAGCGGAGTCTGGAAAAACGACTTTCAACGATAGTGTCTGGAAAGTCTGAGCACTGGCAATCGGCAATGAGTGATGTCTCTCGTCTGCAGCCGAGTCTGGATGCGTTTCGCCGCGGAGTTCAGTGGTTACTGGCGATGCAATCAAAAAATGGAGGATGGGGAGCGTTCGATTCCAATAATGATTTTGAACTGTTAACCCGCGTCCCCTTTGCCGATCATAATGCGATGATCGATCCGCCCACGCCCGATATTACCGCTCGTGTTCTGGAAGCACTGGCGATGTTAGGTGTGAATTCCCAGCACGAGGCGATTCAAAAGGCGTTGACTTTTTTATGGGAACATCAGGAAGAGGACGGAAGCTGGCCGGGGCGCTGGGGAGTGAATTACATATATGGGACCTGGCAGGTTGTTGTCGGTTTGATTGCTGTTGGGATTTCTCCTGAAGATGCTCGCATCCAGAAGTCAATTTGCTGGCTGAAAGCTCGTCAACAAGCTAACGGCGGCTGGGGCGAGACCCCTGAATCTTATGACAGGCCAGAATTAAAAGGGACAGGGGTCGAGACACCTTCACAAACAGCCTGGGCAATTCTGGCTCTGGTTGCTGCTGGGGAATCGCATTCGACGGCTGTTTCCGATGCTGTCCGTTATTTGATCGAGACTCAACAAGCCGACGGGTCGTGGAATGAGACTGAATTTACCGGGACAGGATTTCCCAAGGTGTTCTATCTGCGTTACCATTATTACAGGATTTATTTTCCACTGTTGGCATTGGCGAGATATCGTCAATCGGCTCGCATAACGACACCGTCTTGAGATGAAGTTAATCGAGGGAGAAGCAATGAACAGGATGCCAGGACGACTGGGAACATTGGTCGCCCGAGATGTGATGTCGACCGAAGTTCTCGTTCTCCCAGAAGAGACGACTCTGGTCGATGCCGTTGAGATGCTTAAAGAACACAAGCATTCTGGTGCTCCGGTCGTTAACAGCAGGGGACATCTGGTCGGCACGTTTTCTCTGCGAAATTTAACCGGTGTCAAACGGAATCAAACCGGCGGGGAGAATCAGAAAGAGGTCTCTGGTGTCGAATCGGGGATCATCTCTGCAGCTGCGCTTGAAAAACTAATGAAAACCTCGGCTGCTCAGGAACGAGTAGTCGATCGCATGACAGAAAATGCTCCTTCTGTTACCGAGAATGCCACATTAATCGATGTCGCTCGACTGATGTGCGACTTTCACACACACCGCATTCCCGTAACGAACTCGCGAAGTGTACTGACGGGAATTATCACCACGATGGACATCCTGGCTGCCTTGGTCCATACGGCGGATGAGTTAACGGAGTGAGGATAGGGCGAAAAGGCCACTGTTAAGCTGCCAGAGGGGAGTGGAATAATGATTTACCTACACACTGCTGAACACTGGCATGTTTGAAGTTTGAATCGACCTTAACTTTAAACACTTATACCGATGTGAGTGGTTGGGACTCTTGTAGCTGTTGGCTTTGCATAATTTCGACCCCGAAAATTTTTGACATGGCACTGCGAGCAATCTCACGTTTTTCTGCTTCGCCATCGTGGCTGCTCTTCCATAATGAGGGGTCAACGAACAGCAACTCGGCTACTGGCAACTGCTCCTGAATGGCTAATTGTTCTATGAAGAGAAGTTCTTCTGCAGTCAGTCCCAGTTCCTGGGCGAGTGTTTGCAGCAGCGAGGCATTATTCTGCGAATCGGCTGGTGAATCGCAAGAGCGAATTTTCTCCAGCAATGTAATGATCAGTCCGACGATCAAGACGATGGCAATAAATCCTGCCAGGATCAGGACAAAATTGGTCGAGCCATAGCCTCTACTATGACGCGAAATATCCGATAAGTCGGCGAGTATTGTCAGGGCCATTATGAGCGTTCCTTTACAGTCGCGTCGATATCTGGAGACTGTTCTTCCGAGAGTGCTTGAACAATATTATCGATGGCAGCCACAGCCGCTTCCCGAACACGTGGGCTGGGATCGTCGTGCAGGGATTGGAGCGTTGCCAGAATTTGTCGGGTCGGAACATCAGCCAGGATTTCTACAACGACTCTTCGTATTATGGAATCGTTATCGAGTAATAATTCCAGTAGTGCGTGAGATAATTCCTTTTGAAGTTGCATGAAATGAATAGCCTGAGCGGTTCGCAGGCGGCGGGACCGGACAGGATTGGCCAGTTCCCGGCTCAGTTCCTGAATGGCAAGGGGATTAATTTTCAGTAATAACTCTGCCAGTTTCGGTCCGATAGAGGGTTTGGCTGATTCACAAAACTCGATCGCTCGCTGTACATCGAAACGCCCCAGGATGTCCCGCACCTGATTCACGACTTCTTCGTGAGGACTATCCAATCGATTGACGAGCAGCCGATATTTGTTGGTCAGATTCGAATCGCGAACTTGAGTCACTCCCCAGGCTTCGGTTTCGGCATCATCGGAATCGAGAGCTGTCAGAATGCAGGCATCGTACTCTTCCTGCTTCATTAACCCCTGCAATTCTAAAGCCGCCTTTCTGGCGGGAATGGCTGCATGGAGGAAGATACTATGCGCAAATGACTTTTTGATTGGTGTGTTGAATGACATCAGTTGGATTAGTTGAACGATCTGAGGATGGAGTTCTGGAGGCATCGTTTTCCAGAATTCCTCTGTTGCCTGTAACCAAATCAACCCATCGAGTTGCCGATAATTTCGCTCCTGATGAACAGAGGGGCGCATCGGTGTCGCACGAATCATCTGGAGCTGGAATTCAATGTCCTGTCGTGTAGAGATGATATCCAGCATTTTCGGTGAAACATACTTCACATTCAAAGCCGAAGTCAAAAAAACGAGTACGCCTGGATGTCGGGATTCTTCCAAAACATCCCATGCGATCGCCTGGATTTCGTTAGAAGAATCTTTGAGTAACATGCGTGCGATGGCATTATCACCATGAGCGAGAATCAGAATCGATTCCACGATTACATGCGGACGATGTGAGAGTTCATGGGTGGATAATTCTGTCCAAAACTGTTGGATGGCTAATTCGCAAGATTGCTGATAGGCAATCTGTTTCTCATTTTTTGCCTGTGCCGTATTTTCGCTGAGCGAATCGACCAGTCGCGAGAGCACTTGCTCGCATCGATCAGCCGTTTCCCCTGTTGCTTTGCGAAGCAGTTGCAACAGAATGGGGATTTCCTCATACAGTTGAGCCGATTCAACAGTATCTAAAGCACGCAGAACGACAGCGCTGTCACCGTGTAAGAGACAGTGCCTGAGTGGAACCGCGATATCATGATTTTGCGAACTGAGTAACGCGACGACATCCGGCGATAATTTCTGGATATTTTTGATGATCTCAATTTTGCCGAGTG
>DOCI01000114.1:4154-5380 GCA_003503535.1 Planctomycetaceae bacterium
CTGATCTCAATTTTGCCGAGTGAACTTCCACTTCTCAGAATCATACGAGCTGAGGCATCGCGAATCGCTGGAATGTCAACCTGCAAGGCATGGACGAGAGCAGCCATCGCATTGGCAGAATGCGAGCGTTCCAGTGTTTTCATCGTTCGTTCGATAAGTTCGTTATGATTCATATCAGCTTTCGCTTCCACAATTCTTTTCGAAATGATCTGCTTTCCAACGACTGATGAGGTCCTGAGAATTGTCTTATTCTCTGCACATGCAAACAGACTCGCATGCGTGATGCGAGTCTGTTCTTAACGAGGCTTCCGTGCCTTATGCCATCGTATTCAGTATTTCGAATTTGTTTTTAGTACAGCATGCCGACAGTCTGTCGAATGCTGGGCATGATGAAACTGGTTGAGTCTTCATCGGGAACATAATTTCCTTTTTTCATTTTTTCCCGTTCCGCTGACGGAGGAGCGGGTTTGTTATCTTCTTTTTTCACTTCCACTTTTTCGGGCATTGGAGGAGTGGTTACTTGGGGAGTGACATGGGCGTCCTCTTTGTTGATCTTAATCTCGGTGGTTTTATGGTATTTGTTTTCCTGAGAAATCGGACAAGATTGAAGGCAACTTTCATCGATGCAATAATCGCAGCAGCCCTCAATGCAGCATCCATCAGTGCAACCATCGAGACGTCCCTCAACACAGTATTTACCGAAGCGATATGGGACCGAGTAACCGCAAAGTCTCAATGCCTGGGCTGCTTCACGTCGGACTCGCCAATTCTCATCGTTCAAGGCACATTTGAGTACACTGATTAATTGACACGAACAACAACAGTGACTTTTCCGAAGTTGATCCCCAATTTCGTCTGCAGCTTCAACACGAACGTAGGCTTCGCAGTCATGCATAGCGTACATCAAGGCACACATGACTTCTGGATAATTTTTGCAGCAGAAGTCTGTACCAATACGATGAATGGCACGACTGCGATCAAACATTGAACAAGCGGTCTGGGAACGATAGATCAGTTTTGCCAGAAGTTTGCATCGATCATTGTGATTGACATCAATCATTGCGTCGGCACAGCACTCGGTTTCGCAGCAACTCCCACCGATACAGCAATCATCATCGGAGCAACACAAATCAACTTCGCAGCATTCGTTACCACATACGCGAGATAACCAGTGAACAGGGCGATCAAACAATCGACCAGAAAATAAGATTGGTTTCAATTCGTCG
>DOCI01000114.1:5517-15824 GCA_003503535.1 Planctomycetaceae bacterium
TTCGTCGCAACAGCCGATTTCGTCACAACAAGGAATATCACAGCACGTCGGTGAGCAATTATCGTCAATGCAGACATCGACGCAGTCATTCGATGACTTCTGCCAGAATTTCCAATTCGGCCAGCCCGCTTGTGTTGTTGAGCAAAGGGCGAGCAGTAAACTGAGTGCCGAGATTGCGTGAATGATTTTGATCATAGACTCTGACTCACCGTAATGTTGAGTGTCGAATCGGCTAACCCTAAATCTTCGCCTTACTCGATCCCTGACGAAGCTTGACCCAAGTGAATGCCGTATGGAATTTCATTTGTGGAGATGAGGTAGTTCAACAGAATTGCAATGCATCATGCAGTTGTTTGTGCAATCACTACCGGTCCACAATTCGTATCGACAGGCCAGAACGCTTTCTTCAATACAGGCAGGAGGAGCTGCTATAATCGTCACAGTCGTCAGCATGAGAACTGCTACAACCGCAATTTATCGCAGACGTTCAGGTGTTTTCCTGACATTCATTCAACATGTCACTGGACATTTTCCGTGTTTGAGTTTAACGATTATGACAGTGATATTATTTGTTCTAATTACGTCAGCTCTTGTAGAGACCACTTGTGCCCAATGAGGTGATCGATGATTCCGACTTATTTTCAGACATACCGGATTGCACGTGAGAGATTTCTTGAAGCGACTGAGTGGGCGCATGGTAAGGTGAATTCATTGATTCATCCTCAGAAAGGACCTGAGCAGGAAGAATTGTCGCTCGATGTTGCTCAGACAGGAGATCCGCAGGCAAAACGTGTTCTCGCAATTTCGAGTGGATTGCATGGTGCGGAAGCACAATTAGGCTCGGCTGTCCAACTGGCGATTCTCGAACATCTGAAATCGAATGAGTTACCGACTGATGTGCGAATCGTCCTGCTCCACGCATTGAATCCCTGGGGGTTTGCTTATGGTAGGCGTGTGGATGAGCAGAATGTCGATGGCAATCGTAATTTATTGATTCAGGGGGAAAGCTATCAAACAGATGAAAATGAGTTGTATGGGCAACTCGATCATTTTCTGAATCCTGCTGATCAATCGCAATTGCAACGTTCTTTCCTGCTCCAGGCGGGTCAGTTATTACTGAAGCATCCCTATCAAAAAGTTTTCAAGGCGATCGCCTCGGGGCAGAATCGTTTTCCTCACGGGTTATTCTATGGGGGCGATGCTCCCAATTGGACGACCAGGCAATTTACAGAGTATTTCCCTGCCTGGATTGCAGGTGCGACCCACTGTTGTCATCTCGATTTTCATACCGGATTAGGGAAATACGGTCGTGGAGAATTGCTGATCGATACCCCGCTTGATGAGCAGACTCAACGCTGGTTGAAAGAGTCATTTTCGGGTGAAAACCTGCATTCTTTTCAGAAGCAAAAAGAACCCCCTTATCAGGCACGTGGGAGCATTTCTCGGTGGGTGCATAGCAATTCGACCGCTTCCCATACAATTTCCGCCTGTGCCGAGTTCGGCACCTATTCTTCATTGAAGATGCTGAAGACTTTGCGGCAGGAAAATTACTACGCCCAATTTGGAGACGCTGATTCGAAGGCCTATCAATCGGCTCGAAAAAAACTTCAGGAAGCCTTTTGTCCGAGTTCAAACGGATGGAGACAAAACGTGCTGGAGCAGGGAGTAAGTCTGGTGCGTTCAGCGATTGAAAAGGTGCATAAGTGGTAGCAGCCTACGAAACTGGCTTCAAAAGTGGTCTCAGAATTTCGATACTGTTGTCGCGTTGCGTCTGAGGAGTCAACTCAGGTGGAGATTTCAGGCTCCAGCGGAGAATCAGATAAGCGAATGGTCCCATCAGTAAAATGAATGCGTATTCCCACCAGTGAGGTGTGATTCTCTTTTGATGGGCATAGTGTCGGTAATGGAGTAATATTACCGTTGAGACGATTATTAAGACGACGAGGACAGGCAAGCTCATCTGCAGCAATTTTAACACGGCTCCAGTTGTTGTGAGTCTATACTGGGATTTTATTTCTTCGACTGGTGCAATCAGCATGAATGAGAGAAAGGAAAGCGGAGCCGGTTGCACTCCGGCGACCAGCCATTTGATTTGATGAAAATGTTGGGGGTTGTACCTCACGATGAGATCATCTTTGGTTTGCGAAATCTTTCCCGGGTAGTCGGACCAGTAGAGATCGACTGCATATTTGCCGGTCAATTTGTCATATTCGCTCACTTGATACAGAATTTGTTCTCCCTCAAAGAATTGTACTGAAAAGCTCTGCTTCTGAAGATCTTTTGGAATGGTCACATCCAATGTTTTTTCTTCCTCTAAGCCATAGAAATACACCGAGTCTGCTGTGCGAAATATGACTCCTAATTCTGATTTGCGATCTGATGTAGACCAGTCAGCAGGAAGTTGACTCAATGACAGTCTCGTGAGAGCCATATCAAGGATATCTTTTCGGTCGAGAAATGTTTGAATTTCTCCTGTTAAGAAATTGATCTGTTGGACTGCACCGTCACGAGTCAGCAGGAGTCCGGAATCTCGTAACAGATCTTCTCGTTGAAAGCTTTGGTTCCTATCGTTTTTAGGAATAGTTGCGTACGAGTAGTAGTCAGAATAGTAGTTTTCATCCAGGATCAAAATTTTCCCAAAGATATCTGATTGAGTGCCATAGATGGGGAATTGGAATTCTTCGTCAGGAATTGTTTTCTGAAATCCATTTTGTCCAAGATAATGTACGACTTGCTTCGAGATGGGATGATAAGCGACGAAATAGCCAGTTGAGAAGAATTTACTTTTATAGATAAAATACCAGTTGAGGGATTTTTCTTCTTTGCCATTAAAGCTGGAGATGGAGATAGAGCGAGTCGAAGTTGATTGTCTTGCTAAGTTGTCCAGATTGCCTCCTGTTAATGTGACTTCAGTGCTGAAGTTCACATCCTGATTAAGCTTGTATTTTTCACCATCAAGAGTTGTGTAATAGTTATCTGAATAATTGGGATGCCAGATGCTGTGATAGATCAGGACAGTGCCATCAATAAGAGCAGTCACTCTTTGGGAATGATTTTCTTTCTGGGGAAAAAGATAAGTCATTATTAAAATGGAAATCCACATGACGACAACTGCGTAGAAAATTGCTAATCCTGCGGTCAGTATGATGCTGGTCGAGAAACTTGTGACTTTTGATGGACTGGACATATCGTTGTTTTCCGAAGCTAAGAACGAAAACGATCAGGAGAAGTCTTCGAGATGGCACTGAGTGGTAATCGCTGCAATAAGAACGACGTCGATGACAATAATGAACAGCAATGATAACAGCAGAAACTGATCCGTTGTCGTTGTTAGCAAAAATGCAGAGACTCCCATTAAAACAGGCAGCAGACGAGTTCCATACCAGCGAGCTCGTCGTAATCCGGAGAGATAACAACTCAGGTAAATCATTGAGAGGCCGAAGCAACTCTTCCAGTACATGAGTGTGTTTTCCCAGAGAAAGGGAGCCGCGATGTTTCCACTGCTCCCTGCCCATAAGGCGTAGATCAGCATGGGCAAGACCATCACGAGCCAAATCAGTCCAAGTCCACTGATGAGTTTCACGGCAGTTATTCGCACTCGGGAGACGGGTCGATGCCAGAGGAACAACCACGTCCCACGCATCGATTCGGATATTGTTTGCCAGTAGCCAGTGAGCCCGGCCACTATGGCTCCAATCATTGGCAATAATTGAGCTGTGGTGTCGTTATAAAACGGTATTTCGGTCGCTTGACTCCTACCGGAAATTGACAGAATATTGATACCACACATGCTAAATACGGTCAGTAATACCAGAATAAAACCAACAATTTGTATCGGCAGCAGTTGTCGGAATTCTTTGTAAGCGAGCGTGATGGGCCACATGGGAGAGACTTTCACGAATGAGATTTGAGTTGATCGACAAAGACAGGGACGCTTTTCCGATTCGTGCGGGTGTATTCCAGAAAGGAATCTTCCAGATTCATCGATTCGGTTTCAATTTGCTTCGGCTCCAATCGTTCAGCCAGGAGCCGATGTTCGTCATTGAGATTCACAACGATCACTTCCAACTGATTCAAAATCGATCGACTTCCCACAACACCCTTGCACTCTGGAAACACAATCGATCCATTCACGGGACGATCAAATTCGAGCACAAGTTTGCTGACCGATTGCTTGAACTCTTCGGTCGTGCAATCGACCTGTAGGCGGCCATCGACCATAATTCCAATCCGGTCGGCAACCCGTTCCACATCACCAAGAATGTGAGACGAAAACATAATCGTGCGGCCTTCTCGCTGGATGATTTGAATCATCGACTCCAGAAATTCTCTGCGGACGACAGTATCGAGGCCGAGCGTCGGGTCATCCAGAATCAGTAACTCCGGTTGAGGAGCGATCGCCAGAGCGAGCGAAACCTGAGCCTGTTGCCCCTTGGAGAGCCGACGAATTTTGCGGGTGAGTGGCAGTCCAAAATGCTCCAGCACCTGCTCGAGCAATTCCTGATTCCATTTTTTGTAAAATGGTTTCGTAAAGCGGATCGCCTCGCGAATACTCATCCAGGAATACAGCGGGTGACCTTCAGCAATGTAGGCGATTCGTTCTCGAACCTGTGGATCGAGTGAGGAAACATCGTGTCCGAGTAACTTCGCGGAACCCGCATCGGGAACGACCATGCCCATCAGCATTTTCGTCGTGGTCGATTTCCCGGCTCCGTTGCAGCCGAGGAATCCGAAGACGCATCCAGTGGGAATCTGAAAGCTGACATTATTGACGACCGCTTTACCATCATAATATTTCGTCAGACCCTGCACTTGGATGGCAGGAGAAGGGACCGGTTGAGCGAGGTCTGTCATTTCTTCCCCTTCACGAGATTCCACTGATACTTGCCGAGGCGGGCTTCCACAATCTGACGAAATTCATCGGCATCGAAACCCAGATACACTGCCGATGTCATGCAGACATCCAACGATTCCTGCAGCTTTTGCACGCGGATCGCTTTCGTCAATTCGATGCGAGGTTGCGTCACAAACACACCTAAACCAGGGCGGGTTGTTAAAACGCCTTCCCGTTCGAGTTCGGTGTAAACCTTTGCAATCGTATTAGGATTCACGACCAGCATTTTGGAGAGTTCGCGAACCGAAGGAAGTTGATCTTCCGGCGCGAGGCGACCCTGAGCAATCCCTTCGCGGATCTGTTGAGACAGCTGACGATAAATCGGCTGCGAACTGGATGGATTGACCTGAAAATTCATTGCGTGTTCCTTCTGTACTAATAGTGGTAGTACAGATGATTCTCGTCAAGAGGATTTTGGGGAAAACGGAGAAATTATTTGAAAAGAATAATTGTGATTTGCAGCGAACGTGAACTTTGTCTGAAGCATATTCAAAAATCACCTGCAGCGTTCAGCAGGAGCAAACGCAGCGTTTTTAGGACATTTGGTGTCCATGCAACTGCAGAGATCATTTGGAAAAAGTCCAGAATCCAATTCTCACAATGCCTGTTCTGCACATCGAAATGCATCAGAGGAGAAGTTATGATTACAGAAGCCACTTCATAGGGTTTCAGGCGATCCGATAATTCAGAAAGGAAGTGAAGATGTCGCGAATGATCAAACTGTTCAGTCTCAAAATCAGTTCATCACGCTTTGACGTACTCGTCGGGCAGATCGTGTGCTGGGTGTTTGCAATTGTGGTGCTGCTGATGGGGATTACCAAGGTCTCGAACATGGAATTAAGCGAGGCTCAATTGATCTTCGGCATCCTGCTTGTCGTGGTACTGACTTTGCAAATGATCATTTTGGGAATGATTCTGCCGATGGTTGACTATGTATGTCAGAAGCAGAAAGAGAACCCGTAATCTCTTGCGATAGGCAAAGATTAAATCCCCAGTAGTTTCCGGGGGTTGTACCGGACGAGACAATCGATTTCCAATGCAGTCAACCCAATTGTTTGCAGATTAGTGACCATGGTTTTCAGTGGGCAGGCCGAACCGACGAAGTGAGAACGATCTTCTGCCCAGGGGACCAGGTCATCTTCAATAATAACGGTCTGATCGGCGAGATGGTAAGTTCCCGGCCCCAGGCCAGCTGCGCTGATGGCGTCTGAAACAACGATACTATGTTCAATCCCCACGCATCGAAGATAATTCTTCAGGGCAAACAGTGGGATATGGGCTCCATCGGCAATGAAACAGATAATGAGTTTGTCGGATAAAGAAAGAGCCCGTTGAATAATATTATCGTGGCGATGCATCTGCATCGGGCAACCGTTTCCGAGATGTGTGAACAGCTTCAAGCCAGCATCAATCGAAGCTTTCAGTTGATCCAGACTGGGATTGCAATGCCCGGCTGCGACTAGAATTTCCTGATCGTTCAACCAGCCAGTTGTTTCACCTGTAAGATCCTGTTCCGGGGCGAGTGTGAATAGTCTCGTCAAGCCATCACCGGCTTCCAGTAATCTCTTCGTCAAATCCAGATTAGCCGGGCAGGCATGTTCCGTCGGATGAGCTCCGATGTATCCGGGGATAGGAGATAGAAACGGACCTTCGATATGCAGGCCAATAATCATCTGAGCGATAGACGATGATTGCTCTCGAATTTTCGCAACATTTGCCAGTCGTCGGCACATCGCATCGTGGTCTGCGGTAATAATAGTTGCCAGAATTCCATTGACGCCATCTTGACGCAAACGTTCACATCCGTGTTCAACTTGTTCGAGTGTCAGTTCGTCAGAATTAAAATCGACGCCGGCATAACCATTGACTTGCAGATCAATCATGACATCTTTCGGTGGGATTTGTGCAATATTGGGAATTGTGAGCAACGTGGAATTCACAATCCCGAAAGGAAATTAACGAGTTGTTCAATTTCATCCTCTGTCAATTCTGCCCCTGAAGTCTCTTCAGGGCGATGATAAAGGGTGAGGACCTGTTTGAGGGAATGAGCCCGGCCGTGATGCAGGTATCGTCTTCGCGAGGAAACTCCACGGAGAGCAGGGGGATTAAAGACCTGATAAATCGAATGACTTTCCACACGACCGACAGCATATCGTAATCCTGAGGAAAAGTCTGGCTCCTGATGGCAGGAAATGCAACCACCTTTTCCATAAAAGAGTTCTCGCCCAGCTTCCCGATCGACCGAAGCGGGTAACTTTGTTGCAGAGATCGGTTTGAGAGTTTCCAGATAACTGGCCAGCGCACGAGCATCGTCGAAAGATGCTGCGTGTGGGTCATGCATCGTTTCACGCAGTGATTTTGACATCGACTCTGTCAAGTCGGGCTGCCAGCCATGCCATGTCCAGGGTTCGGTTTTGGCCACATCATGCAGCGAGAGTGTCAGCTTTTTGGTGTCGTAGGTCACGTCATTGAGAGTATCGAACATCTGCCCGGAGGTATGGCCATCGTAATGACAGGTGTGGCAACTCATCCACCCATCTTTAGATCGCAGTCCGTCGTAAAAGATTTGCTCCCCACGAGCAATTTCGGATTTGTGATTCGAGTGAGACAGCTTCAATTCTTTAGTAATTGATCCAAGCTTTAAATCTATCAGGCAGAGTGAATCCTGCATCTCATTGGCAACCAGCACTGTTTCATTGTCGAGGAATTCCAAGTCAATTGGACGTCCGGGGATTTTAATGCGTGTGAGAATTCCGGGAGTCTCTGTCAGATAATGCGGGGCAAAATCATCAACGCCAGATGTCGGCCAGATAAGATCGCTCGTTTTCAGGAGAATGAGTTCCTGAGCGCCGCTGGCCAGTACGGCCAGTTTTGTGCCGGCTGGATTGGAACGAACAAGAGTTAAATCGGCGACTCCATGCCCACGCACATCGAGTCCGAATTGACTTTGCTCGAGTTCGTTACCAGATGGAACGTTGAACTTTGCCAGTCGATTATTGACTGCCCAGCCGCGAGTTAAGTTTCCTTCGGTGATCGGAAAATCTCGATTGATTGTCAGGGGGACAATCACTTCACTGCCAGAGAACAACTCTGGTTGACCGAGGTTGAACGCCGTTTGATGAGCTTCCGGACGACTGAGTAGCTGGCCAGTAATTCTATCAAAGCAATAGAGACTGCCGGGCAATTCGCAAGTGACACAAAACCAGGTTTCATCGGGCGAGAGAACCAGAAAGCGAGGCAGGTTGCCGCAGTGATACTCTCGGAGTAATGCTCCCGAATCTACGCTTATGCATTGAACCGAATCCGGGTGTTGTAACGAAACAAGTAACTCCTGGGAATTTCTGGCATGTGTCATGCTGACGGGATGACCGGCAAGTGAAATCGTTCGCAAGAATTGCAGGTGAGATCCCTCTCGTTCAAAAAGCTTCACGCATTGATCGCGATACACAGCCACCGCGATTATGGAATCCGATAACCAGAGAACATCCAGAGGTTCATTCCCGACATCGACTTCACTAACTTCAACTTCACTGACTTCAACATTACTGTGAAGTTGCATCTCTTCTAGCGAAACGAAACTGAGTGTCCCAGCAATTCGATTCGCAGTGACCACACAGGAACGATCCGGCGATACGGCCAGGGCGCGAGGGCGTACTCGATCTTGTGCGGATACCGCTGCTGTGAACAATGAGATCAATACCAGCAGGATTCCCAACTTTCTGATGAGAATTCTGTTGGCAGGCATGAGTATGTTATAGCGTCTATTATTCATCATGGCTCGTTGGGGGGGACATCCTGCAGGACGGAATAGAGAACAACGTTCATCGCAATTTTTGCGGCATCATCGGGAGAATAGCCGATGCAGGAAAGGGAGGTCTGTTTTTCGAGAGCACAGGAAATATCGTATTTGCTATAGATAACCGCATAACGCCCATTCAGAGAAATCCCTTCAAGAAATGGAGGTCCTTCGCGTTCGATCGGATTCAAGGCCTGGTCATTCTCGTTATTAGAAGGCGCTCGCCGTTTGACCGATTCGAGGTTGTGCCCGATTGCCTGTGAAAACATTTCATGATCGACCGGGATTCGCTCCATTGGTGCATCGGGAAACATGCGTTGCATCAGATCTCGAAAACTGGCATCGAATTTCGGAGCCCCGCAGCACGCATCGGCAAAGAGAACGCCACCACTTTCGAGGTATTTGCGAACATTGCGAATCTCGTCGGGAGAGAGTTCGAAGTTTCTTTGCCCGTGCATATAGAGCAGCGTGAAACGATAGAGTTCGGGATCGCCAGCCGGGATTTTATAAGGCTGTGTTCCGGCGACAACCCCGAAGGATTTCTCCAGAGTGAGCAGTAATTTTTTAATTGCATTTGGAGCGGCATCCCAATCGCCGGAATGTCGCAGCTTGGCGATGCTGAGAATCCCACGCAGGGTATCGGTGTCGTCCTGCTTACTGACAAGTTGCTGCTCGTCGAGTTTATTCGGAGGCTCCCGGCCAGTGACATAAGCGACAACATTCACACCAATCCGCAAGCTTCTGGCAATGGCGGTTTTGATATCCTGTTTCCGATCGGGAGGATCGACAACCATGCGTTTGTCCCAAAGACAACCGAGATCTTCCGGCGAGTAGATGATGGCGGTCCGACATCCGACATCAACTCCCTGCAGTGGTACGTTCGTCGGATCAAGTAGATACTCACTGCGATACACGGGATGCGTTTCCGCGAGTGGCATCAAGTCATTGAGACCATCGGGATACAGCCGTTGGATCAGGCGACGGAGCCCCTCTTCAAACGATTTGCTTTCGCAACCACGTGCGACAAACAGAAATCCGCCATTGATCAGGTATTCTCTCAGCAGATCAACATGCTGATCAGTCATTAAATCGTTTAATTCATTCTCGGAGGTCACAAATAGAATTGGAGCCTGCAGAACTTCCTGCACATTCTGATTCGCGACCGCTTTATCAAAATCGAGTGTTTGCCATGTCAACAACTTGGGCCATTTCGGAAGTGTGCTGATATGTTCGACAAGATTACGGACATCTTTCGGGTGGCGGTTCCACAAATCTCCTATTACGAGTTCTGCATTGTCGGGATCTCGGGGGCCGAGCTTCATTTTGTTAATCATGACAGGGGCCAGTCCCTTGGAAAGGAACAATAAAGCCAGCGGAGTGCCGATATTTGGTTGTCCTTCCATGCCTCCTTCACCTCGCCAGGAGCCATCCCGTTTTGATTGTCGAGCCAATAATACACGTGCCCCTTCGCGATACCAGTCGTGAGAGCCGAAGAAACGTCGACCACTCAATCGACCGGAGCGTTCGAGACCATACAGATAATACAGCCACCAGGTGTCGTAGAGCGGATTGGTTTGTACGGAAAAGTTTCGCCCCATCCAGCGGAAAGCACGTTCG
>DOCI01000114.1:15931-16521 GCA_003503535.1 Planctomycetaceae bacterium
AAGCACGTTCGAGGGCCTCGTTGGGTTCAGGAGGCTGGCAGCATATGGGCGTTCCATCGGGATTGGTATCTTCGCTCGATTTCAGAAAAGCGGCTGCAATCGAAAGCGAGGCTATTCCGGCGACCGTCATGCTGCCATAGCTTTGGCGACCATTATCTCGATTGTAATTCCAGCCTCCATCTGACAACTGACTGTTCTCCCAATAATCGCGAACACCTTCCCAGACTTTGCGATCGACAGGAGTACCGTAATAAGCCGCATCGCGAAGACCTAGAATCGCGTATTGCGTATTACTGCGATCAATCGCTGCATTGCTGCCATTTGAATATCCCCAGCCTCCTTTGTCCAGGCCTGTTCGCTGCTGTCCCTTTTCCAGTTGTTGAGCCAGACTGAATACGAGCAGACTGTCTTTGGCTCCCTCCTTTGCAGTCGTCAGAGCCATGATCATCAAAGAAATTTCATAAGTTAACGTCGGCTTTTGTTGCCGGAGCCATTTTAATCCACGCGAAATTGCGGGATCATCCGAGGTGAGGCCAGAGTTCATCAGTGAGAGCAGGCTCAGGGATGAAATCCCAATTTTATAAGGCGAG
>DOCI01000114.1:16579-17004 GCA_003503535.1 Planctomycetaceae bacterium
CAACTCCCATCAGGAAGTTGTTGACTGATGAGATAACGTCGCCCTTTTTGAATCGCTGCCAGCACGTTTTCTGCTGATAATTCGTCCTGCGCAATGACTGATCTGCTCGACGAGGCCAACAGGCCTGCAACAATCGAGTAGATCAACACTCGTTTCAGGAGAGAGTTCTGATTCAGCATGTCAGTCCAAGATCTCTTCTTAAGGATATGAAATTCAGGATCACTTCATCATAACACTCAATCATGTGATGGTCATCCAGAAAAACGATCACGTGCCGTTTGCAGTATGAATTCTAACTAATTCGACTGAGTAAGTTGGGGGACACTCCGCGTCCTTTGCGATTTTTGCGCGAAAACTTTAGATTCTAAGTGGAGCACTATCTAGCAAGATACCGCGTTTCCTCGTTCCCAGGGAGGACCTTGGGA
>DOCI01000114.1:17181-19155 GCA_003503535.1 Planctomycetaceae bacterium
TCCCAGGGAGGACCTTGGGAACACGTTGAATTTTGAGCAAACATACATACACATCAATAAATTACGAAGAGATTCTTCATGGAACGTCGACGCATTGGGAAAACATCATTGGTCGTCTCGGACATCTGTCTCGGAACAATGACCTTTGGCTCAACCTGTGATGAGTCCGAAGCGTTCCGGATTATGGATCGGGCATTCGATGCCGGGATCAATTTTCTGGATGCCGCTGAGATTTATCCCGTGCCACCAGAAAAAGAATGGGTGCATCGGACTGAAGAAATTGTCGGTCGCTGGATGAAAACGAAATCGCGAGATGCCATACAGATCGCCACAAAATTCTGTGGTCCAGGACATGGCTGGTTCGTCCCTCCAGTGCGAGAAGGGTATACCTGCATCGATCGCCATCATATTCGCAAAGCGATTGAGGGTTCGCTCCGCAGGTTGCAAACAGACTATGTCGACCTGTATCAAACTCACTGGCCCGATCCCGACTTTCCTTACGAACAGACTCTCGAAGTTCTGGATGAACTCGTCCATGAAGGCAAAGTCCGTTATGTTGGCTGCAGTAATGAAACACCCTGGGGAATGATGAAATCGTTATCAGCGGCTGAGCTTTCCGGGACAGTCCGATACGAATCGATCCAGAATAACTTCAGCCTGATTAATCGTCGTTTTGAAGATTCTCTGGCCGAGATTTGCCGTCGTGAGAAAATCAGCTGTCTCCCTTATTCTCCCATCGGTGGTGGGGTGCTGACGGGAAAGTATCTCGACGGAAAATTTCCCGCAGGAGCCCGCTTCTCAACCTATATGCAAAAAGGAGAACGTCAGCAGGTGATGGTCCGACGATTCGTTAACGAAAAATCGTTAGCCACCACCCGAGAACTCTGCAATCTGGCTCAGGAGCTCGGAATCACCCCGGCTACATTAGCGACCTGCTGGAGTAAGCAACACGACTTCGTTGCCTCCACCATCATCGGTGCCAATTCGCTGGCCCAACTCGAAGAAATCCTGCCCGCCTGCGACTTCATTCTGGATGAATCGACTTTGAAACGGATTGATGAAATCACGGCGAAGTATCCTTATCCGTTGGGATGAATTACTTATTCAAAGATTCCAGCACTCTCAAATTTCGTTCGACAATTTGGATCGGTTGCACGAATTGCTGGCCATCGAGGAGTTGACGGATTTCGGACCACGCGGATAAGGTTTGTGGAATCTGGCGATGAAAACTGCCGTAGCCGGACGAGATTGCGATGCTCAGATCCTGACAGTCCTGAGCAAAAGCCCAGGCTGCATAAGCAGCGCGACGATTATTCTGCTCCCGGGTCAATTGCAGTATTCGTTGCGATTCGACCTGCAGTTGATCGACAATTTGAGCCAGATCGTTGTGCGGTTGATTGGTCGGTGCGACTGTCAGCTCATCGCGCAGGTCGTGCATCACCTGAAAAATCCTGCGGCCAGTTTGCCAGTTCTGTAAGCCGAAATTCGGAGTTTGATACAGCGAAGAGCTCAAGTTCGCCCAGGCAGAATCGACCTGTTGGAAAGAGCGGGCGACATCGTCATAGTCGCCATCACGCCGGACGGTATTCTGAAAGGAATTTGCAGACTGTGCCAGAATTCCCGGATACCGACGGCCACGTTCATCCAGTGCAATTCCCCCATAACGATTTTCTCGAACGAGTTGTGCAGTCAGACCAGCCAATTCATCAGCCAGTTTTGCAACCTGATTCCGGTTGTAGGAATTTGCCTGCTCGAAATGCATCTCGGCATGAAACGTATTATCGAGTTGATTAATGGAGTTCACCACATAAAGCATGCGATTCGAATACGGTCCCTCAGCAAACAATCGGGCAGCCGGATGCCAGGCTTGATCGAATGCCCCATACTCGGCTTGTAATCGATTGTAATCCGCTCCACGGATCAGCAGGTTCGCAAACTGATCGGCATGCTGCCGGGCGATTTCAATCAATTGAG
>DOCI01000114.1:19280-21448 GCA_003503535.1 Planctomycetaceae bacterium
CTGTTTGAGACTGTTCCCGCGACATATTCTCCCGAATGGAAAGAGCCTGCAAATAACTCGTATTCGAACGCAACTGAGTCGCGAGCGTTTGATAGCGATAAGGATCATTTCCGACAACTCCCCCCGGCTGGTAACCGGGCTGAAACCCAGGTTGATAACCGCTCGGGTATTGAGTATTCGCAGGAGGAGAGACGGATCCACCCCAGTTGAATGTCGGAGGATTATTATAGGTCTGTCCGGGAGGCGTGAATCGGGGGCTGTTGTCCGGATTATTGAAGTTGTTGGAATTGTTAGAGGGAGTGAAATTGTTCCGTCGATTATCGAATTGAGGAGGCGTCAGTATCGGACCGAGTTGAGGCTGATAAGGAGTTGAACTCGGCTCGTCGAAATACCAACGATTGTTTTTGGCATCGTACTGCAAATGCTTTGCAGGTACGTCTCCCGGTTGATTGAATTTTGATTTCTTCTGATCGGATTCGTTTTTGCCAGGGTTCTTTTTTCCTTGAGCCGAGACATTCTGAATTGGAACGATGGCCATTCCTAAAATACAGAAAAGTACAAGTTTCAGAGGTGTTTGACTAAGAACGGACATCGGAATCACTCCATCAAATAATTTTTGCACCCCAGGAAACTCATTTCCCTGATGAAGCACTTTAGGTGAAGCCAGATCTTCCCAGGCTGATTTTTCAAATATTCATCATAAACCATTCCTTTTGAATTGACATCTTAAAAACAAAAGTACACTATTGCAGTTCTGCTATTCCTCTGACATTTCGTCAACGAGTCACCAGTCAATTTAAGAAAGTGCTCTATTCATGAATTTGCAAACCGTAATGCGCTCTCTCGGTATAATGTGCCTGCTTTTGATTTGTGGCTGTGTCAAGAAAACGGTAAAAGGCGATGTAAGTATTTACACATACGATCTCAATACAATGCTGATGGTTATTGCAGGTTTTATTGCAGCCTTGGGGTATGGAGTCTATCGCATTAGGCAAAAAGAGTATTGGAAGGGTGGTTTTACCGTACTGATCGCCCTGGGAGTGGGAGGATTTTTCATACCCAGCTTTTGTGGCGATTCGCTCAAAATAACACCGGAGCGTATGGTTTTAACTCGTGTTGGCTTTGCCTCCGACAAAAGTGCCGATTTGAACTTTGACGATATCACTCACGTCACCATTACGATGAAAGAAACGCGAGGTCGTCGAGGTCGAAAAAATAAAAATTACTACCTGAACTGCTCGATGAATTCGGGTGAGGTTAAGGTTGTTCCCATGGGAGAACTTGTCAAAGAAGGCCTTAGCGATATCGTCGATAATCTCCAGGCACGGCAAATTATGATCGTTGACAACTCAGGGAGCTGATTCAGGCGATTTGCTTTGCAATATGAGTTCGGGAATGCATTCTCTGGTTTGATTGCATCCTCCATTCTGTGTTGGCATTTTTAGAGCATATCCAAATAGTTACTGCGGTGTCCGGCTGGAGCAAACACAGCATTTTTTGGGTACAGGCGTCCAAGCCACTGCAGAGACCATTTGAAAATGTTCTCAATGAAAACTTTTGCAAACCTAACTGATTTCGAGGCCACGAATTCCAGCTGCGGTGCTTGAGCCGAACTGATCAATCTCTAAACCCATTCGTTGAGCAAACGTCACGAACAGATTCGCGAACGGAGTATTGTTTTTCTCATCGTGTGCGACATATGCTCCATGACGATAGCCCCCTCCTGCAACGATAATTGGCAGGTTGTGCCAGTCGTGAGAAGACGCATTTCCAAGATTGGAACCAAACAGTATGGAAGTGTTGTCGAGCAATGTTTTCCCCTGTTCATCCACCGCTTTGAGTTTAATCAGAAATTCGTTGAAGACGATAAATTCATTTTCTTCAATGATTTTCAACTCTTCGATTTTGGCATCATCCTTGCCATGATGAGACAGATTATGCCAGTCGGTTTTGACTCCTGGAATATTACTGGGCACGGCATTCAATCCCCCTAAAGCATAGGTCATCACACGTGACGAATCGGTTTGCAAAGCCAAGGCCATCATGTCATACATCAAGCGTTGTTTAGCCAGAATATCGACTTTATCGGCGACATCTTGTGGGGGAGCATAATCGACGGCCGGCTTGGGTCGTTTCGCCCAGCTTTCGGATTGACCGATTCGTATTTC
>DOCI01000114.1:21540-26951 GCA_003503535.1 Planctomycetaceae bacterium
ACCGATTCGTATTTCAAGATCGCGGACGGAAGTCAGATATTCATCGAGTTTGTGACGATCCTTCGCTCCGAGGGAGCGATCCAGCTTATTGGCATCGTACAAAACCGTATCAAGAATGCTGCGACCTCGTTCCAGTTCTCTCAGTTCGTTTTTGACTTCCCGTTCATTGCCAGAAATGAACATCTTTGCAAACAGTTTTGAAGGGGAAGATTCCGAAGGAATCCCAACTCCGCCTGCCGTCCAGGAAAGTGAGCCGCCGCCGTTGGAGAGGCACAGGTAAGGGAAGCGAGTTGTTCCACCGAGATGATGTGCCATCAGTTGGTCGAGTGAAACAGTATTTCTGAAACCCGCCAGACCAGGTCGCATGGCTGAAGTCAGCCAGGTCATCCCGGATGCGTGACCGTTATTACCGTTTTGCTCAGGATGCGACAATCCGGAAATGACGGTCATCTCATTCCGATGAGCTGTCAGTGGCTGCAGATACGGGGTGAGCTGATAGTTCTTACCTGTTTGCTCCGGAAACAAATAAGGCGTATGAAATCCCAGGTCGCCACAAATCGCCACAAACCGATGAGGCTCTTTCGTCGTACCCGGTGCCGCACAGGCAGGTGACATTGCACTGAGCAGGGGCAGGGAAACAATCGTCCCTGCACCTTTGAGGAAGTGCCGCCTGTTAATCGCAATTCGTTTCATGTGATAACTTCTTTTCGTAGTGACTGACACTGTTTGTAATAAGCACGTCTGTAAACTTAAATGTCAGTCAGGTATTGCCCGAACTTTTATTCCTTCAACCTTCCGCATTTGGATCTGTTACTTCTGCTGAAAGATTTCACTGGCAATCGCCTGATGCAGTAAGTCTTTCATGCCATAATTACTATCTGCACATTGTCCGACGATTTTGTCAATTTCCTCACGATCGGAAAATCCAGGTTCGCGTCCGGTGGCAAATGTCAGTAACTTTTCTGTGAATGCTCGAGCAAGGATTTCCGGATTGCTCGCCAGCAGTTCTCGAAATTCGAGATAGTTGTCGAAGTTGCGGCCATCGGCCAATTGACCTGAGGGATCGACTTCCGGCCCCAGTCGATATCGGACTCCACGGCCGTTGACTTGCTTGTTAACCCGCTCTCCTTCTCCCAGTGAACGATATCGATCGCGGTAACCACCGATCGGATTGAACGATTCGAGAGCAAATCCCGGGGGATCAATCTCGTTATGACACGGCTGGCAATTTGCCAGTGAGCGGTGTTTATCGAGTAACTCTCGCAGTGTTGAAGCACCTCGAATATCTGGTTCAACTCCGGGGATCCCGGGTGGAGGGGGTGAAGGCGTTTCTCCCAGAATCCGTTCCATCACCCATACGCCGCGAACGACCGGTGAAGAATTCGTTCCGTTCGCAGAGACTTTCAGAATACTCGCCTGTGTCAGCAATCCTCCCCGCATATGATTGGCTGGCAGTTTTACTTTTTGAACTTTGGCTCCGGCAACTTCAGGCAGTTCGTAGTGAGTTGCCAGTCGGCTATTGAGCATGGCGAAATCGGATTTTACGAGATTTTGAATCGGAAGATTCGCTGCAATCAACTCTTGTAAAAAAGCTTCCGTTTCGAGAGGCATTGAATAACGCAGGTAATTGTCGTATTCCGGAAAGAGAGAACTATCCGGGACGGTGAAATTCATTTCCCGCAGATTCAGCCAGGCTTCAGTAAAGTCTGTCAGGAATCTTGAAAACCGAGGATCGGTCAGCAATCGTTCTGTTTGCTGCCGCAGGATATCCGGTTTCGACAGCTGGTCAGCCTCTGCGAGACGGAGCAATTCCGCATCAGGTGTTGTCCGTGTCAGAAAATAGGAGAGTCGACTGGCTAGAGCGTAGTCATCCAACTGGCCTGATGTTTCCTGCAGAAACAAAAACCGAGGCGAGCAAAAAATAGCCGTTGCTGCTGTTCTCAATGCATCTTCAAAGGAGTTGCCTTTGTCGCGCTCATTTTCAAATAAGGCGATATAGACATCAATTTCAGATTTCTGCACTGGTTTACGAAATGCCGCTTCTGCAATTCGCATCAGTGAATTCGAGACATTGGACTGCGTGCTGATTGATTGGATTTCAAATCGAGGTCGATACCAGGATTTCAGTTTGTCCTTCGGATTACCCGGTTGAATCTCTGTCCGATTCAGACCTTCAAATATCAGCTTGTGACCACGTGATGGAAACTCTTCCGCAAGAGGACCATCTAGAATTACCGAGTGTATCGCCAGTCCCGGTCCCTGATACTCATCGACATTTTCCCGCTTATAACGATTAGGATCCGAAATGCCGTAAGGCTCGATTTCGATCATGTAATTCGATTCGATCCAGGCTTCGAATTCGATCGACTGTGGAGAGTTTTCAGGGGTGCCGGGCTTGAATGAGAAGTATCCATAAGTTGGTTTTTCCGAACCCCTCTGGAATGAGGTGCCTCCGACAGAAAATGTAATCGGTGTCTCCGAACGATATGCGTATCCATTCACTTTCACCTTGTATCGACCTGGCTCACGCACGCCACTGCCTCGCATCATACCGGAGGGGTAGCCTCCCCCTTCAAAGCGAACGACCGAACCATCAGACAACTCTTTCCAGACTTTGCCGATGAACTTATCGCCTTCGCCTGACCCTTTGTAGCTGGCTTCAATATGATTTTCCGTTGGCTTATCGACCGTCTTAGCAATAGCCGCATCGAGCACCTGGGACATGGCATCAATGTATGACTGCATGTGAACCATCGACAGCCCCAGAGTTGAGCCGACGTTGTCAAATTCGTGAGAACGCCCATCCTCTGGCAGCATCTCTTCCAGATTCAGATTCGTCCCGAATATATCGTTCAACGTGTTTTCATATTCACGACGATTCAACCGCCGTAGTACGGTTCCCTTGCTCTGTCGATGAGTCTCTGATAATTGCCGATGCAACAGCCGTTGAAAATCCAGGCGGTTTGTCGAAGTCGGTTGCTCGGCATCCTTTGGCGGCATTTCGCCCGCATTGACGCGATCGTATATCCGCTCCCACACGGCAAAGGTTCCGGCATCGGTCAATGTTGTACTGAGTGATCCAATCTCCAACCCGGCTTCTGCAGAGGGGCCGGTGTGACAGTCGCTGCAATAGGTCGTCAAAAACTGTTTTGTCTGTCCGTCAATAGCGAGACAGTTCTGGGGAATGACAAAACCAACGAACGTGGCAGCCAGCAATCTCAGGACTTTGGAAAGGTCACAGGAATAATTTATCAAACGCATGTACGGATTCTCAATAAATTGATTCGTCTTGCCTGGAAACGCTAATGGCTACTTATCAGACGTGACTGATATCATAGCATCGGTTCAGCAAAGTCTCAAATTTCAATTCAGAAGATTCCGTAGAAGAATTTTCAGAACGGCAAGTTGACTCCCATTCTTCTGTCCCTCGCACGTTCGACAATCAGGGAACCGAGTGCGACATCCTGAATGCCCAGGCCGACGGACTTGAAGAGGGTAATCTGCTCAGCGGATTCCCGGCTGACTTTCCCCGAGACAACTTCCGAAAGTTCAGCAATGTCCTCCCAGTTGAGAACACCTTGGGAAAGAGCCTCGACAAAATCGCCTGCTTCGAGACGACATTGGTCCCGAGAATCGCATGCGATGATTTCAGCTTGTTTCACTGTCTCAAGATCAAGTTCCGTTTTCTTCAGGAAGTTGGAGCCAACAGCATTGATGTGTGTCCCTGCTTTGAGAAATTTGCCTTCAAAGACTGGCGTTTGGCTGGTCGTAGCCGTGACAATCACATCCGCTGATTCTATAGCCTGTTCAGCGGTTTCGCAGGGAATGACTTCAAGGGATAGATCTTCTGATAACTCCCTGGCAAACGTCTCACGTCGTTCTTGGTTGCGGCCGTAGACGAGAATTTGCTTCAAGCGACGAACTTCAGCAATCGCCCAGGCTTGAGTGCGAGCCTGCAGGCCGGTGCCGATTAATCCCAGTATTTCTGAATCCTCTCGGGCCAGATACTTCGTCGCCACTCCTGAAGCAGCTCCCGTGCGAAGTTGTCCCAGATAATCGGCTTCGATCAACGCCTCCAAAGTTCCAGAAGTTCCATCATAAATGCCAACGAGAAATCGAGCGGCATTGCGTGTGGTGGTATACATCTTCCAGCCAAGCTGATTGGCTTTCCGGTCGGTTCCTGCGAGAACATGCAGCATTACTTTGTTGGTACGCAATCGACCTCGCGATTGATTAAACGCTTCTCCTTCAGCCAGGTGCCGAAACGCCTGCTCGGTCACCTTAACGGCATCCGACATATTGACGAGTTGCCGAACATCCTCTTCTCTCAGAAAGATCGCTGACATAATACAATCTGCCCTGATATTCCTTACGGATGACTCGGATTGAACGCCGGAGGATCGCTGGCAGGAAAAGATTCCTCGGAGGCTTCGTCGATTTTTTCTTCGTCTTCCTTTTTCTCGGTATCCGTTCGCGGTTCTTTGTCGTCGGTCAGAAATGCAGCGCTCATGACTCTGTCTTTCTCGATAGGAAGCTTCAACAGATGTGTGATCTCAAAACGATAACTCTATTGTCTCATGTTTTCAAAATAATCGAGAGCGAATTCCATATCTCTTTTCCAGATTATCATTTTTATCTTGAAGTAACTGGACGAACTCATTTCTTACGTCAACGCCGCCAGATACTCCTGCCTCACTCCATCAGGTCCGGTATTTCCCACTCTTAGATACATGGTATTCTCGACAATCGAAGGCGAAGCAAACACATCGGTCGCAACCTGCTCGCGGGCGAGCAGTTCAAACCGTTCAGGATTCGGTCGATAGGCAAAATGTTCTCCCGCTTCGCTGAAAACGTGAATGACATCCTTGGCCAATGTCGGTGAACTGCTGAACGGGCCGCCGAAACGTTCTCGCCACATCACCTCGCCATCACTCGCCCGCCAGCAATAGGCGATGCCTGTATCGTTTACACAATAGACCGCTCCCTCGTGATAGAGCATCGATTGCTCATAACATTTTTGATCATTCTTCCAGATCAATCGCCCCGAACCATCTGAGGCGATGCAAACCGTTTCCGGTTTCGGATACCCTCCACTGGCGTAGACTCGTTCCTCATCCCACACAATCGAACCACAAGTCGCGGCTGTTGTGGCTGCGGTTGTCCACAATTGTTGACCGGTCATCGGATCGTAACTGGCAACCTGATTGGCACCACTGATGACTAATTGATCCCGTCCACTCGTCCTCGCGACAATCGGAGGGGAAAACGAATAATTGTTGGGGCGTTTGATTCGCCAGATTTCATTTCCGGTCGCCCGATCCAGTGCCACGATATACGCTTCGAGTTCATACTCAGCGGCTATCAGAACAAAGTTCTGGTAAATGATGGGGGAGGGGGCATATCCATAGGGA
>DOCI01000114.1:27120-27767 GCA_003503535.1 Planctomycetaceae bacterium
CTTCACCTTGGGGATTGAGAGCCGTCAGGTGAATGGCGTCTGCATTGAAAAAGACTGCAAAGAGCCGTTCTCCATCGAACGCAATGGTCGGCGTCGCTTCCGTATTCTTGGGATGATTCTTGTGATTCAGTCCTCCCCGATGAATAACCTGCGACCACAGCGGTTTTCCGTCGGCTCGATTAAACGCCAGCACGGACTGCGTTTGCTGAGCTTTGTTGGCTGTCGGAAGATAGATCGCGCTGTCAGTCACGGTGGCGGAAGCATGTCCGCGTCCCGGCACCGGAGTCGCCCACTTCATTTTATCTTTTTGCAGCGAGTGTGATATTGTCTGATCGCAAGTCCCATCACCATTCGGCCCCCGCCAACACCACCACGCCGACTTAGCACCTTGTAATTTAGGTTGAGCGTAGGAGGGGGCGGTTATTGCCCCCAAAGCCAATGTACTCGAAGCCGCTAAAAAGTGACGTCTTCCCATCCGAGAATTCATAGATCGATTACCTTATCAATATTTGATTGAAGACATACAGAGAGATGCGAACTGCCATCAAACTACCGCATTCGGAATAAACTGTCGACAGGAACCTGTTTCATTGACCATGAAAACCTGTGACATTTACCGGCGGAGGGTGCCATGCTTGCATCGCGCA
>DOCI01000114.1:27989-29753 GCA_003503535.1 Planctomycetaceae bacterium
CGGGGGCTTCCGCTAAAGCGGAACGCCCCCGCCACCCCAAAATAGTTACGCCTCGATTGAATTTATCTGACGCTTTTATTTCTCATCTCGAAACGCCTCCCGAATCAACTCCTGATACTTCCACGGCTGCAGCATCGCTGTACCAATATGGTCGACATCTTCAGGAGCATAAAAGTCTTTCAGATGACTACAATTCGCTTTCAATAACTCCGCCTGCTCGAAGGGAACCACATGGTCGGCCTGGCCGTGGATGATTGTTATTGGACAGTCAATTTCACGGATCGAATCGAGTGGACGCATCGCTGTTAAATCGGAGCCGGTTTCTATCCAACTCACCAGTCTGACCAGTGAGACCATTCCTGCCCGAATCCATTTCGGAAAATATTTCAATTGATGATGCACCATCAAATTCAGATCGGCAAATGAGGAGTCGACAACCGCCGCTTGAACTTGAGGCATTTCCGGCAACGCCAGCAGCAGTGCGCTCCCACCCATCGAAACGCCCAGGGCATACAATTTATGCGGATCGGTCTCGGGACGGGAAAGGAGGTAATCATAAGCCCCCAGCACATCTCGCCGTTCGCGGGTGCCGTAGGTAATGGTGTGGCCGTCACTCTCCCCGTGCCCGCGAAAATCAAAAGTCAGAACGTTGTATCCGCTCTCATAAACCAGTTCGACGATGGCAGAAATATCACTCCGGTTGGCTCCCACTCCATGGCAGACAATCACACTCCCTTTCGCAGCCGGATGCGTCAGATATTCTCCCCGCAGCATCAGCGGATTCTCTTCTCGACTCTCAAACTCAATGGCTTCAACGAAAGCAGGATCAGCGAATTGAAACCCGGCTGGCAAAAGTTTGGGACGATGGATTCCGAAAATCGTCAGCAGAACCGGTATCAGAATCAGATAGGCACAGCCTCTTAGTAGCACCCGCCCAACTGCTCCCCAGTATTTATTGAGACGGGATTTTACCTTGGCATCCAGGTAATCGAGTCCGTTAAAAAAGTAGAGCAGGGGGATTTCGATACAGAAAACAAAGAAATAGATCACGATCAACAACTCACGCCACGAAAACGGGGACTGACACAACGTGACGAGGCCGACGTAAAAGAGAATCGGAAACGACCACAAAATGATCAGCATTAACCAGCGAGTCCAGAGACTTTGCCGAGGCAACTCCGGCTTGGGGATTACTTGAAGGTAATAAGCCAGCAGCCAGATATAACCGGGCAGAAACATCCAGAAGCGTTCACTCGGCTCACGGATCAAATATTGACCGACCAAATGGATCAAGCCAATTCCAAAAAGGCCAATCGCCCATCTCCAGATGAAATGAGTTTGATTGATCTTTGATGGATTCAAAATCAATGGGGAAGAGTCCGTAGATGTGGGCTGAGAATTTTCCAGAGGATCCCTGACAGGGTTTGAGGTGTATCGAGAACGGTGATTTGATAAAATAAGGTTTGCTCTGAATCCATTTTGACGTGCTTACTGATGAAAAGGCAAACCGACGGCATGTCCGAGACTATGAATGAACATGTTTCTATCCGCGCTGCGGAGAAAGAAGACGCGGCTCGACTTCTGGAATTTATCCATCCGTTTGTGGCCGAACGCCGCCTGTTACCGCGAACTGAGGGAGAGATTGACCTGCTCGTCCGCACAGGATTTCTCGCCGAGGTCGACAAAAAGTTGGTTGGCTTCGCATCACTGGAAATCTATTCGAGTAAACTGGCCGAGATCCGCTCACTGGCAGTCTCTCCGATT
>DOCI01000114.1:30086-30542 GCA_003503535.1 Planctomycetaceae bacterium
AGTGGTTAGTGGTTAGTGGTTAGAGGGTTAGAGGGTTAGAGGGTTATTCCTGATACTTGTGAGTTCGAATTCGTTTCTGTGGAAAGCGTAAATATGATTTCTCGCATCAGTTGTTTGTTGTTTACGATTCTTCTGATGAGTGTCGTGCCGATGTTGGTTACGGCGGATGAGAAATCAACCAATGAAGATCAGGCACCAACTGCTCCCGCTCTCCCGGAAAAGCTGCAGAAAATATTGAAGCAGGCGACTCCACTGAATCCTCAGGAAACTCTGTTTCTGGATCGGCCTGCGAAAGCGATTTATCTGAAGGCGACTGTGGCTTTACAGGAAGGTCTGCTCGAAATGCTTTGTTGTCCCGAGCAAACGAAAGAACACGAATCAATTCTTGCCACGAATTGTTCCGCGACGCCGATTCATACGGCTTTGCTTGCATTAGGAGCTCAATCGGGCGAGCCG
>DOCI01000114.1:30646-32818 GCA_003503535.1 Planctomycetaceae bacterium
GGGCGAGCCGGTCTCGTTCGATCCCGTTTTCAAAGCGCCAACGGGTGAAGTCCTTAAGATTACGATCTTGTGGAAAGCAGACGATGGAACCGTTCGCGAGCAGGATTCGCGCGAGTGGATTCAGACAGTCACACGCCGTTATTTTACGGCTCCACTGGCAACATTGCCCGTTGGTCTCACTCTGCCGGAAGATTCCGATTTGATGTACGACAAAACCAATCAGGAATTGCTGCACTTCGGAACAATGACAGCTGAGGAACAGAAAAAAAATCTGACTCTTTCGAACGATCCTGCATTTCAAAAAGCGATTCAGGAACTGCAGAAATCGAGTCATCCCAGTCCTCTGGATGCCGACTGGGTCTTTGCCGGCAGCATTATTGATGTTGATCCGACCACCGGACAAAAGCGCTATCTGGCCGACGGGGGAGATTTAATTTGCGTTGCTAATTTTCCTTCCGCAATGATCGATATCGCCATCAAAAGCAGTGCGAGTGATGGTCAGCGAGGCTATGAAGCCAATCCGCAAGCTGTCCCGGTTCCGGGAACACCTGTGGTCATCAAAATTCAATGTCAAAAAGACGTGACGACAAAACAGGGAAGTTAGAAAGCCTATTCTGATTGTTTTGGTTATTGAAACTGTTTGATCGGGGAAAATTGCTTAAAGTTTACAGCGTACAACTGTTGAAACTCTTGATGCGGTTATTATTTCTTCAAAAAAATTGGTCATTGCGATGAAGTCACTCAGCCGAATTTTAAAGTATCACGAATGACTTATCGTTGCCAATTCCGCAAGATGCGATTCAGAATGGCATTTCTGAAAGTATCCATAACGCAGCTCAAGTCAGTCACTGATTACTTCACCTGTTGTGAATTGTTAGGGCACTGACGACTCATCGGCTCAGACTCCTGACTATTCACACAGAGTCCCAATCAATAGACAGGGCGGCTCCTGCAGTCCCGTTGCGTGCAGATAACAGGAAGCATCTCATGACGAGAGATCTTCAAAGATCTAAAAAACAAGCATCTGACAGTCTACGGAACTTCGCAGCGGCCATGCTGACTGGCGGTGTTTTCAGTTGCCTGTACTTCAGCTTCGATTCTGCCATTGCAGACGATCCGACACAGATAACCAGACTCTCCAGACTGGAAGTTCAATCGATCATCGAAACTCCTGATCGTGCAGACATGCAGGTTCTCGAAACTCAGAAAGTTCCGAATCCTCAAGACCAGTTGAATTCGACGGCAGAAGTTGTTCCGGCTAATCCCAATGTCATCGCTATCAGGCAGGCCATTGATATTCTTCAACAAGGAGTGGCGCGGCTCGATAATGTGGACAAGTATTCCTTCATCTTTAATCGGCAGGAGCGTATCGAAGGAGAATTGCGTGACGAACAGCAAATCGCTGTAAAATTGCGGCATGCTCCCTTTTCCGTCTACATGAAATGGATGACTGGCGATCGAGGCCGGGAATTACTTTACACAGAGAATGAAAATGATGGTCGTATGCTTGTGAAACTGGGTGGGCTTAAAGGTCGCTTCGTGCCGACTCTTAAACTCGACCCGCATGGAGAACGAGCCAAGGCAGAATCTCAGCATCCGGTGACTCAAGCTGGTCTCAAAACAATGGCCAACGAATTGATTAAAATCCGCATGCACGATCTGGAACTTGCCAGGACGCCAAATTGTATTATCGAAGAAGGGCATACCTTTAACGATCGTCCGTGTATCAAAGTTTACGTGGAATACGCTTCCAAAGAATCTTCACCAGAATTTCGCAAAGCAATTACTCTGATTGATAAAGAATTATCTTTGCCCGTTTACAGCCGATCGTACACTTGGCCTAACGAAAATATGGTCGATGTCGAACAGGAATCTCTGGTTTCCTGCTATCAGTTCAGCGATATCGTATTTGAAACCGAACTGGCCGATGCAACCTGGAATACGGAAAACCCGGACTACCGATTCCGCTAACACAAAGTTCATTTGACAGGATTGTTAACTTTTAAGATCAGGAGGGTCTTTACCATATCCACCCGAGTTGGCTCCGGCTGACTCGGGTGTTTTTTTGTCCAAATTTATTCACTTAAACTGTTCCTGAACCCTGTTCCCATTGGAAACCGGATTTCAAGGAACATCGAGAACAGGGCTTTCGGGGTGGCGGGGGCGCTCCGC
>DOCI01000256.1:0-262 GCA_003503535.1 Planctomycetaceae bacterium
GATGTCGTTCTGAAAATCGGTGGCGTCGAAACCAACTCTGCCGATAAGCCTCTCGAAGAGGTGAAAATCAAATCGAGCCGCGTGATTGAAACGGCGAAGTAATTTGGTTGCGGGTTTAAAGCTGAAATTCAAAAGGGAACGGGGAGTATTAAACTTCTCGTTCCCTGTTTTAATTTCACACGACATGGGTGGCTGGGGTTGTTGGGCGGCGAAGCCCCCAAAATCACGCAAGTGTAATCAAGGCGAGCCGAGCCAGTCATGG
>DOCI01000256.1:435-3650 GCA_003503535.1 Planctomycetaceae bacterium
ACCCGAGTCATAACTGTATCGGCTCGCCTGCACAGTTCAATTCTGGGAGACCTGAGACGTTGCAGCCTTCAAATCGTAACAGACGAGTCGATCACTCAATCGCAGATACAGAAATCCATCCGCAAATGCAGGGGTGGCGCATTTGAGAGGACCGTGCCGTCCGACGTTTTGCTGATAGTCCTTCAACGCTTTCTTACGGGCCTCGGCATCGAGGTCGTTGCTGTCCATTTGATAGAGTTCCCGAAAATGACTCGTCGGCGCCAGCAGATGATTCTTGTCGATCTTGGCATCGAACCGGGTCACGAATTCATCTGGGTTCAAGGAGAATCCCAGTATGCCATCGTAGGCGTAAAATCCAATATCTCCTGCTGCGATGGGTGAACCCCATTGCGGATTTTCCATATCGAGATTCGCCATCCACAATTGCTGGCCCGTTTCCAGATCCACACAAGCCAGCTTGCGTTCCCCCTGCACATAAACCGCTCCATTGGCAACAATCGGCGTACTCCCTTTGTCGGTCACCCGCTGAAAAACCCACACTTGATCCGCTCCCTGAGGCGTCATTTTAAAGCAGGCCAGCCCCTTCTTGCGGCTATTACCATAGATCAAAAGCTGATCGCCAATTACAACGGGTGATGCACTTCCACCCTCTGCAGCGACTTTCCATATCACTTCGCCAGTCTGTGGATTCAGGCATACCACATCGCCGCCATTGCCAATGGAAATCACATAGTTCTTTCCCTGATGTGTCCAGGCCGCCGGCGAAGCGTGCGTGCTTTTCGTCTGCTCGGGATCTCCTGACCAGACGATGGATCCAGAGTTCAGATCCAGCCCGAATAAATGCGTCGCATTAAACACAGCGATTTGATCGACTACCAGGACCGAAGCCTGATAGAATTCGTCGCTGAACTCGCCGGGTAATTTTGTTTCCCAGAGTTGCTCACCAGTTTTCGCATCAAGACATCGAGCCGTCCGACCTGCTCCGAGAATTAATAATTTGCCATCGATAATCGTCGGACATCCCGATTGGGGAAATCGGGTATAGGTCGATTCACTCTGGTTGACCCACTCTTCCTGACCAGTCAATGCATCGTAAGCCAGCAAAAATTCACGAAACTCATAAGCCTTAGCCCGCTCGGCATCTTCTGCCCGGCGATTTTTTTCGTATTCTGCATATTCTTCATCGGAAAGAGGTGTTCGCTTTTCGGGTGACAAATACGGAAACTGTTTCTCTCCCGGAGGATCACCCACCAGTTCCTTTTTGTGGGCAAACAGATAGATCTTGCCATCCGCCACCACAGGAGATCCCCAACCGCCGCCTTTGGCGGAAGGAATCGAGTCGGTAATCCAGGTTGGTGTTAACCCCTGAGCCGGTAATTCAGAGATGACTGCAGGGGTAGTCGCCACATAGCCCGTCCGATCAGGTCCCCGCCATTGATTCCAGTCTGCTGCACAGGCAGAATTCGCAGAGATCGCAATCAAACAACTGCAGGAAATGCTCAGAACCGCAGAGAATTGAGAAAGTAGCCGCATGAGATTCTCTCCTGAATCATATTTTCAGTACTCAGCTATCCGTAAAATACGGGCAGTCCGTTGACGGAATATTGATGATATCAAAACATGTTGACTCGCTATTTACCAGTCATCGCATAAATCTATGATTTTGCAAGAGTGACTCTTTCGCATTCGGGAATCATTTCCATGACCGATTTGCGTTGCATCAGGCCGGTTTCCTGTCCATAATAGATTTACCTGCAGCCTGGGTTATTAAATTTCAACTTCGTCGCTGATATTGAGGAAGTTGAAAATCACCTGGACGGCAGGTTGCGAACATTGCTCTCCGGGGTAAATCTCCTTTTGCCCGACCGAGTACCCATCACGTTCTCCGGCAAATCTCCAGGCACATTTCCTCACGGAATTTGCGCCACCATTCCTGTGCGAAGAAGTGAAATAACCATGGCACTCCGATCCAAAGACCTGTTTGACGACTCCAGCATGAGCTTCGGGGATCATCTCGAAGAGCTGCGCTATTATTTGATACGAGCATTACTCGGCGTGATTCTCGTCTCGATTTTCACACTCATTTTCGGAAACAAGCTCGTCGCACTGGTCCGCAGTCCGATCGATCGAGCCTTGATCCGACACGGTCTCGGCGAACACCGGATCGACGATCTCGGCGATGACTCATTCATCGAACGCTTTGTCAGCTGGACGACATCGCTCACCGAAGGCAAGAAGAAAACTGAGGAAGAACTTGAGGAAGAAGCGACCGGGATCCCCCGAGCCAATGCCCGATTGAACGGCCCGCAAATTGATGTGCAAATTCCTCAAGCCGACCTGCTGAACGCACTTCACAAAGCCGATCCAGGAAAATTCCCAACTCCCGCAGGGACATCGTCCACAGACCCTAAAGCCAAACCTGCAGAAATCACACTACGAATTCGTGCCCCAGAGTTCTCCATTTTTCGGGAAGTGGTCAAGAAAACGAATCGTCCGGTGACCCTGAATGTACAGGAAGCCTTTTTGACGTATGTGAAAGTGGCACTGGTCTCTGGGGTTGTGCTCTCCAGTCCCTGGATTTTCTTCAACGCCTGGATGTTCGTGGCTTCCGGTTTATACCCGCACGAACGTAAATTTGTTTATCTTTACGGCTCTCTCAGCCTGGTGCTGTTCTTAATCGGAGCGGTATTCTGTTTTTACGTCGTCTTCCCGTTTATCCTGGAATTCCTGCTCAGCTTCAATGCCTGGTTGGACGTCCAACCTCAGATTCGGCTTTCGGAATGGGTTTCATTTGCGGTCTTCCTGCCTTTGATGTTCGGAATCAGTTTCCAGTTACCACTCGTCATGGTCTTCCTGAACAGACTGAACATCTTCACCGAAACCGTGTACCGCGAACAACGTCGCATGGCAATTCTCGTCATCGCGGCTCTCTCAATGATCCTGACCCCATCAGACCCGGCCAGTATGCTCCTGATGATGTTCCCGCTGATCTTCCTCTACGAATTCGGCATCTATCTCTGCAAATTAAATCCTGCTGCCAATCCCTTCGAACGGGAAGGCGAACTTTCCACTTGATGGCAGGTGCAGGCCAAGCAGAGACCGCGGAACCCATCACTCAACATAGATAAGCCAAAGTCCCCTCTCCCTCTGGAAGTGGGTTAGGGTGAGGGCAATCGGTGTGGACTTTTAAAAAAACGTCCAATAGCTCCCCTCAT
>DOCI01000256.1:3745-4724 GCA_003503535.1 Planctomycetaceae bacterium
CTTCTCCCCAAGGAGAAGGGAAGGATACCGCTCCCCGGGGAGAAGGAAAACAAATATCATTGTCCCGCAGAATCCAGAACAGATTTCATCGCCGCCCAATGCAATCCATTCTTCAACATGGTCCGAAACGCAGGCTGCTTGAAGTCGTCGACATTGCCGAGTGAGGTGTAGAAGGACCGTCCGCCATCTTTTCGCTGGAATGTCCAGGCGACAGGTTCTTCGGGATAGCCTTCAATCTCTGCATACATCAGCGGAGTCGTACCCTCGGCCAGTGGCATCACTTTGTAGAGGGACCAGCCCTGAGGAAAGACCAGACTGCGATCAATTCCCTTCAAAATCGGATGCTCGACATCCTGAGCAATTCGCACCGTCGATTTTAAATCGTTTGCATAATGGTTGTGATAGTTGCCGCCGAAAACGTCCTGATCGAAAGTTTCCCAGTCGCCGTATCCTTCTGGAGGAGCTTTCTTGATGTAAAACGCATGACTGGCAGTCCGAATACCGACTACCGGTTTTCCGCTGGCAACGTAATCCCGCACAATCTGCATGTCCTCTTTCGGCAACACACGACGGCGAACAGAAATGAGAGCGATGTCCGCTTCCTGCAACTTCTCGATGCCGGGAATCAAATTGCGATCGTCTTCTGCAGCAAACGCATAACTGACACGAAAGTCTTTCCCCAGTTCTTCCTTCGCGTATGGAGGTAATGATTCAGCAGTATCATATTCCCCTTCGGCGATCACCATTACCAGATGCGGCCGTTTATCGTTCTCGAAACGAACGGGATTTCCGCCAATCAACTGATCGCTCGAAATCGTCGGGCAAACGAACCGTTCAATGTGGGAGATAATCAAATCCGTGCCCGTGAAGTGACTGACATACGGAGCAGAAGCCGGGTTGTACATGGTGTCGGTCAGGTCGCGGATCAGCACAGCGTTCTTGCCATTGCGGGCCATTTGACGTAAACCGAATGGTCGAC
>DOCI01000256.1:4812-6598 GCA_003503535.1 Planctomycetaceae bacterium
CACATATTGGTATGCACGCCGGCAATCATCACATTTTTGATGCCGCGACTTTCCAGAATACTCCAGACTTCATCCCCACGATCCGAAATAAAATCCTGTTCGTCATCGATTTCGATTCCCGGATGTTCTTTTTGCCAGGGGCGTTTTGGATTGCGACCTTCGGCATTGAGTTGTGTGAGCCACTTGGCTTTTTGTTCGGGAGTGTCGTCGTTGCCGCCATCGGTTTGATCGATCGGATAAACCCCGGCTTCCTCGGCTGGAATCTGATAGCACCATTTGTTGATCTCTTCAGGAAGCTGCTCAACTTTCGTCAGAGTGGCCGCCCGTTGCCGAGCTTTGTGATCGGCATAGTTATCCATGCAACCACTCGGAGCATGAATGATCGTCACGCCATTTGCACGAGCCTGCTGAACGACTTCATTGAGTCGGGGGACAATCTGTTCGAGCCGCAAAACCGCATTCTGGCAGGTGTGCGAATCCCAGACATCGCACAAAATGAGAGCCGTCTGCTCAGGCTGCCAGGTTTCGGCATGAACCGTCTGATGATATCGCCCGCTCCCGGCTTTCGTCTCCTGCTGAGACCGCAACGAAAGTTCAATCGGCTCGGCTACGACAGAAAAAGGCAGAGCCGCGATTAGAAAAACGGCTGTCATGAAAATTTTCAGCATCGGTATTCTCCTGCATGAGTTGGGGTCTAATGAGAATACCGGGTTGGGAATCATCCTCCAAGTGTTTAGAAGAATCCGCCTCCTGCGCCTCCGCCTCCAGTGCCAGGAGACGTTCCTAATCCTCCACCTAATCCTGAGTTTTGAATTCCTACATCTGACCAGGGATACTCAATCAAACGTGTGGCCATGTTAGACTCATCCAAATTCAGCACTGGAGTCAGATCGATCGTCAAAGACTTATCATCGGGAAGTCGACCGACATAATTATTTTGCCCAGGAATAGAGTTGACTTCTACTGAAGAGCCTGCGTGTGGACGATAAAATAGGAGATCGTAAATGGAATAATTCTGAATAGAACTTTCAGGCGGTTCATAGCGTGCCGGAGCTGAATAATATTTTGTTACGGAGTTATCCTGCAAAGTCCGATGAAGACAAATTTGAGCAAGAGCATATTTTCCAGGCAGGCAATAAAACATTTGATTTTTCACGCTGGCTACGACGTCAATTTCTGAGGTCTCATTGCCGCCGCGAATTTCCAGAACATTCCCGTTCGCATCGACAGTGACGATAACAATATCACTCATACGCCCCCATGTATTTGTTTTCATCTCGATGGGATCGACATCCACGACGAACAGCAAAAGCACTTGATCATTATCCCTTAATGACTGTCCATCAGCTGTAGTGAACTGAATTTCTAACGGCAGTTGTTCCGGTAGCTCAGATAGAATTTCAAATTCATAATTTTGCTCACGACCTGGCCCTAACAGAATTTGACGATTTGCCCCAAATCCAGCGGGTCCGGTCAAACTGAATTGATATTGTCCTGCTGGCAAAGCTCCAAAATTATGACTTTCCCCCGGCTGCAATTTGACAGAATCTGAAATCGAGCCTCCAAAGTTTCCGGGTGAGATAATGGAGTTGCTAATTAATTGGATTTCAATTTTTGGTGGCGTTACATTTTCTGACGATTTCAGAGGCAATGCAGAGACAGTGAGTTCTGCCCAATCCGAGGCTATTCCAGATTCCTCCTTCTGATTCGAGTTCGATTTGAACTGTTCCATCATCATCTGCGTCTGCGCCATCATCGCTTCGACTTGAGTACGATTCATATCTGC
>DOCI01000256.1:6773-7520 GCA_003503535.1 Planctomycetaceae bacterium
ACATTACGCCGATCATGCAAACGCAGAAGATTGTCACGAAAGCCGTGAGCGCCAGTGAAATTTTATTAGTCATCAGTTTACCTTTCATCGCTTCGTACCAGAGATTGAGTGCGATATCAGCCGGGTTGCCGAAGTTTTCGAGAACACGTTGTCGAGCCAAATCGGCATCGACACAAATCAACAATTCGCGCCGGAACGACGCTTCAAGATGGTCCCGCAATTCATAGATAATTTCTTCGCGAAGCGTGGCCGGTTCTTCATCGTGGTGCGGGGGCAACTTCGCGGTGATCTCGTCATGCCAGTCCACAATTGGCTCCCAGAATTCCTTGAATGCCTGCTGAGAATTCCGACCAGGTTTTCCGCTTGTGTGCGAGCTCTTTCTGACCAAGAGCCGTGATGCGATAGTATTTTCGCTTGCGGCCTTCGACCTGCTGCCAGAACGACTCCAGCATTTTTTTGCGTTCCAGCCTGTGCAGGCCGGGATACAAACTTCCCTCTTTGAGCAGAAATCGCTCACCCGAGCGGATTTTGACCGACTGGGTAATTTCGTACCCGTAACTCGGCGAATTGGCCAGCACTTCCAGAATCATTAATTCGAGGGTGCCGGAAATGAGTGTGGGATCCATTTTGTTTTCCTCCTATGCATCGACTCTCTATGTATAGCCGGGCTAGGTATTGGTTGTCAATTACAAATTCAAAGATTTTGATGGGATTGTTAAATCCCGGGTGGCGGTGGCGCTCTCGCAG
>DOCI01000256.1:7644-8075 GCA_003503535.1 Planctomycetaceae bacterium
TTAAGCGGAGCGCCCCCGCCACCAGCAAGAGCTTATAAATTATGGACTTTAGGAATCGCAAAAACCGTGTACGGTTGGACTGGATGCTCAACTGAGATAGACTGCTCGGAATGATTTTTTATTGACCCACGGCTCATTCTTCCCTGATTCACTCGGGGGAACTGAACCGCCAAGCAACGAGCAGATTTGAATATGATTTCCCAATCTCAAGCGATTTCCTGGAACGACCTGGCAGACTCCGTCCTCAACGGCGGCACCGTCGATGATGCGACCGCGCATGCGATTCTCGATTGTCCGAATGAAGAACTGCTCGGATTATTGCAGGCCGCGTTTCGTGTCCGGCATCAATATTTTGGGAATCAGGTTCAGCTGTATTATCTAAAAAATGCAAAGAGCGGACTTTGTCCCGAAGACTGCGGCTACTGCTCGCA
>DOCI01000216.1:0-175 GCA_003503535.1 Planctomycetaceae bacterium
TCTGGATCGCCATTCAAAATTGGCAGCAGGCTGACGCCTTCCAGACCCTCAGGCGGTTTTCGTTCAATCAGGTCTGCTATTGTGGGATACAGATCAATCAAGCCAACAGGTTCCTGAATCCTTTGACCAGCCTTGATTCCCGGGCCAGTAATGATCAAGGGGATGCGGGTCGTTC
>DOCI01000216.1:326-777 GCA_003503535.1 Planctomycetaceae bacterium
ATGCGGGTCGTTTCTTCCCACAACGTCCGTTTGGCCCAGTGTTGTTTTTCTCCCAAATGAAAACCGTGATCACTCCACAGAACGACAATCGTATTCTTTTGATTCGGCCCCGCTTCCAATCCCTGCAGCACTTCGCCGACACAATGATCGACAAAACTGATCGAAGCCAGATAAGCTTGCGTCAAACTTCTCTGGAGTTTTTTCTCGACCAGATCCGCATGTTCTGGAGCGCGATGCGAAGTCAAACCGACTTCCGGATGAGGCACATCGTCGAGGTCATCGGCAGGGATTTCCGGGAGGACAATCGACTCTTCCGGATACATCGCAAACCAGCGTTCCGGCACGTGTAACGGAACATGCGGGCGACGGAAACCGGCCACCATTAAAAATGGGTCCTCGTGCTTTTTCTCCAAGAGTATTTGAGTGTTTTGAGCAAGTTTGAAATCTCCCA
>DOCI01000216.1:947-7976 GCA_003503535.1 Planctomycetaceae bacterium
ATTGGGATAGGCTCCCCAATCCCAGACCCGGACTGGCCAGTGCTGTATTTCTTCGGGTCGAGGATTAGGCCCTGATGGAATCACATTCTGAAAACTTTGAGCCGTCCAGCCAGTACCCGTACCTTCATGAAAGATCTTGCCTCCGCCGTAAGTTTTGTAGCCTGATTTCCCCAACCACATCGGCCAGGGATCATGGCCTTTCAACGAATCTGCCTGATCGTATCGAGGAGTAAATTCAAAGCATCCCGTCGTCTTCGGCATTTTTCCCGAAAGCAGACTGGTCCGGGAGGGCGCACAGAAAGTGGCCTGCACATGGGCGTTCTCAAACAGAATCCCCTGACTGGCCAGTCGATCCAGATGCGGCGTCTTGACTTGAGGATGCTCGTGAAGACAGCCAATCCAGTCATTCAGGTCATCGATGGCAATGACAAGGATGTTTGGCTGACTCGGGATTGATACTTCAGCGATCACTCGGCATTGAAAACAGACCACTGTGATTACAAATATCACTGTCGTTAAAATAGTGAGTTTGAAGAATTTGGCCATAAATTCTCACCTGTGAAACCCCGTATCTCAATTATTTGATAAGAAATTATAGGAACCACGAAGAGACTAAGAGCTTAATATCTGGAACTCATCAAATTCAAATTGGCAGATTTCCTTTTGACATCATGAATCAAAGAATCTCTTTGTGCCTTCGTGCCCTTGTGGTGAAAATGATAATCAATTTCTACTGAGAACTGTATCCTGAATGGATTTCTTCAAGCCTTGGCGTCCTGGCGGTTCATTCAAATTTTATCCCTGCGGCGTTTTTCGCATGAATGAAAATGGGGAAGTAATTTACACCATAAAAACTCGGATTGACACAAATCGGCCATTGCGGATAGAAGCCTCATCAACAAACTGGCGACTGAGGACATCAATGAGTGGTGTCTGTCGCATTACACCGATAACGGCACAGGAAGTCGTGCCCCAATTTCGAGATGGTGAAACGCCCATGCGATATTTCATGTTCTTGCTCCTTTGTTCGATGCTGATCGTTACCGGATGTTCAAACAGCACTCCAACAAGCGAAACGAGTCAGACAGATTCAAAAACGACTGAAGATTCCGAACCCAATGGGGCGGCTGAATCGTCTATGGTGATTGATGTGGCCGAGGCGATGGGAAAAATCAAATCTTACTATAAAGAAGGCAATTACAAAGCCGCCTTTCCACTGCTCGATCAGCTACACAATGCGAAAGTTTGCCCGCCGGAAGGCTATGCGATTCGTGCACAAATTCTCGATCACAGTGGATTGACAACGCAGGCCATCAGCTCGTTAACTCTTGCACTGACCAAACAACGCGACAATTCTGAGTGGCACAATATGCTGGGGCTTTTGTTTGTGAAAACTCAAAACATTCCGATGGCTCAGCAAGCTTTTACCAAGGCCGTTGAACTCGACCCTAACTACTCGAAAGCCTATAACAATCGTGGTTTGATGCTTGTCGCGATCAAAGAATACGACAAAGCAATTGCTGATTTTGATGCTTCAATTCTGAAATCCCCCAAGTATGTCGATGCCTACAATAATCGAGGCTATGCCTATCTGGAACTCGGAAATTTTGAAAAAGCAGTCGAGAATTTCAGTCAGAGTATCAAAATCGATCCTGAGTATGTCAAAGGCTACAACAATCGTGGTTTTGCGTTGACAAAAATGGGTGCTCCAGAGCAGGCCATCGCCGACTTTACCGTTGCGATTGAAAAGTCGCCGTATGAAGTGAAGCATTATCTGCATCGACGCGATGCCTATCAGGCGATTGGGAAACTGGAAGAGGCCAATCAGGATCAGGCTGCTGCCCAATGGGTTCAGCAGGTGCTCGTCCTGGTTCGCCAGATTCAACGCAACCCCAAAGACCCGGCTCTGTTTGTGCAGCGAGCCGAGTTGTTTGCCAAGCGAGATAAATTTGAGGAAGCGAATAAAGATCTCGAACAGGCATTGAAACTCGACGATACGATGTCTGCTATCTATGTTGCACAAGCCAGTATCAGCTTCAAACAGAAGAATTATCAGGCAGCCGTTGAGAAATGTACGAAGGCTCTCGAATTTGGTGAGAACTTCGATGCGAGTTCACTGCGAGGCGATGCCTACATGGCCCTCGGAAAACTGGATCAGGCGATCACGGATTATCAATCTGCAGAACGCTTTGATAATGCCGTTGCGATGGCCTACTGGAAACGGGCAGAGACGAAAGAAAGCGGCGGCGATAAAGCCGGAGCTGAGAAAGACAAAGCGACGGCTTTGCAGTTGGATCCCGAAGTTGAGAAGCGGGTGATTAAATAGCGAGAGTGTAGCGTTGCAGTTATCTAAAATAATCGTCGATCAGGTTTTGCCTGCTCGACGATTTTTGTTTGGATTCGTGACAGGGAGTGTTGAGTCAAATCTTTCTACTCTTCCTTCTCCCTGGGGAGAAGGTGGCCGCAGGCCGGATGAGGGGATGTCTTCGACGACAATAGTATAGTCACGTCGATTGCCCCTCACCCCGAGGGTGATTGGACTATTGCTGCCTCGGGTTTTGTTCGCATTTCTGGTTCACAGCGACCTCGAATCATGCTTGCCCTGCTGCGCGATGCAAGCATGTCACCCGATGCTTAAAACATATCACTGCAGGGATGTTAAAATTGAAAGTAAATAAAACTGCTGGCCACTGGTGGCGGGAAGCAGAGACACATCATTAAGGCATACGAATAGGCCAGTCCTCGCCAGCCCCAGTGAATCTTGAAGGACTCTTCTGCTTTCGCACCGAATTCCTGCCAGGCTTCGAAAATCAGTAATGGTCCCGCACAGAACATCAGCATGCCGGTGATCAGCGAAACGGTTGGCGTCCACGCCCAGCTGCCGGTCATGACCATCATCATTTCCCAGGCCTGCAGAATGCTTTCGGCCCGGAAGAGTAACCAGGTCAGACAGACAAAATGGAACATCAGAATCATTTTGCAGCCCCGCGCCAGGGCGGCCTGGAACAGTGCAGGATCAGAGACCAATTCTTTACGTTTGGAAGTTGCGAAGTATCGATAAGCTGCCAGCAAAGCTCCGTGCAGGGCTCCCCAGACGATGAAGGTCCAGTTGGCCCCGTGCCAAAGTCCGCCCAGCAGCATGGTCAGCATGAGATTGCGATAGGTCATCAATTCGCCGTGACGATTGCCGCCGAGCGGAATATAGAGATAATCCCGCAACCACTGAGACAGGCTGATATGCCAGCGTCGCCAGAAATCGCTGGGATCGACCGCGAAGTAAGGTCTACGGAAGTTGACCATCAGGTCGAAACCGAGCCATTTGGAGATGCCGCGGGCAATGGCCGAGTATCCAGAGAAGTCGCCGTAGATCTGGAAAGCAAATGCATACACACCGACCAGAACTTCGAGTCCGGTCAACTGTGATGTGGGCGTATCAAAGATCGCATTGACCAGTACGGCCATATTGTCGGCCACGACAATTTTCTTGAAGAGACCGAGGATGATCAGATAGAGACCCGCCTGGAAATCGCCAGGCTGATAAGTGCGAGGCTGAATCACCTGAGGCAGAAAGTGCGAAGCCCGTTCTATCGGCCCGGCGACCAGTTGCGGGAAGAACGAAACATAGACGGCAAAATCGAGCAGACTGCGTGTCGGTTTGCAATCGCCGCGGTAGACATCGATCGTGTAGCTCATCGTCTGGAAAGTGTAGAATGAGATCCCAACGGGGAGGATGATGTTCAGCGTCGGCAATAACAACGGTACACCAACCGACTGCCCCAGCGTGACCAACTCCGTCGCAAAGAAGCCGTAATATTTAAAAAAGGCGAGAATCCCGAGATTCGTGCAGATCGACAAAGTGACGAACGCTTTACGTCGCCAGGCAATTTTCGAGGAGTCGATCTTCAGGGCAACGAAGTAATCGATAATGGTCGAAATGGCGATCAGACTGAGAAATCGCCAGTCCCAGCAGCCATAAAAGAAGTAGCTGGCCATCAGTAATAACACGTTCTGAGAGCGATGTCTGCAGACAAAGTACAGCATCAGCACGACGGCATAGAAAATCCAGAATGTGAAACTGTTGAAAAGCATGCGACCCGAGGTACTTGAACTTGTGAGGGAAAAAGAGCGATATGAAGCCAGAGTTTGCTGGCTGTCATCGCTCAAGATTAGTTCAAAGCAGGCGGCTCAATTCCAAATATTAGAGATCTGTTGCCTCTACCGTATGAGAGAATTTTAAGAAAGTGAGTATTCTGCAGATTGTATGGAATATTCCTGTATGTATTCAGGCGAGCCGAGTCAGTCATGACTCGGGTGGGTATGAGTCAACCACAGCGGAATTTTGCAATGAACGCACAATAATCGTACTAATACCCCTGTCATCACTGGCATGGCTCGCATGTTGAAATTTTTCGAAGATTTTCTCATCTGCACAGAAAACCAGTTCTCTTCGGTTGATTTCTGGATATCGTAGAACTAGACACATTGGGAATTCGAGTGTGCGGGAGCGTGACGGTTCACGTTCATTCATTTATCAGGAGAGCAGTCATGAAATCGTTCTTAACAACCCTCACAACCGCTGCAATACTCATCGCCTTCAGCACTGCTACCGCCTCGGCTGATCGCTACAGTTGGCGTCCCAATTCGAGCAGGGATTACAATAGCGGGATTTACAGCAACGGCTACAATAACAATTACCGCATCCCAAACTACGGCACCTATTATCGCGGCTATGGCAACTACAATTATGGGACGCCGTACAATTACGGAACCTACTACGGCCCAGGATATGTGCCGTACAACACGTATTACGGACCACGAAATTACCAGTACAACTATCAGTACCAGACGTTTCCGTTTCCGAGCTATCAATACCAGTATCACTACAATTATTAAGCGATGAAAGTTATTCAGGGCCTACCGTCTGAAACACATCGCAAACCCACCATTCGACATACCATTCAAAAACAAAGTCTAATGGGGTTAACTTCAGGGCGAACAGCGGGTAATACGGAAGCATCACGCCATAAAACTCGTTGTATCCTGTTGCCTCTCGGAGCCAGAATCCGATTCCCATCACTGGTCCGCTGCTAAGAATATAAATGGCGACGACTACACACAGAATCAATAGCCAGTGACTAAGCAAGTCGAGCCATGCTTTTTTGTGGGGCTGCTCCCCCAGTGCATGAATATTGTCTGTGTTCATGTCATCTCACCTGAATGGACTTCCTCTTCACATTTCAATTGCACCGCTGAAAATGTATCATGTAATAAATAATCAGTCTCGACAACCAAAATTTGCGAATTGATGAGTTGATCCCGTTGAATAAGCCTGCTGCCATTCTTGACGTTCACGATCTGACGGTTGCCTATCGGCATCGCCCAGTGCTGTGGAATATTGATTTTGAAATCGATTCCCCGCAATTGCTGGGGATTGTCGGGCCGAACGGAGCGGGGAAGAGTACGCTGCTCAAAGCGATTCTCGATCTGGTGCAGCCGCTCTCGGGGAATGTTTCGCTGTTCGGGCAGCCGATTGAAAAAGTCCGTAAGCGAATTGGCTATGTGCCTCAGCGGGAAAGTGTCGACTGGGATTTTCCAATTACCGTTCGCGAAGTTGTGCTCATGGGCACATATGCCAAACTTGGTTGGTTCCGTCGCCCCGGCAAAGATCAACAGGAGTTGACCGATCGCTGCCTGCAGGATGTCGGGATGCAGGACTTTGCAAATCGGCAAATCGGTCGCCTTTCCGGCGGGCAGCAGCAGCGGGTCTTTCTGGCACGAGCACTCGCTCAGGATGCAGACGTCTATTTTCTGGATGAGCCTTTCGCGGGTGTCGATGCTGCGACGGAAGACATTGTGCTCGGCGTCCTCCGTGGTTTGAAGGAACGCGGGAAACTGCTAATCGTTGTGCATCACGATTTGTTGACCGTTAAACGCTCCTTTGATTCCGTACTCCTGCTCAACGGACGCCTCATCGCCTGGGGGCCTGTTGAGGAAACTTTGACGCCCGAAAATCTCAAGCGAACCTACGGCGGCCATCTACCGATTCTCGATGAACTGGGAACTGCGGTCGTCAATCAATCGACTGCTGGCTGATTAGGTTTCGTTTCACTCTGCTCTTCCTTGTCATACTGCAAAGCATGGATTTTGGCGACCTGCCACATGTAGCGACTGATGCCCTGAGTTTTCTCATGCTCTTTCCAGGCCGCGGTGGCATACTTTTTGGCCTGTTCATGATCTTCCAGCGCTTCGTAATACAGTGCCAGATAGAGTTGTGCATAGAACATCCGCCCCGCCAGCACTTCCGGAGCAGGGTCTCCTGCTTTGGCTACTTCCAGAACTTTTTCCGGTGTCGATTCCCCGCGAAACAGGGCATAGGCTTCCATCAACGGAATACGGGGATCGTTTCGAATGGGCAGCATTTCTTTGCGGGCGATTTCGATGCCATCCGTTTTGGTCATACATAAAAATCGCCAGACCGAATTCTCGACATCGTTATCGTGATACGTCTGATACAGCGCGAACTGCTCTGCTCCTTCTTTGTACATCCCCGCATAATAATGGGAGATGCCCCGCTCCCATAACTTGACTTCTGCAGCTGGAAGTAGTTCGACATAGTGATCAAAGTCGCTGACCGATTCTTTGAATTTCTGGATATTAAAATGGTAAACCCCTCGCAGGTACCAGGCTCGCGGCGAAGCCGGATCGATTGCGATGAACTCCGTCAACAATCGCACCGCCTCCGCATCCTGGTCTTTGTCGATCGCTTCTGAGATTTTCTGTGAAATCTCTTTGAGTTGCTTCTGCTCGGCTTCATCGGCTTTCAGATGAGACATACTGAGAGCACAAAGAGACAGCAGACCTGCCAGAACAGGAATGCATCGAATGAGTGATCGATTTTTGATAGTCATAATAGCGTGCCTTATTGATTCTCGTTTTGACGATTGTCGGACTTCTTCCTTCCAACCAGTTTTGACGATCCTGACTGAAAAAGCGAATGAGTGTGCCACTCACTGTCCGCTTTGCGACACA
>DOCI01000216.1:8028-8390 GCA_003503535.1 Planctomycetaceae bacterium
AGCGAATCGGACAAGCAGACATATCCAAGACTGCCGATACGTAATAGGCCCCTCTATTTTTATCGCTGATTGACTTCTCTGATCCAGGGAACACCGCATGAATAAGTTGTATCGCATCGATAATCCGCATGAACTGGCGGCTCGGGTGAATGCTGCTCTTCGGAGAGCCTCGCATGAAGTCTCGCGGAAATCACGCTTTGAAGTCCTCGCGAATCAGGTTCGAGTCAGCGGGAAAATTGGCTCCTATTATCAGAAGCAACTCGCTCAGGAAGCCCTCAAAAAACTCTCGCCGGAAATCGATGTCATCAATGAATTGACCGTCGAACGCTAAACCATACTAAATGGTTTCTGCAGTCGCATGA
>DOCI01000216.1:8522-9722 GCA_003503535.1 Planctomycetaceae bacterium
GCTGCAGTTCATTATTGAAAATGCACTAGATCAAGCATTTCTTAAGAAATCAAATTCCGTACAAACTAAGGAGTAGGTCATTACTTGTTTTCTAGTAATGACTTACGGCAATTCCTAGTCACAGTCTTCCCCAAATTCTGATAAATTTCCCAAAATCTGCTCAATATTTCTCCTGCTTCAGCGAATAGCTGTGTGAGTTGGCAATCATTTCTGGATTGTCAGAAAGCTTCAGGGAGAGATGAGATGCCTACGAAACAGTATTTTGAGCGATTGAAAAGAAATTGTTCTCACAGAAATAAATCTCAGAGGGGAGATCGAGCCATGATTACGAAGGCAATAGTTACCGGATTGTTGCTGGTTGGAGCCAGTACTTTTGTTTTTGGCCGGAGTGCCTTAACCTACATTAAAACGGCTGGTTCGGAAATTCGTCAGTCGGTGAAAAGTCAGGTGCCGATTGAATTTGAAGTTCGACGAGCCGAGCAGCTTGTGAAGGATCTCGTGCCCGAGATTCGGAATTCGATGCACGTCATCGCCGAGCAGCAGGTCGAAGTCGAATCGCTGCACCGCACTGTTGATGCTCGTCGTGAATCCATCACAAAGCAGAAAGATGCGATTCTGGCTTTACGCAGCAATCTCGATTCCGCTGATACCAAATACGTGATCGCTGGCAAGTCTTATACACAACAGCAGGTTGAAAAGGATCTGGCGACTCGATTCCGTCGCTTCAAGATTGCAGAAGAGACGCTGGATCGCGAAGAAGATATCCTGAATGCCCGACAGACGGCTCTGAATGCCAACGAAGAACACCTGGCGACTTTGATTTCGACCAAGAAAGATCTGGAAGCTCAACTGGCTCAGTTGGATGCCCGGATGCGGTCGATCAAAGCAGCCGAGTCGATCAGCGAATCGACTCTGGTCGATGACAGCCGCCTGAGCAAAGCGAAGAATCTGATTGCCGAGTTGAACAAACAACTCGACATCAAAGAACGCCTTCTCGAAACCGATGTCAATTCTGCAGGACTGATTCCTGTCGAAACCGAGTTGGAACCGGAAGTCGAAATTTCCAGCCAGATTGACGAGTACTTCGAAGCCGACCTGGCAGACCGTGCTCTGTAATCCTGAGGATAAATCAGCACCTAAGGTGGGCACTGGCCCACCTTTTTTTGCGAACTATCTCAACCCGAAGCGTCAGCGAGGGGC
>DOCI01000216.1:9950-10775 GCA_003503535.1 Planctomycetaceae bacterium
CTGACGCTTCGGGTTAAGATGAGCCAGGGATTAACAGTTGAACTTAAACGCTTACGAATTATTTCTCAAAATGCCAATCATTTCCGGATAAGATGATGAACTCTGTCATGGGTCAGTACGTTGAGAAAGAAAAGGATCGGATGATGCCGCAGTCGGAAAGTCATTCTCTGAACGATGTCATCCTGCGAATTGATCGCGTGGGAAGTTATCGACTCGTTTTGAGAGATGAAGTGACGATCGGCGGACCGACCGGAGCAGGCTCTTCCGGGCAGATTGCCCTGTTTAGCCAGCTTTCGACAAATCATGCAGTCATCGCCCGAAGAACGAATGGATACACAATTCGACCCGATCAGGGGGCTGTCTCGATAAAAACGCCAAGTACAGAAAATGAGCCACCTCATGCCGGAAAACCAGATAACCTGTTGATTCAGGAGACCTGTCTCACGAACAATTGTCGAGCGAGCCTGGGAAATCAGGTGACGGTTTCCGTGCGAAGGAAATCGCCATTATCGCAGACAGCTGTTCTGGAAGTCGACCCGCTGGATCGGATGGTCGATCGAGTGGACGGCGTGGTCCTGATGGAGAATCTGTTATTGATGGGGCCGGGGAGTCAGGCTCATATCCGTTGTCCCCACTGGGAGCAATCTGGCGTTTTAATTTATCAGCAGGGAAAGTTTCATTTTCGATCACCCGTGGGACGAGAGACGGCGGCCGAGCAGAAGTTTGTCGATTTGCCTGTTCCCTTTGATCAACATGTTGAACAGGATGATTTTGGGTTTTATCTGGAAACCTTATATTGAGAAAAGCCGTAGGTCAGGCACTGCC
>DOCI01000216.1:10850-14015 GCA_003503535.1 Planctomycetaceae bacterium
GTCAGGCACTGCCTGACCTACGGGAATTGCGGGACACCTATCATGAAATTTACATTTTCAGCCGGAGATCAACCACTTGAGGGGATGACCATCAAGCGGGCGATCCATCGTGGCGGCTTCGGGGAGGTTTACTATGCCTTGACCGATGCCGGGAAGGAAGTTGCGCTCAAGCTTCTGCACGACAACATGGAGATTGAACTTCGTGGTGTGTCGCAATGCCTGAATTTGAGCCATCCGAATCTGGTCACGATTTTCGATGTCAAAACCGATGCCGACGGCGACTACTGGATATTGATGGAGTACATTTCCGGGAACACACTGGCAGAGGCGATCGAAAAGTTTCCGAACGGGATGTCGAGTCAGCAAGCCAGTCAGATTTTGAAACAGGCCTGCGAGGGCCTCGGCTTTCTGCATGATCGCGGCCTGGTGCATCGCGATTTGAAGCCAGCCAATATTTTCTGGGATCACGGGCAGCTGAAAATAGCCGATGTCGGACTGTCCAAATTCATCAGTGCTTCTCAACGCAGTGCGCATACGCAAAGTGTGGGAACCGTTTATTACATGGCTCCCGAAGTCGCGCGTGGTCGATATGGACCGGGTGTCGACATTTATGCGATGGGTGTGATTGCTTACGAAATGCTGACAGGACAAGTACCTTTCGATGGAGAATCGACGGGCGAAATCCTGATGAAGCATCTGACAGAGCCGCCAAAGCTCGATATGCTCGATCCGAAGTTGCAACCGGTCATTGGGAAAGCTCTGGCCAAAGAAGAGACCGAGCGTTTTCAGACGATTCAGGAATTTGAAGCGGCTTTTTCTGCAGCTGTGAATGGTCAGGCGATGCCGGTCAGTTCACAGTTGTCGGATGATGATGGAGTAAAAATCGCCAAAGGCTCAGTGGATCACGGATTTGAAGAGAACAATCCTGGCACGAACGTTCAAGGTTCTCAGCCTGCGGTACCTGCAAAGAAACCCCCTGGTTGGGCGGTGCCGGTGTTAGCCTCGATTGCGGGGATGATGATTCTGTTCCGGATCTTTCCCAACCGCCTGACCTGGATGTCGATGATTATCTTTGGTCTGTGCATGTTCCTGGGAATGCGTTTCTTCCGCTGGGTACGTCAGGAGTTTCATGCCAGTCGAGGAGAGGAGCCGAACCCGCATCGCTTTGGAGAAAAGATTCACTCGCCTCGAAGAGTCCTAAAGCCGCTGGCTCCATCGAAGTATCGGAGTTTTTCTGAGCGGATGGCGCAGACGCTTTCTGCGATCGCCCGGACGCCTTTTTATATCATCCTGATGACTGCAGCGGTGTTGTTTGTCTCACGCGACTTCTTTTCATCGCAGTGGTCGCAGAGTGGGTTTGATCCCGGACATATTGCCTTCTTTGTGCTTTCCAGTTGTCTGGCGACCTGGGTGCTGCTGGGATTTACGCAATTGTGGTCGCGGGGGAAGCTGGATCATTCGCGGTTTCGAATTGCCCTGGCAGTTGCAGGCATTGCCACGGGAACAGCCGTGAGTGGTTTGCATAATTGGTTGCTGGTGGAATATCCCAACGTGATTTTTCCGCATGGGAAAACCGGAATTGTTTCCCATATCGGACGACACGATCTGGCAGAACCGATCGAAATCTACCCGGACCGGGCCGCATTTGAGTTTGATGAAATTCAACCTGCCTATGTCACTCCCGTGATGATGCAGGATCATGAGGAGATGGAAGCAGCCGCAGCGAGTGGATATGTGAGCAGTGAGATGGGACAATCGGATTATCATCGTGATGATCATCCAAAAACAATCTGGGCTCCAACCATGGTCGGTTATGCAACGTTTTTTGGAATTCTGTTTTCAATTCGCTCATGGTGGCTGGTTAGTGATTATCGTCGGAACTATCGCTATGAATTTTCCTCAATCATCTGGTCCGCATTCACGGCATACATCATTTGTGTCTTCTTCACGTTTCCGCTGGTCTGGGGAATTACCTGGGCAGCGACAATTACGGCTGCGTTGCAGTTAGCCGCTCCGATGCAATCTCGAAATATCGCTTAAGCTTTGCCAATAGTCCCTCTTGAAGTTCTCAAATGGGTTTGAAGCCTCAAGGAAAGATCATCATGTATTCAACTCCAGATTTTTCGATTTCATTATTTGTTCTCATGGGAAATATCATCATGGGAATAATTTATGCTGGAATCTATTTCAGTTTGAAATCGTCTGGAACAGGTGTCCGAATCGTGAAGATGATCGCGGGTATCCTGTTACTGTTGACGTTATTTGCCTTCCCGATGATGTTTTATATCATTTCATTCCGGTCCCCTCCTTCCGTTCAAATGGCTACAACTGGAACGTATGATCCCAATCACGCCATACAAATTGGTCAGTCCGACCTGCCAGTAGAAGTTACCAGGCAACCCTATCGAGAGGAGACGATTCAGCTATACGAAAAGGCAATCGCTGAACTTGATGAGCAGAGTGTCCAGCAGGTTGCACCAGACGAAGATCGCTCAGAAAGAACTCGTCAACTTCGTCAGCAATTGGAAGCGAAGCTCGACGAACTGAAGCATCCCGAACAGAATTATCCCCGCTGGATTAAAGAAGCGGGGCCGAAAGCGCTGACTCAACTGGAGCAGCCCGGAGTTCAACGGATTCCGACATTCCATCAGCAGATGATTGTCAGCAGTGGGCGCTGGGTTACCCGTGAGGAAGCTCATCAGGAAGTGATCGATCAGGCGAAGCAGGCGATTTTTGAACAAATCAGTTCGCCTGGTGAAACGCCAGAAATCTCCATCGAGCAATTGAACTCATTTATTCTGGATGAGTATGTTGAAGATTATCAGCTCAACCTGACAGACAGCTTGATTCAAGCCGATATGTATCGCTGTCATATACTGTTGGATCTGAGCCCTGCTCAACTTGCCACGCTGATGCCTGATGTCCGCAAGTCGGCTTTGGAAAAACGACTCGCGATCGCAGGTGGGGCCTTGCTTTCCATTATGACATTTGCCGGACTGGCGAGTTTTGTGATCGGGCGAAAGTAGTTCGAAAGCGGAGGGTTGAAAGCGGAAAGCCGAAACATATGACCTTTTTCGCACTCTTTTCTTTTCCATGGGAAGCGGTCTTCTACCCTTCTCCTTGGGGAGCGGTTTGCTGTCCTTCTCCTGGGGGAGAAGGTGGCCG
>DOCI01000216.1:14157-15725 GCA_003503535.1 Planctomycetaceae bacterium
AGAGGGAAAGGGGACTATTCCGGTAAGACGCCGTCCCCTCGCTGACGCGACGGGTTAAGATATGGTGCGATTTACTGACTGTTCGTTTCCGTCGTTTTCTTCATCCACTCCAGTGACTGCAGCAGGTTTGCCTGAGTCCACAATAGTGGAGTAATGTCGTTCGGGACGTAGGTTCCGTTTTCCAGATAATAGGATTCGGGACATCGCAAACCACCCATGCGGCAATCTTCGGCTGTTAATTGCGTGAGTGCTCGCTGGAAGTAGTGAATCTGTTTTTCCCGGTCATTCTTATCACCAGAATGGTGATAGCGTTTGGCATAAATGACGGAAAGAATCGGATCGAAAATGCACCATTGGGCTTCTTCACCCTTTTGAAGCAGGGCGTCGCGGGTTTCCTGATTGTCGCTGAAATCATCGGTACGCTGCTCGGGGGAGAGTTTTTCTTTGTAATCCGCACACCAGTAGGAATCGCCCACATAGCGACGGATGCCGTAGTCGCCCTGTAAATATTCCTGGATATCCGAAATGATCTTGTCAGCCATTTCATAATTGACGATTTGCAAAGGTTCAATCAGAAAGAGCAGGGCGGCATCGTACTTGCGATTTTTGAGAGGATCCTCCTGAACACACTCTGCTGGCAGGATTGAATACAGAGCGTTTCGTCCGCGGGTGATGGAATCTTCCAGAATATCGATTCGCTCACAGGCGATTTGATGCTCCTGAAACAGGTCGGCTCGTTCGTCATAAAATCGACTGAATTCGAGCAGGCCAGCTGTCGCGGTGCCAATGCTTGAGGCGGCTATTTTGCGGACTTCTTCCCAGTGACCGCTGTCTTCATCTTCCCAGAATTTCAGGGCGTGCAGAGTTTCCACGAACAGGATCATCAGGTCGATTTGATCCGAAGTCGGCTCGAAGACCCGATCGCAGGCCAGCCTGCTGAAAGCCCAGAGGAAATAGCCGAGGGCATCGTTTTGAGCGTGTGCCCAGTGCTGATCGATCTCTTCGAGTTGCTCGCCACGAATCCGAATGTGCGGTCGTTGCATCGGATCGCTGGGATCACTTTTTCCGGTGATCAGATTGTCAAATCGATGCCGGGATTTGAGAAAATATTGCGCCAATGTCTGCAGGCTGCGCACGGCTGGTTCGACGCGGCCAGATGCGTACAATCCCCAGGCCACCAGAACATTATCGCGGACCCAGCAATTCGAGTAGCCGGTGTATTCGGTGTCATCCTGTAGCGCCAAGGCAGCAGGGAAGAGACCATTTGAAAGAGCCTCGAATCGGAAGGTGCCAGCATCGTTTAACAGAGTCTCCAGTTTCTGAAGATCTTCTGTGGTGTAGCTGTCTTTCAGAAACGGCTGAATACATGCAGCTTGAGCAGTAAGCATTTTAACATCCTTGCAGTTGTCTATTGATCAGGCTGTGCCTGACGAAATGCGAGCTAAATGTAGTTTTCAGGATAGCTCGGAAGATTCTTACCGAAAGATTTTTCTGAGCAGTGTGAACGCGAGATTCCTGTAAGAAAATTCCATCATCAAATTGAAAGCCTCTTGTGGACTTCGTCCACC
>DOCI01000216.1:15796-17555 GCA_003503535.1 Planctomycetaceae bacterium
CCCAGATAGCGGAGCTATCTGGGTTACCCCTTCCATGTAACTCTCTTGATTAAGTAAGATCTTCTGGTGGTTCCAGTCCGAAATCCCGGATCGTTAACAAGGTGCGATGAGGAATATTTCGAGCGGCAAAGTTTGCTGCTCCTCCCTCGAGTCGGTCAATAATTCCTGCGACCGCGACCACTTCACATCCGAAGTCCTGCACGCGATCGACGGCCAGCAATGCACTTCCACCTGTTGTGACGACATCTTCGACGATAGCGACTTTCATGCCGGGTTCCACAGGTCCTTCGACAAATTTCTGGGTGCCGTGACCTTTGGATTCTTTGCGGATCATGAATCCGACAACATCCCTTTTCTGCTCGGCTGCGACGGTCAACATGCCGCCAACAATCGGATCAGCACCGATCGACATACCACCAATGGCGTCAAACTCGAATTCGTCGAGGAGATCCCACAATCCCAGACTGACCAGACGTAAACCTTCTGCATGCAGAGTGACCTGTTTGCCATCGAGGTAATATTTGGCTTTTCGGCCGGAAACGAGGGTGAAATCGCCGAATTTGAGGGCTCGTTCGCGGAGTAATTCGGCTAATCGGGTGGGATTGCTCATGGTCTGGATGCCTTGTCACGATTGGGAGCGGATTCAAAATTGGACCGAATCGATCATTCCCGTTAGAATTCTGATCGATCCAATGCCGCTCCTCTGCTATACTTAATACTTAAGGAAACATAGCAGATCATCCGCCGTTCCAAAAGTTGAGAGCCTTGCTCATGCATATTTCTCGCCGACAAGCCCTGGCTGGCCTGGGACTCTTACTGGTCCCTAATATGCCAGTTTACGCTAGAAAACAGGACCCAAAAGTCAAACTGGCGGTTGGGCGTGCGCTCGATTATCTCGTACGGACGCAAAAACGGCAGGGGTACTGGGAAGCCAACGGCGGGCAATACCGCGTCGCAATGACGGCTCTGTCCGGTATGGCCCTCCTATGTGAAGGTTCGACGACCAATCGCGGGAAATACGCGAAAACAGTTCGCTCAGCTGTCGATTATCTGGTTGATATGTCGCAACCGAATGGTTTGATCGGCTATGAGAAAGACTATCACTACACATATGGTCACGGTTTTTCGATGCTGTTTCTCTCTCAGATTCTCGGAGAGGAGGAAGGGGCAGAGCGTCGAAAGAACTTGCTGCGAGTCCTGAATAATTCCGTCAAATTCAGTGGATATGCCCAAACGACCCGCGGCGGCTGGGGCTATGTTTCCGCTAAAGATGGCGGGGATTTTGATGAGGGCTCGACCTGTATCACCCAGGTTCAGGGGCTGCGTGCCTGCCGCAATGCGGGAATTCCGGTCGCAAAAGAAATTATCGATCGAGCCAAGCAGTACATTAAAGACTGCACAACTCCGGAAGGGGGCGTGCAGTATTCGATTCGCGGCGGAGGTGCCCGTCCGCCAATTACGGCTGCAGCGGTGGCCGCCATGTACAGTGCCGGCGATTATGATGAATCTACCCATGTCGAGAAAATGCTCGAGTTCTGTAAGGAAAACATTTGGCCGAATGAAGGGGGAAGCTCCAATTACTTCGGTCACTGGCACTATACGCACTATTACTATTCTCAGGTGATGTATCGGGATGAAACGGTGTGGCCGAAGTATTTTGAGGATATTTCCCGACAGATTCTTCCGAAACAAAATGCGTCTGGCGCCTGGAAAGAAGGGCATATTGGCGATGTCTACACCACCGCCATCAATGCCACCG
>DOCI01000216.1:17713-17941 GCA_003503535.1 Planctomycetaceae bacterium
TGCCACTGGCTTTGCCAGTGCAAATCCAACTTTTTATTGGGTCAGATTACAAGACAAATCGCTCACAATCAGGCTTATCATTCCAATGCACGAGACTACCGAATCCCATCCCAATTACCTGATGATCTTCTTCTGCCTGTGCGGACTGACAGTCGCTTCGGTCGTGCTGGATCTGTTTTCCAGTCCTTCCTGGAAGATCACCATCGGTTCTCTCGTGATGCTGGTCGC
>DOCI01000216.1:18049-26612 GCA_003503535.1 Planctomycetaceae bacterium
GCTCTCGTGATGCTGGTCGCAGCAGCGAAAGCGGGACTGGTGATGTTGTTCTTCATGCATTTGAAGTTTGAGCGAAACTGGAAATACGCCCTTTTGATGCCGACCGTCATTCTCTCGATGGGATTGATCCTCGCATTCCTGCCGGATATCGCGATGCATTACTATCCGCTTGATGTCCCACAGGTAACGGAGACTATTGGACAGAACGCACATTGAGCCAATCATGAGGTTGCTCAAAATACAAGCATTCGTAGAGTCCGTCTCGACGCACCCTGCGGTTTCGCCCCTCATTAAATGTCGTCTCTTCTGAAACCTCATCCCCTGTTTCACACTGCTGGACAAGCCAGCTGTGGCACACATTAACGACATTGATCAGTAGACAGGGCCTCCTGTTTTTTCGTGTCAACGCTGAAAACGAAAATAAAGAGTGCAACTTCAAAACGTGTCCACGAGAGAACGGTGTTCGATTTACGATCCCGTTCTGCTCAGAAATTCGATACGTCATGTCAATTCATGCAAGAAGTTGAGGACATCGGGAACGAGATAAAATCAAATCCACCCGAGTGATGACTGACTCCTTTCGCCTGACTGACATTGCCTTGTACTCAGAATCTTGATGTAACTTCTGCAATTCCTGCCTCTGGGAAAAACTTCAGTTGACTCATTTTTGAGATTCCAGCAATATCCGCCCGCATTGATTAAATATTTAATCATGTTGTTCCTGACAAGCTCTTCAGGATGAAGTCGCCCAGGAAATTGTGACGATGAGAATAAGGATGTTCAATTCGTCATTTTTATCTCACCCATCAAATGTATCGGTCAGCAAGAGGCTGTCCTCCTCGATTCACGACGAATCGAATTACACCAAACTACAGTACCTACCTAAAGGAACCCGACAATGAAAAATCTTCTGACCGGATTCGCGTGTCTGAGCCTTGTGCTCGCTCCGATTTTCTCGACACAGGCAGAAGTCGCCCGAACGACGAAAACAAAATCAGCCGTCAGCGACATTGCTCTTTCTAACGGCGGAGCCCTGAATGGCAAAGCTGTCACCGGACAAGGCCAGGCCCTTAATGGTGCTAAAGTTTCCGTTCGCCGCAACAATGAAGTCGTTGCCACAACCGTGACCGATGCCGATGGCAAATTCACTGTAGCCGGTTTGGACACAGGCATCTACGAATTGCAGGCTGGCGAAGGCAAAGGCGTTGTTCGAGCCTGGGAAGGTTCCGTTGCTCCACCAACTTCAAAAAGTAACGTGCTGATCGTCAGCGGTGCGACAACAACTCGTGCACAGTCTGGATTGTTTGTCGATCCTCTCGACACAATCACACTCGGCCTCTCGATCACTGGTGTTGCACTCGGTGCAGCTGCTCTGTCACAAGATAACGAAACCATTATCGTTAGTCCTTAGTTTCGCATTTGCAGAAGTTTGAATACAAAAACAGCACGCGCCCAAAGTTGGACGCGTGCTGTTTTTTATTTTACAGCTTGATCAAGATCGATTGACCAAGAATTACTTCAAAAACTCAGCCGCTTCGTCAAAGAAGGAATCTTCGAGTTCCCGCATTTGGTCCACAGCATCTTTAAGCTCGACGGCAACAATCTGTGTTCCTCTCATGGCCACCATTTTGCCGAAGTCTTTATTCAATGCCAGATGGCCGGCATGCACGCCGAGACGGGTTCCCAGAACCCGGTCAAACGCACTTGGAGTTCCGCCGCGTTGCAAGTGGCCCAGTGTGACCGAACGGGTTTCGATCCCCATGCGGTTTTCAATCACTTTGGCAACGTGATCGCCAATTCCGCCCAGCTTGACGTGGCCGAATTCATCGACTTCCTGGTCTTTTGTCACAAAGCCACCATCAGTGTTGAGCTTGGCTCCTTCACTGACAACGACGATGCCGTAATTTTTGCCTTCATCTCGTCGCTTCTGCAGAACGTCAATCATTTCTTTAATGTTGACTTCACGTTCAGGAACCATGAAATAGTCGGCTCCGGAAGCAATTGCAGAATAACAGGCGATCCAGCCCGCATGTCGCCCCATCACTTCGACGACCAGTATACGACGATGCGATTCTGCAGTCGTTCGCAGACGATCGATCGCTTCCATCACGATGTTGATACAGGTGTCAAAACCGAATGTTTGATCGGTTGCACTCAAATCGTTATCAATCGTTTTCGGACAGCCAATCACAGGCAGTCCCTTTTCGCTGAACAACTTGCTGGCTACGCCGAGGGTGTCGTCTCCACCAATCGCGACCAGTGCATCTAAACCAAGATTGCCAAATGTTTCGACGATTTGATCGATTTCCGTTGGATTTTTGAACGGGTTGGTTCGAGAGGAACCGAGGATCGTACCCCCTTTGTCGATGATCGGATCGGTAAACTTAGGAGTCAGTTCAATATGATTTCCGGTAATCGCTCCCCGCCAGCCTTCGAGCAGGCCAATACTTTGACCACCCGCATTATCAATAACTTTGACGACGCCGCGAATAACGGCATTCAGACCCGGGCAATCGCCACCACCAGTTAACAGACCGACTTTCATTATTTCAATTCCTTAGAGTTTTCGAGGGGTTGAATTTCTACAAGGTGCCCCGCGTCCGTCATGACTCGGGTTCTCACGTTTTTTCGCGATGTTTGCAATTCACTGGTCGATGATGAAGCGAACCGACCCATGACTGACTCGCCTGACATGACGATTCAATTGTGAGCATAGTGAATTGCTGCTGAGATTTCAAAACGTCCGTTCCAGGAACGTGGTGTCGATTTTGCCATCTTTAAACGCTGAGTGGGCGAGTACACGTCTGGCGAGGGGGATTGTCGTTTTCACACCTTCAATGACGAATTCGTCTAATGCCGAAAGAGCAGCTGCAATGGCCTCATCGCGAGTTTCTCGATGCACAATCAATTTGCCGATCATCGAATCATAATACGGGCTGATTACGTAACCTTCATGAACATGCGAATCGAAGCGTACGCCAAATCCGCCGGGAACACGCAATTTTGTGATCTTGCCTGGGCAACCGCGATAATCGTTTTCTGGATCTTCAGCATTGATGCGGACCTCAATCGCACATCCCTGCGACTTGATATTCCGCTGTTTTAACTTCAATTCCTCACCGGCTGCGACGCGAATCTGCTCTTTGATCAAGTCAATTCCCGTCACCATTTCACTGACGGGATGTTCAACCTGGATTCGGGCATTGACTTCAATAAAGTAGAACTGATGTTCTTTATCGACGATAAATTCCACGGTGCCTGCATTGTAGTAACCGCAGGTTTTGATAAGCCGCACGGCTGATTTACAGATATCTTCCCGAACAGACTTGGGCAGATTCGGAGCCGGGCTTTCTTCGATCAGTTTCTGATGCTTTCTCTGTGTGGAACAGTCTCGCTCCCAGAGATGGACACAGTTCCCGTGTTGATCGGCGAGTACCTGCACTTCGACGTGCCGGGGGCGTTCGATATACTTTTCGAGATACACACCCGGATTATTAAATGCTTTTTCGGCTTCCTGACGAGCGGCACTGAACCCGGATTTGAGCGAGATTTCATTCATCGCCACTCGCATCCCTTTTCCGCCGCCACCGGCAGTCGCTTTGATCAGGACGGGGTAACCGATTTTACCAGCCACTTCGAGAGCCGTTTTTTCGTCGGTGACCAGTCCGTCACTTCCGGGAACGACATTCACTTTGGCATCAGCTGCAATTTTTCGCGCAGAGACCTTGTCTCCAAGTTGTTCCATCGCAGAATGATGCGGCCCAATAAATTCGATGCTGCATTCCCGACAGACTTCGGCAAAGTGAGCATTTTCAGCGAGAAACCCGTAGCCCGGATGAATTGCCTGCACATTTCCGATTTCAGCTGCTGAAATAATGCGATTGATCAACAGATAGCTATCACTGGCGGGAGCTTTGCCGATGCAATACGACTCGTCTGCGAGTGTGAGATAATGGGCCCCCCGATCCGCTTCGCTGTAAACAGCGACGGTTTCAATCCCCAATTCCCGACAGGCCCGCATGATGCGCAGGGCGATTTCGCCACGGTTTGCGATGAGTATTCGTTGAAACATAAAACAATCGTCTATCTGATGCAGTGGCCTACAATGCTAAGTAGTAGTGCTCTTTCGAGCTTTGAATGTCGCTCTCAAATCGCTATTCCGCAATCAGTTTGACTGCTCCCCGATATTGAACTTACACGACATTTTGCGATAGTTGAAATAGTATGGTACGCTGTGCATACCAATTGATAGAGTCACTTGAGTCATGATACGCACAGCGTACCCTACCGTTTAACTTCTCTAGTTGGGCTTAACTTTAAAGAGCGCCTGACCGAAATCGACAGCATCGCCATCTTTAGCCAGAATCTTTTCAATTGTCCCGCTGCACTCGGCTGGGATCTGATTGAAGACCTTCATCGCTTCGACCAGACACACAATCGATTCAGCTGATACCTGAGATCCGACTTTCACAAAGACCGGGTCATCAGGGCTCGGAGACGAGTAAAATGTGCCGACGGTTGGGCTTTTGATTTCGATTAAACCGTCATCAACTGGAGCTGCAGTATCCCCCGATGCGGCTGGTGCACCTGATGCCTGAGCCGGGGCAGCGACCGGAGCCGCCATCGGTGGCATTGCAGTTGGCATCGCCTGCATTGGCATCGCAGTGACTTGTGGTCCCCGTCGCAGCCGCCACTGTTCGTCGCCGTTACGCAGGTTGACTTCAGTCACATCGTGAGCCTCCATCATCTCCATCAGCTCTTTCAACTGAGCCAGATCGATGGGGCCGTGAGTGGAATCCGGTTTTGGCTTGGATTTGTCGTTCATTTGCTTTCTGTCGCTCTTCGAGCCCTGAATGACATGTTAATCTCGCGTTTTGTAAAGATCCTGAGGATCAAGCCGGAAATATTCCTCGACTCAAAACCGCGTAATTGTCTTTGTAAATAATCGTAAACACGGACAGGATAAGTCGCTACCCAACCGTATGAGCCTCGAGTTCACGAGACAATGAGGAGAGAACTTCGCAGCCATCTTTAGTAATTAACACATCGTCTTCGATGCGAATCCCTCCCCATCCTGGAAAATACAATCCTGGCTCGACAGTCACAACCATACCGGGCTTAAACACATCTTCCGATGTCGGACTCATCCGGACCGATTCATGAACCTGTAAACCAAATCCATGACCCAACCCATGATTGAATTTCGCAGCCACACCATGATTTTCCATAACCTGGCGAGCGACTCGATCCACATCACTGGCCCTGACATCTGGCCCAATTGCCTGAATCGATTCTTCCAGGGCAGTTTTCACAACTTCATACATACGTTGAAGTTTGGACGAAATGCTACCTGTGACTATCATCCTCGTCAAGTCGCTGACATATCCTGTCGAAGTTCGGGCCCCCCAGTCGACCAGCATGAACGGAGATTCTTCGCAGCGAGTTAAGCCTGGACGAGCATGAGGCAGAGCGGCTCGCTCGCCAACAGCAGTAATGATTTCAAACCCGGCTCCAATTGCTCCGAACCGACGAATACCTTCTTCAAGTGTAAATGCTGCTTGAAGTTCGGTCATTTCGAGCATCAGACTCGACTTGAGAAATTCAAAGCCCTTTTCGGCCTGACGAACCGCTTCACGGACTTGTTTGACCTCGTCAGCATCTTTGACTGCTCGGAGTGGTTCGACGAGCCCTTTGACAGGAATCAGGTCAGGTGTTTCCACCGCCTCGACCAACTGACCGGCTGCATCGTAGCTGATTGCAGTGGATTCAAACCCGCAAATGGGTTCTTTGCTCGCCTACAGCACTTCGGCTGTCGTTTGCAGTAATGTTTTGTTAACCGGTCGAATTTCAGCCTGGATTCCTGGGCATTCCTCGGAGATCTGAGTCGTATAGCGACCATCACTGATCAGGATTTCGAAATCTTTGCCGATCAGAAACCAGCTACTGTCCCCGGAAAATCCGGTCAGATAGCTGACGTTGGTTTCATTACAGACCAGAAACGCGGGTAATTTTTCTTTTTTGAGAACCCGCTTGAGTTTCTCTCGCCGGGCTGAATATCGATTTTGCGGAATCATAGATGCTCCTCAGATTGCACAGCGAGAAGATACAAAACAGTAATGAACGCGAATCCCAACACAAACTAATTTTGGTTCAACGTTCATTTTCTTTTAACGTGTCATTAACTTTCCGCAAGCCTGTTCCAGAGCAGATTCAAAAATTACCTGCAGTGTCCAGCAGAAGCAAACACAGGGTAAAAGGACATATGGTATCCATGCGACTGCAGATACCATTTGAAAATGGTCTAATATTTTAGTGTCATTTACTCAAAGTGTAATGGGTGGCAGGGGTCGAACGAAGTAATTCCCCAGAAATTTCAACGTCCTGGGGGCTTCGCTGCGCTCCAATCCCAGCCACTCAGAGATTTGAATTAGCAATCAACTCAAACGAACTCGTTTCACCCAGCCTGTAAGCGGCCCCCGTTTATCGCGGAGTTTACTTGTGGCAATTGTCCCCGATTGAACATCCTGTGGTGAAAAGAAGAGAGAACCAAGCAGAATTTCCTGAGTCGGAATCCCCAGCCGCTCAAAAACTTCCGGGGAACGCAGCACGCCACCACTCGACCAATAATTGCGAATCCCATTCGCAGTCGCTGCCAGGAGTAGATTTTGGACTGCAGCCGAAGCGGCAGCCAGGTGTTCCATGTTTTCAAGGGATGCCTCAAAGAGAATTTTCTCTGGCAGTTCCGTCTGGGGCGGATTGGGCAACCAGGTCGCCTGCACCATGCAGTCGGCAGTCGCGAGCATCCGTATCACATTGCTGCTGTCTTTTTCCATCAATTCTTCACGCAACTGACGACATGCCGAATCATCGAGCACATAAAACCGCCAGGGCATCAGAGCCTTCAGTTCCGAGTCCTGCAGATGAACATCATTGGCAGGTCGATGAAATGGTGCCCAAGCCGCCAGTTCCAGAATTTCATTGGTCAGCGATTTTCCGGAAGCAGGCAATGGCTCTTCTGCCAATACTTTTTCTGTACAACGTGCATGGACAATTCTGGCAAAAAGTTCAGAGGACATACGGCAACTTTAATATTCTAAAGAGTGGAAATCCCGGTGAATTCAAGGTGTCATCAACGGGTGGAGGTGAATCAGATTCCTGTTTAGTGCTCCATTCCAACTAAAAATCAGGATGTCACTGGCTTTGCCAGTGTATTTAATATTTGGGACAATCCGTTAATACTGACAATCCAGCATGCACCTGTGAAGAAACTACGACCAAATGGCATTAAAGGTTTTATTCTAAGCCAATTCAGCGTAACATATCCATGGGCATCAATGCCTGATTCCTGTCTTCGGTTATGTTCCTAACCACGTGATATCAGTTTGGTTAATACGATTCATCACTTCCAGTGATCCTTGATTTCTGTTTTTGAACAAGGTTTCGTTCCAATTTCGCACTCTCTTGTGTCGATCAGGAGAAGCGTTCGACAACAGATTTGGGGTATTGAACTGGAATTGCCCATCGAATTTCCCCTATAACCGTTACAAGAGGTCAGGACAATCGACACAGAGGCCATCAGTTTCATCCGAGATCGGATTCCCAAGCTATTCTCTTGGCATAGGGTCTCCGGTTCACCATAATTAAAGGCGCGACTGGCAAAAAATGAATTCTGATGCCATGATCTCTAGTGGCGTTCGTTACCAGCAGTCTGCTCCATCACGTTTTAATTCTCGATATCAAGTACCGACAGCATTATGATTTTCAGACTTCTTGAACGTTTCGAGCAGACGGGCATCTCTCCTCGAGTTGAGAATGCATTGGTGACTTGCGTACCCATGCGAACGGAATCCCGATTTACGATCAGCCTGTTTGCACTGGCTTTCTGTTTAATTTCAAGCCTGCTGGTTCAAGCAACGCCCGCTTATGCTCAGGGCGACGGAGAACTCATAAAGGAAGCCGACCTCGATTTCCTCAAGCGCAAAAAATTCGAGTACACTAAAGCGCTCGGCACAACCAATATCACTCAGGCAGATATCGCACTACTGACGGAATACAATCGAATTCAAATCTTGCAGATGAGTCTGAAAAGCCAGCTTCGGCAACTTTCTAAAATCCGTGAACAACTCAAACGCGATCTCAACCTGCTGGCCAAGCCTCCTGCTCGATCCGTACTCCTGCCATTGATCATAAAGCACTGCGAACAATTGAACGAACAGCCGCTTCCCGTGCGTTTGAATGCCTGTTTGCTGATTACCGAGTTAAATGAAGAACCGCCAAATATTCCCAAGCAGATCCCAGCAACTCCGTTTACAGGAATCGCCGACCCACTGATTGCGATCATCTCGGAAAAAAATCAAAGTGAAGCTCTCAAAATTATTGCAACCAACGGTTTGATGAGATTGTGCCAGGATGGTTCGCCCAAAGTCGATATTCGTAGTCGAATTGCCGATGCTTTGATTGCGCAACTCAAACAACCTAATCTCAATGAATGGTACAAGCGATCTCTGGTCGAAGCGGTTTCACAAACTTCGGTTTTATTTGATAAAACACGTACGCCTTATAT
>DOCI01000231.1:0-324 GCA_003503535.1 Planctomycetaceae bacterium
ACTCAAAGCAACCCTTTCATCGATGTCAAAGGAACCGAGTCGCTTGGAATTGAGCGGGAAGGCGATCAGGTACAAGCCATTACCGTTGTCGAGGTAAGTTTCACCAAGAGTTACGGCATATCAAACGCCATTGGACGCTACGGGTGGATGCAGAGTCCTCTATTAAAGTTTTTTGGGTAATACCATCATGGTTGTAAATCGAAGACGAAATAATGTCATTTTCAATTGAGTGCAATGACGCTTGTCAAGAATATCTGGTTATCTCGATTGTACAGACTTCCGCGAATCTACTAACGGAACTCTTCACCAATCCATTCTTTTGAG
>DOCI01000231.1:474-1766 GCA_003503535.1 Planctomycetaceae bacterium
TGCAATTTACGCTCATTCATCTCAATTATTAGTTAAGGGCTACATATGCATATTGTTGCGATCTACAACAACAAAGGCGGAGAAGGCAAATCGACAGTGACTGTCGGCATTGCCGAGTTTCTGGCAGCGAACCGAAACAAGAAAGTTCTAGTAATTGATCTCGATGCTCAGGCTTCCAGTTCGTGTGCTTTACTGGGAAGAGTGGCGTTAAACACGGCCATCAGCGAACGACGGACTGTAGTTGAATTGGCTGCCCAGTTGCGACAGTCTCGCAAACCTTCAATTGACCCTGAGCAATTTATTGTGTGGAGGGCCGGTAAGGATGCCCGCGGTTCAGCGTTGGAATCCCTAGCTCTGCTTGTTCCCGAAGGTGACCGGATGTACGACGTCGAAACGTCGATGCAATGGGGGCGTCACAACGATCTGTTTTTGAAACATCTCAAACCAAAACTGACCGAGTTTGATTATGTGCTGCTCGATTTGCCTGCTAATGTGACAAAGTCTGCCATGATTTGCATAAATGGTCTCTCCATGGCAGATTTCGTTCTCATTCCAACACGTTCGACTCATATCTCATTGAACGGGTTACCGAGGACGTTTTCGCTGATCGATCAAATTCGAGATGTGAACGGAAATGGACGCCCATCAGTAGTTGGTTTCTTATTAAACGCAACAGATAAGCGGAACCAACAATACCGCTCGATTGTCAAACCGGTTGTCGAGGTGGCGATGGACGGAGACATCCCTGCCTTCTTCAAAAATCACTGGCCCTCCTCACCCGCTTTTGAAGCCTCCACAGACGAAGATCGCGACGCCCGAACACTCAAAGAACGATTTGGCACGGCATACGAACATGCCCGCAAGGTTGCCCGTGAATTGGAGGTCGCCTGTGAGAAGTATGAGCACAAACAAGCACAGCCGGTGAAACTGAATATCTGGCAAAAGCTGGGACTCGCCTAAGAAAAATGTTGTAGAAATCTTTAAGGGGAATTTTCGAAATTCAACGATGATCGGGTGTTCCTTAAGTCGGTAAGCAGCGGTAATAAATTCGTTGTCCAAACTCTTGCTGTAATCAGGAAATTTTCCAGGCTTTATCTTTGTTGTACTTATGCAGCCTTCCGCTCAAACGACTTGATCAATCCTCCGACGTATCTCCTCACTTCAATCTGATCGATGGAAATTGTCGCCACTTCACCAGGCTCCTCTTGAATCGGCGGCAGGTGGTCCCGTTCCATATGCGATCTCTTCGTATTGTAATATCCGGTAAATTCGTCCGTCAGATAATCGAGATG
>DOCI01000231.1:1911-2225 GCA_003503535.1 Planctomycetaceae bacterium
AACACAATAAACTTGTTGAGGCATTCCAGTTTGATTGTCTCGATAAACCGCTCGCACCGACCATTCAGGTTCGGGGATGCTTTCGGTAATGGATTCGTTTTCATGCCCGCGGCTTCAACGGTTCTACGAAACTTTTTTGTGTATTTCGTATCTCGATCGTGGATCAGGATCGCAGGACGCTTCTCCCGATCCCTGGTCTGCTCTGCAAAAGCCTTCGTTTGCCTGCAAACCCATGCCGAATTCGGGCGATATGTTGATTCGGTCACGATCGCTTCTCGTGTTTGAAGATTCAAAAACACCATCACATACAGATC
>DOCI01000231.1:2433-2992 GCA_003503535.1 Planctomycetaceae bacterium
CAGTGTTTCCCCATGTCGATTCAGGAACTCCGTCCACGAGTCTGAAGTCCGGTCTGGTCCTGGCTGGATTTCTTCTTCCTTGAGGATATTCCGAACGGTCTGACGGCTGATGTTCTTGATCCCGAGTTTCCGCAGTTCCCCAATGATTCTCGTATAGCCGAACCCGGTTGTTTTCGCGATTTCGATCACGAGTTCTCGCAGTTCCCGCGGTTTCCGCTGCCCGCCTTTGGGATTCTTGGTCTTGGACTTGCTCCCCTTCTCGTCCCGCAGCCACCGAAAGAACGTGGTCGGGGTCACAATCGTAATCAACTCTTCGATTGCTCTTCCAATCCCCTTGCCCAGTTTGATGAGCTTCTGGCGTTCGCCTGCGGTTGTGTGAATCTGACCAGGGATCCGAGCCCGCAGAATCTGGTTTTCGGCTTTCAGATATTCCACATATTTAGCCAGCTCTCGGTCAGTCGCAGAAGCAATCAATGCGAGCAGTGGGTGGAAAATCTTGGCCATTTCGGTATTGTCCTTAAATCATATTCTGCAGGGTACAACACATTCGTTGTACAGC
>DOCI01000075.1 GCA_003503535.1 Planctomycetaceae bacterium
TGGCTTTTTTCCGGATGGAACTGAGCGGCATGCAGATTGCCCCGACGTATCATTGCGACAACATTTTCGCCATGCTCAGTGTTGGCGGCAATCACCTCTTTATTCTCTGGAACAACGTGATAGCTGTGCACAAAGTAAAACCAGGCTTCAGCAGGGATGTCTTTTAATAGAGGATTATTTTCCTGGATATCATTCAATTGATTCCATCCCATGTGCGGAATTTTCAGAGTTTTACTTTTTTTGAAACGAACGACTTCGCCCGGCAATACGCCGAGACCCTCATAGTTGCCATCTTCGTAACTTCGATCAAACAGGAGTTGCAAACCGAGGCAAATCCCCAGTAAGGGACGATCGGCTTCGATGTGTTTGAGTAACGGTTCGATAAAACCGAGTTCTCGCAGATGCTGCATCGCATCCCGGAAGGCACCGACACCGGGAAGAACAAGCCGATCGACATTTTCGATCTCTGCGGGTGTCGTGCAGATTTTAGCCTCGACGCCAACGCGTTCAAACCCTTTGGCAACCGATCTCAAGTTGCCCATTCCGTAGTCGATAATGTGAATCATTTTTCAATAGTCTTTTAAAATCAGCCAGTCAGTTAAATCAAAGCCATTTGACATATTAACGACACGGCCCCCGCCAGTTCTGTTCATGAAATTTCCCTCGACTGGCCGATAATCCCGACCAGTTCTTATGAGGCCATTGATCGGATTGTGAATCGATCTTGCTGCCCATGTGGTAGTGTAGCTGGTCGGCTGATCGCCAGCCGCCTTCATCCTCGTCCCAGATCGGAATTCCAATCAGCCGTTTCAATAACTGAAGCATCCAGAGCGTGACCACCAGGAATACAAGCATCAGTAATGCAAAGGCAATCAGGAGTGGACCAACAGCAAAGATTCGAATCAAGCCGGGCCAGAGGATATTCCAGCCAAATATGACTACGAGAGTCGCCAGTGACAGGTAGGGTCCGTAAGGCAATTCCTTGGGAAAGTTTGCCAGTGATAATGTACGAAGAATCGTCACGACGGCTATCACGCACAATGCCATCACCGGAGCGAGAAAGAAAACCACCACAACCGGCTGCCAGCCGATAAAACTGCCAATCATCGCCATCAGAATGACATCGCCAAAGCCCATCGCTTCACGCTTCAGGACAAAATGACCAATAATCCGAACTGACCAAACGATTCCGCCGCCAACAATAAAACCTGCCGTCGAAACCGCCAGTGCATGCCAGTGATGGTTGTAGTGAACCCACTGAGGCATAATTCCCGTCACCGGCCACCAACTCAACATAGGAAAGAGTTGCTGGGAAAACTCAACCATACTGGGATCTTGAAGCCAGATCGGAACCAGAAAAAAGCCGACCCCCAGAAACTGTCCCAGGAATCCGACAATCATGGCTGGAAAGGTGGAGCCATCCGGAATAATCCACAGATCGAAGTCGATAAATGTGGCAACGAATAGTGTTTCCACCAGGAACAGGAAATACAGAAATCGTCCCCAGACAAAGAGTGGCGATAACGCTTTCCAGTCAAAAATCGGCTTGGCCCAATAGGAACTGACAACGGTGGCATGCTCTGCACCACCCCACTGTTCCGGTGGAATCATGCAAATAAATGTCAGCACGACCAGAAAGCCGTTGAGCAGTTCGAGCCAGGGTTCACGGCTGCGGATGCGTCGTCCACTATAAGGAGATCGTCCCACAATCTGTGAAGTACCAATGACCGGCAAAATATGATACCAGCGTGTCTGAGGATATTGTCCCAGACGCTTTTCCTGACGGAATACTTTCTTCCAGGCCGGGAAGACATAAAATTCATCTGGTAGACGATGAATGCAGCGATTTAAAAACCGGCCCAGAAATAAGCCCGCAATGAAGAGGATGCCGCATGTGATCAAATAAGAAGCTGGCAACATCAGGAGGTATGTTCCTTGATGGCAGTTCGGCTTTGTGGAGTCCATCCCTGAATCAGCTGAAGAATATCATCAACCAGATCAGACAGAGTGCGTCCCGCTGTCGAAACTTCAAAGTCACTTACGGCCTGATAAACAGGAATACGATTCTTCAGTACGGTGCGAATTTCCTCTTCAAATTTCAAATCGGTCAATGCGGGACGAGTTTCTGTGGTGGATTCATCCTGCGTGAGCCTGCGGATCAATTCCTCAGTCGGAGCAGATAACCAGAATACAGGGCCAGCCTGTCGCATCAGTTCACAAGTCTGAGTATTGAGAATCGCACCGCCCCCTGTTGCAATCACAAGTTGATCCTGCGAATACAATTGTTCCAGGATTTCTGCTTCCAGTTTCCGAAATGCGAATTCACTTTGATTCTTGAATATGTCAGCAATTGTACAGCCAGTCTGTTCTTCAATCAGACGATCGGAATCGACGGCTTGCCAATGCAGACGTTGAGCGATCAGTGGAGCCAGTGAACTCTTGCCGCAGCCTCGATATCCGATTAAAGAAACAATCATGGTGTACTATTTAATATAGGCAGTGTTCATGCAACAGTTCCAGAATTCTAGATTGTGCACAATCGAATTCGACTGAACACCGTTTTTGCTTTTGAATGATACTCGCATGTGAGAAAGATCTCAATCAGAGGGAACTGCTCAGCTGACTCTTAAGGGTTCTCAAAACTTCATTCAGTTCAGTGTGATGCCTTCAATAATTGTGCACAGACCAGCATGATTAGCATTGATCGAGCCAAGTTACAATCAAATATTGTTCGATCAGTGGCAAATATTGTTCGATCGGTGATTGAGAATTGACCTGAGCTCTTTTTGCCAAGACAATCGATGCTTACAACCCAATCCTGAACATTTCATCAAAATATCAGACTGATAAGGATTTAACATGCAATCAATGATCGAGAATGAGTCCCGCTTCACTCACACTCAAGTCAGTTCTTATCAAGTTCTGTTTATCATGTGCCTGACAGTTGTGGCATTCCTGTCCCAAACTCTTTCCTCGCATTTTCTTTTTGCTGAACAGTCCAGTCAGCCGAATATTGTTTTGATTATGGCCGATGACCTCGGTTATCAGGAACTCGGCTGTTACGGTCAGAAATGGATTAAGACGCCTCATATCGACAAACTGGCAGCTGAGGGAATGAAGTTCACGAATTTTTACGCCGGGAATGCGGTCTGTGCTCCGTCTCGTTGTTGTTTGCTGACAGGAAAACATCCTGGACATGCCTGGGTTCGGAATAATGGTGATCCTAAACTTCCTGAAGAATTACGAGAAAAATATGGCTGGGAATTTCCTGGTCAAAATCCGATTCCTGCTGCTGAGGTGACAATTGCCGAGATGCTCAAGCAGAAGCAGTACGCCACGGCTGCCATCGGAAAATGGGGGTTGGGGCATTTCGGAACCAGCGGAGATCCCAATAAGCAGGGTTTTGATCTCTTCTATGGCTTCAATTGCCAGCGACACGCCCACAATCATTACCCCAAATTTCTGTGGCGGAATGATGTCAAAGAAATGCAGCCGGGAAATGATCGAACCCTCAATGGAGAGACTTACTCTCAGGATCAATTCACCAAAGTTGCCCTGGAATTCATTCGCGAAAATCAGAAACGCCCCTTCTTTTTATATCTCCCGTTTGCAATTCCGCATCTTTCGATTCAAGTCACAGAGGAATCCCTGGCAGAGTACAAAGACGTTATTCCCGAAGAGGATTACGTTCATAAAGGTTACTTGAAACATCCGTATCCCCGAGCAGGATATGCAGCCATGATTACGCATATGGATCGTGATATTGGGAAAATCATGACTCTGCTCGAAGAATTAGAACTGGATGAGAACACCGTTGTGATGTTCACTTCAGATAACGGACCGACTTACGACAGACTGGGAGGATCTGATTCGGATTTCTTTGAGTCAGCCAACGGGTTCAGTGGCTTAAAAGGAAGTCTTTATGAGGGTGGCATCCGTGTCCCGCTGGTTTCTCGCTGGCCAGGAAAAATTCCCGCTGGAACAACCACCGATCTCATCTCGGCTTCCTGGGACTTTTTACCAACTATCGCCGATTTGACTGGGACAAAACCTCCCAAGACAATTGATGGCATCAGCATGACTCCGACTCTACTTGGAGATGCAGATCATCAAATCGAACACGAATTCCTGTATTGGGAATTTGCGGCTTACAGCGGTCAACAGGCCGTCCGGATGGGGCCTTGGAAAGGGATTCGCCAGAACCTGCTTAAGAAAAAAGCGGAATTGAAAACAGAACTTTATCACCTGGAAAGCGATCCCTCAGAAAGCAGGGATGTTGCTGCCGAACATCCAGAGGTCGTCGAGCGAATCGAGCAACTCTTTAACGAGCAGCACACGAACTCGGAAGTCTTTCGTTTTCCGGCCATCGATAAGCAGTAATCTCCTGGCCAGACAGAAGTATTAAAGGGCGTCTTTATTCCGAGACGCTCATCTGTTTGATCATTGTCAGGGAGTTGCCTTGCGCGTTGTAGATCACTTCGTCCATAAAATTTCGAATCAATAAGACGCCCCTTCCACCGGGGCGTCTTATTGATTCGAAAT
>DOCI01000081.1 GCA_003503535.1 Planctomycetaceae bacterium
CATGAGTCGCGGCCAGTTTCGTATTCTGGGCTCCTGTGCCAACAACCACGGGCACTCCCGCTTCGGTCAACAGACGAACCCCTTTGATCCGCTGATGATTCGTCAGCAAAGGCCAGTCGCCCATCGAACCGCAATAAACCACAGCTCGCATGCCTGCTTCGATCAACTCCTGCCCTTTGCGGACGAGGGCCTCGTAGTCAGGTTCTCCGCTGGTATTGCACGGGGTCATGAGAGCAGGAATACAGCCTTGAAAAACCTGAGACTCTGCAGCCATGGTGACTCCTTATTTTGCTTGCAGGCAAAACATGAATTAAAAAAGAAAGTGGTTTGATTTTCCGCAATCCATCCCAGAGAGTTACATTCAATGAGTGTGCCTGTCATCATCTTTGAATTGTGATGACGAAAACGAGCAGAATCTCTCAGAGTTGACAATATTTGATTGTACCGCATTTGAGAAGACTCTCAATAATTGATTCTTTGATAACTATGGTTAAAAAATACAAAAATCACCACGAGAATCGACTTCAGATTCTCTATGAACACTTTCCAGCTCTTAAAATCATAGTGGAGATGTTTTCGACTCTCGACGATATCAATCTCTGCATTAAAGATGTCGAGGGGCATTATCTCTACGTCAATCATGCGTTCCTTCGTAGTGTGCCTCGATTTCGTCGTGAAGAGGTTCTCGGGAAAACCGCTTTTCAGATTTACAGCGAAAGCCTCGCAATCGGCTATCAGCATCAGGACCAGCAGCTGCTCTCCAGGGGAGAAAACCTGAGCGATCAACTCGAAATGATCACGAATCCCGATGGCACACTCGGCTGGTACCTCACCAACAAATATCTGCTCATCGACCAGGAAAAGCAGGTCCACGCCATCATCGGTATGTCGCGAGATTTGCACGCAGTTTCGACCAAGGATCCACGTTACGCTAAGCTGGCCGTTGCCCTAAGGAAAATTCAAACCTGTTACAACGAACCGCTCCGCATTCAGGAACTGGCCGATGAAATCGGGCTCTCGATGAGCCAATTTGAACGCCTCATGCACTCGATGATTCAAATCACGCCGCGACAATACCTCACCCGGCAACGCGTCGAAGCGGCCGCTCTGTTATTGCGGAATACTGACAAAAAAGTGGTCGACATCGCCCTCGACTGCGGCTTCTCCGACCAGGCCTCCTTCAGCAAACAATTCAAAAAAATCACCGGGCTGCCACCCTTGAGATACCGCAGTGTGAATCGTCCTGAGTAACTCTCATATGCCTGAGTGGTGCCACTCGGCTTGGAATTTCAGATACCAATGAAAATATTCAATGATTAGTCATTGCTGCTGAGTGTTCATACTTTGCACGACATTGACTTCTCATTTATATCCGAGTTCCGCGCACCAAATCCACTCTCATTGATAACAGAAAAGCCATCTTCATTCTCGAAGATGTCAATTACTTTAGCCTTGAGAGTCAAACGACATGAACGTTTCAAAAGCAATTGCCCGTGCACGATTAATCCCCGGACACATGACTTCCACGGAGCTTACTCTGATGGCATCGCTGGCTGCAGACTTACCTCCCGGTTCGCGCTGGGCTGAAGTTGGAACACTCTGCGGTCGCAGTTTATTAGCCGTCGGCCTGGCAGCATCGGAGAATACTGAACTGGTCTCTGTCGATGTGAACTGGGGCAGTGAGCGTCGTGCAAATGTGAGTGCTCACGATGTCTTCCACGAACTCGCTTCCACCCGATGCGAGATATTAGCAATCCACGCATTGCGAGCCTCATCGCATCGAGCGGTGGAGACATTTCGAGATCACTGGTTCGATGTCGTTTTCATCGATGCCGCTCACGATTATGAAAGCGTCAACCAGGACATCCAACTCTGGCTACCAAAGGTGAAACCAGGCGGGCTGCTATGCGGTCACGATTTTTCCAGAGACTGGCCGGGGGTGATTCGCGCAGTGAATGAACTGTTGCCTCAACGCAAAATCCAGGAAAGCATCTGGATGTACCGCGTGGATCCAGAGTGAGGTACCTGAATGTCACGGTGTTCTCATTGATGAGATTTTTACGGCCTGATTCAAGCTCGAAAATTTCTATTTTTTGATTGTCTCCATTGAGTTACAATCCATTCTGATTCTGCAGATTATGGATTCGATAAACTCAAGGAGACGCAGGGATGGTTATCTCTCCGAAATATCAATATGCCTTTGTAAGCACTGTTAAAGGGGGAACGAATTCTTTGTACGATGTGCTCACCACACATTACGAAGGAGTTCGATACGGCGATTTTCATTGCAACGATGTCCATGAAATCCCGAAAACCTGGCTGATCTTTTCGACCTGCCGAAACCCGTATGTGAGGGCCGTTTCGATCTGGTGGAGCACTTGTATGCGTGGTAAGGATCGCTATCAGTTTCGTCAGCTTTGCAGCAACCCCGACTCCTTTGAAGAATTCGCCGAATGGGCCGCTGCTGTACAGCCAGAATTGCAATCGATGGGTGATTCCCAACGTCAGCTCCTGATGACTCAATCGGCCAGACACGGGGAGATCAAGTTTGATCAGATTCTCCGTATGGAACACCTCAAAGCTGATTTTGAAGCCCTTCCTTTTGTGCAATCTCACAATCGAGAACTGCCGCAGTTGAACCCTACGGTCGGACAACGCCTCTCAGCAGAAAATTATCTGACCGAACGTGCCATCGCAGCCGTCCAAAACTGGATGAATGACGATTTTGATCGCTACGGCTATTCGCGTGAGGTGTCGCTGGAAACGAGCCTTGGATAATCACAATGAAAGATCGAGCGATCAAGTGGAATCGAGTTCGTCGTTACGCATTGGCACTCTCATTATTTACAGTTGTGTATAATTTGGTCGAAGCGGGGATTGCAATTGCTGGTGCAAATTGGAGTCACTCATTGACGCTCTTTGGATTTGGACTCGATAGCCTTCTGGAGTCCAGCAGCGGTTGTATTATGATCTGGCGATTCTGGAAGGATCATTCGGTGAATGATCTTACAGTCTTTGAAAAATTTGAACAGAGGGCGACTCATTTAATCGCTTACACATTTTTTCTGTTAGGATCGTATATTTTAATAGATGCGAGCCTGGCTCTTTACTGGAAGAAAACACCCGAAGTCAGCCTGACGGGTATCATTCTGGCAATTGCTTCTTTGATCGTGATGCCGATTCTGTTTCACTTGAAATATCAACTTGGAAAGCAAATCGAGAGCCGAAGTCTAATTGCAGACTCCAAGGAAACGCTCGCTTGCGTTATGCTCTCGGCTGCGATGCTGCTGGGCCTTGGAGCGCATGCTCTTTGGGAAATCTGGTGGATCGATTCTGTTACTGCTATTGTGATCTCAGGCTTTCTGCTACACGAAGGATATGAAATGCTCGAAGGGGAGTGTGGGGCCTCCGAGCATTGCCATTGATGCTTTCACAGTGTATTGCAGCGTATTATGCCGAGGTCATCTGCATTTCCTCGATGTCCGAGGGTGGCAGCACTACGCCCATCTTTTCGAAAATCTCTTCCAGCCCCGGTTTGAAGACATCTCCCATCAGAATATCGGTCATGTGATTGCGACACTCGGGGAATTCCATGAAGAACTTTGCAAAGCTGAAGTCTGGAGCATAGAATGCATAAACCAGCTTTTTGAAGTTTTCTAATCCACTGATATACTCCTCGTTCCAACGACCGAGTTGTTTTGGCGAAAGATCGTTCATCTTGTAACCATCGATAATCGCATCGGCGGCCATCTCTCCGGATACCATTGCCAGTAAGACACCCGAAGAATAAACCGGATCGACAAATCCGAAGGCGTCGCCAATCATCACCCAGCCTTCGCCAACTGTTTGAGTGGCTCGGTAGGAAAAATCTTTTGTCGTTTTGAAATCGCCAAATTGAGTGGAGGGTTCAAGTCGACGTTGCATCTCCGGGCACTTGGAAAGTTCCCGGGCAAAGATGTCGGCTGGTTTCAAACTGGAATCGCCAAACATGTAGTTCATGCTGCCCGTGCAGCCGACACTGACAATGTTGTTTGAGAGTGGAATGTACCAGAACCAGGACTTCTTGCCTTCTGTCTGCATGATGAGAGTCGCTCCCTCATCGCGACCTTCATCCCGTATGGCATTCTCGAAGTAACCCCAGAGGGTCCCCTTTTTGAGTAAGGGATCTGATTTTTTCACGCCCAGCCTGTTGGCGATCATTGCCGATTGCCCTGATGCATCAATGACAATTTCGGAAGCGATTTCCAGGACCTGATCTTCACCTGCGTCGTTTTTCAGTTTCACTTTCACGCCAACAGCGCGTTTGTCATCGAACAGCACGTCCATGACATGAGCGTTTGTCCGAACAACCGTCCCATTCTCAACAGCTTTTTCCAGAAGAATAGAATCGAAGTTCCCCCGTTCGACCTGCCAGGTCTGGGAGGATTCGTGGGGAATGTATTCGTCAAAGTAAAAAGGACGTGTGACTTTGCCCATCTCAGTAACGAACTGAACGCTGTATTTTTTCGGGAAGGCTGAATTTTTCATCCGATCGAGTAGATTCAACCGCTGTAAGGTTGGATAGCACTTCGGCAAGAGTGATTCACCGACATGGAAACGAGGTGTCAAACCGCGTTCCAGCAAAACAACTTTTTTACCAGCTTGAGCCAGTAACGCGGCACATGTTGCTCCTGCAGGGCCACCACCGAGAACAACGATGTCGTAGTGATCTTCGACAGCAGTATTTTTATAAGGGCAGTTCGTACTGGGTGAAACTTGAATCATAACATTTACCTGCTGATGTATTCCTATGTGAAGTGCATCGCTGATTCGACACAACTTATTTCATTTTATGTCAGAGAGCGGACCGATCCAAGTATTTTTTCTACTTGTAATCTTGCTCTTCATCACTTTTACGACAGGACTCTTGCCATTGCCTGGCAGCTAATATCATTGATTTCAATAATTCTGGCTCTTGGGCCGCTAAATCAAGACTTTCTTCAGGATCGGCTTTCAGATCGTATAACTGCCATTTTTTTCCGCGATCTTTTGTGTAGATCTTGTGATTGCCACTCATCCAGGCTACTT
>DOCI01000187.1:0-6233 GCA_003503535.1 Planctomycetaceae bacterium
GCGGAGCGCCCCCGCCACCCCGGAAGACCTTTTCAAGATGTCTAAGGAAATCCGGTTTCCAATTGGAGCAGGGTTTAGAAAGCGTATTACAGATTTGGTTACGATTTGGTTACTTTGAAAACCACGTCCATTCATGCTTGCCCTGCTGCGCGATGCAGGCATGGCACCCGATTTTTTGAAAACTCATTTACTCACTCGAAATGCCACAGATTGTGATGACGATTGAGAGCAGGGTGAGCAGGCCAAAGCCGGCTGCTTTGGCGGGTTCCCGTTTTGAATGATTTTCGTTTTCAGACCAGGCGATTGAAGTCGCGACTGCACATTGCAGGGCATAAAACAGGGCAAAAGCACGCGAAGCCAGACTGATGACCTGCAGCACATCGACGACCCAGACGAGCAGAATGGTCATACCGCCAATCGCCAGATAAGCGGTTTTGGCGTTGAGCCAGTCTTTGGTGAGGGAATCGAGCAGTCCGCCGCAACCGGCTTCGTCGGCGACTGCAGCGGTGAATTGACTCCCAACCGCAGTGACCGTCAACAACATGGGCAGAATAGTCGCCACCGGAGCGATGAGTGTGAGGATCATTGTCACATCAGCTGAAGACGAGGCTTGTTCAGGGGTGATGACGATCAGCATCAGCGAGAGAAACACCAGATAAATCAGACTCGCGATTCCCTGAGCCCACCGCATCGTTTTGATGCGTTCCTGAGCAGGATGTTCGGTCCCCAGAAACCGGCTCGTTTCAAAGCCCTGCACAACGACCAATAACCCCATCATCACACGGAGAGTGTGCCAGGGATCGGAGCCGATGGCGAGTTCCGGAAGTTTCCAGCTTCCGTCCCACACGGCTTGTCCATTGAAGACGATCAGTCCCGTCAGCAAGGCCAGAATTGTCGCGAGATTCAAACTGACAATATAACGTTCCACTTTCTCAACAATGTGCAAACCGAACAGAAAGCCGGTGCCTGAAATAATGACAAGCAAACTCGTTGCCAGCATTTTTGGAAGAAAACCGGAATCGATTCCAAAAGGCTGCATTGCGAACAGACTGAGGAGTTGAATGTAATAAGTGATCGAAATGAAGTAGGCGATGGCGAGTACATAATGACTCAACTTTGGGACACCTTTGCCCAATTCAGCAGTCAATCGGTGGGAATGGTGATACTTATGATCGTCTCGACCGTGAACAGGCTCCGTAATCTTGTCGAACAACGGTTCGGCATTGGCAATATTAAATCGGATTGCCGAACCTATCAGCCAGGCAACCAACAGCAATACCGCCATCGCAAACGGAGCATAATTCCCGGCAACACTGGCAAGCAGAGGAGCAGAGACCAGAAAGCCGCTGCCCATGATCGAGGCCAGAGGCGTCATCGTAGCGGCCCAGGCCGAGGATTGTCGCAGCTGTGGACTCAAGGTCAACCAGGCCAGCATTCCCAGAGCGACCACTGCAATCAGGAGATTGACGAACATTACGCTTTTTGTCCCACAACAATAGCAACAGGCATCGTCCAGATAGTTTCTCGTTCGGAATGCGTTATTTCAAATCCCCCCTGCTTCAGAATTTCGTCGGGGTCGATCGGCTGGCAATCGACGATGTGCGGAAAGTGATGATGCATCCAGATGTAGGTCGATTCCAGCACGGAAGTATGGTCGCCTTTGTTGACCATCGCCATCGAAACGACTCCCAATCGGCCACCCGGCTTGAGAACGCGTTTCACTTCGGCGATCAGTTTAGGGATCACGTTTTCGGGAAACAGCTCGAGTGTCATGCTCATGAAGACGGCATCGAGCGAGGCATCCTCGAACGGGAGCGGAGGCGCGGGTTTGACCTGCAACTCGACTTGTTGTTGAACACCCGCTTCAGCAACTCGTTTTGAGGCGACATCGTACATGCCCTGGGAAACATCAATGCCGTAGGCATGCCCACTTTTTCCGACAGCCTGCGCGATCGCGACAATCGAATGCCCCGTGCCGAAGCCCACTTCGAGGACCGATTCTCCCGGTTGAATATTGAGTGCCTTTATTCCATTTTCACGAACTTCATGTTCGCTGCTATCAGAAATGGCATCGTAGGCCGAACTGATTCGATCGTAAAAATGACGAGCCTGTGTGGCTTGTGTTCCGTTTTGAGACATGGTTTCAACCTTTAATGAGCAGAGATGAGAAAATAAATGTTGCGGCGTAATTGGCCTGCAGTTACTTTTCGGGGTTTCGTTCCGAAGACTCTTTCCGTCTGCAGTAAGGGTAAAACCAGACGCCATAGGGTAGAAATCGAACCGCTTGCGGCTTCGTAAATCGAACAGGATTTTTCAGGATCCATGCATATCGATTCTCCAACTCCTGAGCCGATAAACAACTCAAAACGGTATCCTGAGGTGTTGTCTTGCGGCAATCAACAATTTCGACCGAACCGACAATCAATCCCAGGGGAAAATCGCAGGAGTCGAGTTCGTGATCTTGAATTGCTTTTACGGCATACGTTTCGGTCGCGTGTTTTTTTGATGTGTAGAGATAAATTGAGCCCCGAACGTTCGTGGATCGGGACCGGATTTCGAGGGTCTTTTTTCCACGCAGAATCAATTCGGCCCAGGGCTGTTTGATACCAAGGGCGATGCGGTCTTGATCAAGTTCCACAAGGATTTACTCCCCAGGTTGTCTTACGCCGATCGAGAGCAGCAGGTTGGCCCATAATGCCTGATCTCCGGTCTGGATTGTCAGGACAAGATCGCGGGAGGCGACTGCGTCGTAGAAGTCCCATTTTTGAATCGGTTCGAGCTCAACTTTGGAATTCGCGTTTTTCAAAATGCGACGATAATCATCCCAGACTGGTGGATCGCCTTTGCTGGCATAAGGGTCGTCTGCAGGAATTCCCATTGTGTTGACAATATCGATGGGAATGGCGGTCAGCAATACTTCCAGGACCTGGGAGACGGTTAATAATCCCGGTGTAAGATTGAGGGAAATCAGCTGAGCATTCGGCCCTAATGTGGATGAAGCCGGATAATTGCCATCGGCAATCAATATTTTACTGTGATGGCCCGCCCGACCAATAATCGCATTGATCTCCGGATGAATCAGTTGATGCTTGAGCATGGGAAATAAAAACTCCAAAAGCGTATCATAAATTGTAGGTTCTGTTCGTAATTATCAGGTCGTAATTTACGGCTTCCCCTGGATCATGAGCCTGTTAAAAATAGCCTTGCCAATGAGGATCCTGCAAGCGGGTCTACCGAATATCATTCCACCTCGAAAGAAATGTAAGGAGTCAAATAGATGAAGCAGGAACCCAATGAATGAGAAAAGCCTGCATTTCGGCGATCTTGCCATCTTGGCGGTCCCACAAAAATACGATGGCTTTTCCAGGATTTGACATGTTGATTAAGTGTTGAAATTCCTGAACCGCGATGGTCTTTCAGGCTTTGTTTTCGTAAAGCGGTACTGTTACACTATTCATGTGTTGCGTTCCTGTGATTAGTAGCTGGCTATTGATTCAGAGTGGTAACACTCAACAGAATATGTTTCCTCAATTTGAGTTTCAGAAAACAACTTCCCGGCATTAACCGGGATGACCTGATAAGCGATTGCTATGAATTTTCATTTGACAGGCTCACTCCTTTTGTTTTTCGTATTTTATTGCGGAAGCTCGGCATTGGCTCAGGAAAATGGAGCCATTCCACCTGAGGGCGCTCCTGCAACCGTGGAGACTGCTCCTGATACGGCGACAGGGGCTACAGCGTCTCCTCGCGCTGCAGGCGATTATCCACCGAATCCTTTTCGTTTTTATCGTGGCAATGTGCACCTGGATAACCAGCGGATTCTCATCGGAGATCAAAGTGTTTCTGCTCCACGGGATGGATACTATTTCAGTCTGGGGAAAATGATTCCTGTACTGGGAATTTTCTTTCTGTGGATCTGGTCGTCCCGCTGGGCACAATCGGACAGCACCAGCTTGAAGGTTCGTCCAATATTCTGGATGACAAATCTGCTGCTGGGGGGGTTAGCCGCCTTTATTCTGTGTTTCATCTCACCAAGTTATCTGCTGGGATTCTTTTTACTGCTGCTTGGCTATGGCGGACCGATTGGGGCCTATATCTACGAGAGAAATCAACGTGTTCCTGAATCGGCCAGGGTGATGACCCCACGACATATTCGCAGCGTTGTTCTCAGAACGCTGGCCAAGTATGGCATTCGCATCGGATCGACCGAAGTTCACGAACAAGCGGTCGGTCCTCCAATTACGTTTATTGGAAAATCGAAAGAAGGGGGACGCTCAAAGGCTGTTGAAAGTTCCCGGGGTTATATGTCCGCCAAGGAACTGATTTACGACGCGATTCTGCGTCGCGCGACCGATGTTCACCTGGAACCAAAAGAAGAAGAGACTTCGGTTCGACTGCGTATCGATGGGGTGATGTATCCGACCGAGCCTTTCGATTCAGCCGTGGGGCAGAACGTTGTAAACATCATTAAAGTTCTCTCCGCAATGGATATCACGGAAAAACGCAAGCCACAGGATGGCAGTTTTCGAGCCGAGATGGACTTCCGCGAAATCGATTTTCGTGTTGCCACCCAGGGAACCCGCTTCGGCGAAAAAATGGTCATGCGTATTCTGGATCAGTCGAACTCGGTCAGTTCGCTGGCTCAACTCGGCATGCGAAAACAATTGCAGGATGGTCTGCTCGCGGTCATCAATCAGCCACACGGTCTGTTTTTGACCTGTGGTCCAACGGGTGCCGGTAAGTCGACAACCTTGTATGCGGCTCTTGGAGAAATCGATTCGTATCAGCGAAACATCATCACGATTGAAGACCCAATCGAATATAAGATGGAGAGCGTGACGCAGATCGAGATCAACAATAAAGCGGGCCAAACGTTTGCAGGTTCACTGCGAAGTGTGCTGCGTCAGGACCCCGATGTGTTGATGGTTGGGGAAATTCGAGACGAAGAAACGGCGGTTATTGCCTGTCAGGCTGCCAATACAGGTCACATGGTCTTCTCGACGGTGCACGCCAACGAAACCTTTACGGCCTTATATCGTATGATGGATCTGGGCGTTGAACCGTTCATGTTGTCCAGTTCGCTTTCGGCAATTTTGGGACAGCGACTCGCGCGACGGCTTTGCAATGAATGTAAAGTGGCTTACAAGCCTAAGCCGGAGTTCCTCAAGAAGGCTAATCTCCCCGCCAATAAGATTGAAAACTTTTACAAGCAACCGTCCAACCCTGAAGGGCAATGTCCAGCTTGCGGCGGGTTAGGTTACAAAGGGCGCGTGGGGATCTATGAATTACTGGCGTTGAACGAACGCATGCGGGACATGATTCGAGACAGTGCCGCCATTACGCAAATTAAAGCAGAAGCCCGCAAGAACGGCATGCTTTATATGCGCGAAGAAGGCTTACGACTCGTGGTGAAGGGGATTACTTCGGTCGAGGAGATGTTGCGGGTTGTGAAGTAATAGTGGATTGAAAGTCCTCCGAAATTGAGTTTGATAATAACCGACGAAGAAATCGGGATTGAGTAAATATGATTGACATTGCACTACTGATTATTCTGGGGCTGGTTGCCTGGTGTGTCGCCTCGGAAGGGGCCTGGGGAGCGGTTTTGGTTTTTCTGAGCACGTTCTTCGCGGGCATCATCGCCATAAATTACTTCGAGCCTCTCGCTGATTTACTCGATAAAACATTGAACCTGGGATATGCCTGGACAAATCGCTGGGACTTCATTGCCTACATGCTGCTGTTCATAGCGGCCGCCTTTGCAATTCGTATCGGGGTAGAACGAATCATGCCGACATTTATCGAAGTTCATCCTCTGGCTCACGACGGAGTCCGCTGGGTGGTGGGAGTGATGACTGGTTATTTGACGGTTGCAATTGTCTTGACTTCGATGCACTTAACTCCGTTACCACGTACGTTTCTTGGATTTCAGCCAGAACGAGACAATTTTCTCGGGTTGTCAGCTCCTGATCGTCAATGGTTGGGCTACGTCCAATATATGACGGAAAAAGCATTCTCGCGAGGCGGCGGCCACATGTTTGACGGTTCTACGGTACAACTTTCCGATGGCACACAGGTTGTCATCCCCTCATTTACGATTCGCTACGCATCCCGCCGTTCGATGACTGAAGGAGGTAGTGCGAACGCTCCCGCTATCGAGGCTCCGGCCCCAGTCGTTGTCCCACCATCCTCCGGTGGCACAGCGATGCCATTCTAGAGCATATTCAAAAATCACC
>DOCI01000187.1:6415-11484 GCA_003503535.1 Planctomycetaceae bacterium
TTTAGGACATTTGATGTCCATGCGCCTGCAGTTACCATTTGAAAATGGTCTGGAGGCATGCAACACTCAAGGATGTGAGTTATTTTACAAGCACGAAGCGCGAGCGAGTGTGTCACCTATCGTAATCTCGACACACTCGCTCGCGCTTCGTGTATGTCTTTAGAGTCACCCAAACTGCATAAATATCGAGACACCAATGTCAGCAAAAGATGGAACTTTCACTGCGGATCTCCTCCAGGTGGCACGCGGCTTTCTCATGGGCGGAGCAGATATTATTCCCGGTGTGTCGGGAGGAACCGTCGCACTCATACTGGGAATTTATGAACGCCTCGTCCGGGCTATCAGTCGAGTCGATGGGACTTTATTCAGTTTTGTCCGTCATGGAGAATGGAAGCAGGCCGCCCACTATTTTGACCTGCGCTTTTTAATCACACTTGGTATTGGCATCGGCCTGGGAATCATCAGCCTGGCAGGATTGATGCACGTTCTTCTGCTGGAGCAGCGAACTTTCACCCTGGCTGCATTTTACGGCTTGATCGCGGCTTCCTCCTGGCTGGTCGCCTGCATGGTCGACCGCTGGCGGTTTCTCGAATGGATCTGTTTAATCGCCGGAGGTCTGTTTGCCTTCTGGCTGGTTGGATTGCCGATTTTACACACGCCTCCTGACAATTCCGCTTATCTGTTTTTCTGTGGTGCCGTGGCGATCTGTGCGATGATACTACCGGGCATCAGTGGTGCCTTTATTCTGCTTCTTCTGGGTAAGTACGTCGAAATTACGGGTCTCATCAAAGGGTTACTGCACGGAGAAATCAGTATCAGCATTTTGATCACAATCTCGGTCTTTGCACTCGGTTGTCTGACAGGCCTGCTGACATTCAGCAAATTGCTCAAGTGGTTATTGACGCACTATTTCTCTGTGACAATGGCCATGCTTTGTGGATTTATGATTGGATCACTCCGCAAGTTGTTCCCGTTTCAAAACGATCTGACTCCCGAAATCACAGAATTGAAACACAAGATTTATGTCAATCGAAATTTTGCCGAAATCGATTTGCAAACAGAGCTCATCCCCACCGTTGTGATCGCAATTCTGGCAGCAGCATTCGTACTTGTTTTGAGTCGGTTGTCCGAAGCGAAGCCCCACCCGGAGACGATTGAAAATGATGAAGAATAATTGAGAAGGTCTTCAATCGGTTCAATGCTGTTGTATGATCTGCTATGAAATCTCTCAGATTCCAATATTCTCAAGACGCAGCATGACACGATGTGATGATGAATAATCTGGTCTGAAATCAACATCGTGCGACGACCTGCATAGACGAACTTTCATGAAACCGAATCGACTTCCCAAGACTGTCGTTCTGACTGTTCTCATCCTGACACTGATCATCGCCATCATGTCATTGGGCGGCTGGGGAATCAGTTACACGGCAGGCTGGACGAACTCCAAGTCCAGAGTCGAAGAGTCAACACCTGCTGCAATCCTGACCTATTACGAGATGTCAGGTCCGTTCTATCACACGATACTGGAGTGGACTTCGGTTTGCCTGGCGATATTTACGGGGATTTTGTCCATCGTGCATTATCGGCTCAAGCGTGATGTCACCACTCCCATTATTGGCACGGCTCTGTTTTTTTCCGGCATGCTCGATGCGTTCAATATTCTGGCAGCAGATCGTCTGGTATTCGCAGTCAAAAATCTGCAAGACTTCATCCCGTTTACCTGGGCGGTCTCGCGCACATTCAATGTCGCTATTCTGACCGCTGGTACGCTTCCCTTTATCGTGCGTAAAAAAATTCCTGCCCGCAAAGCGACAAAAAACGATGCCCGCTATCTCATTCTCGTTGGCTTCCTGTTTGGATTGGTTGCCTATGTCATCATTCATTTTTTTGCCGTCATTGTCAGTGTTCCCGATTCGCAATATCCCGAACTCTGGATTTCCCGCCCCTGGGAACTCATTCCATTTGTCTTCTGGATGTTTCTGGGAACAACGGTTTTCCCCAGATTCTGGAAAAAATTCCCCAGTCTGTTTTCACATAGTCTAATGCTGTGCGCCATACCAGCAGTCCTGCTAAACGTGGTCGCCGGATTGGGATCGAGAGAGTTGTTCGATGCCAACTTTTTCAATGCTTACTATCTGAAGATCCTGGCCTACGGCACCCCCTTGATCGGACTCTTGCTCGATTACAAAAATGCTTACCGGGCGGAAATGGAACTGGAAAAAACAGCCTCGAAACTGGAGGCCGCTAAAGAAATCCAACAGAGCTTGCTGCCCGATGATCATCCGGAAATTGCCGGAATCGATGCCGCTGGCTTTTCCTATGCGTCTGAAGCCGTCGGGGGAGACTATTACGATTACCTCCGACTGGCGGATGGTCGTTTTGCATTTGTTGTGGGTGATGTCAGCGGTCACGATCTGGCAGCCTCGCTGCTGGCGGCTCAAACCCGGGCCTATCTCAGAGCTTACGTTAACTCGCATGGCGATCTGGTTGAAGTCATGACTCGGCTCAATCAGGCCCTCGTTATCGATACACAACACCGTCGATTTGTGACGATGTTTCTGGCTGCAATCGACAAAGATCTTCGTAGTTTTGAATATATTGCAGCCGGACATCAGGGTTATCTCGTTCGACATGATGGACAGATCGAAACTCTGGATTCCAATGTCTTGCCAGTCGGTATGACCAACGAAAATAAAATGCAGGTCAATAAAATTTCACGGCTGCATCGGGGAGATACCGTACTCGTCGTGACCGATGGCATTACCGAAGCCGTTTCTCCAACGGGAGAACAATATGGCCTGCAACGTCTGCTCGATTTCATCAGCGTGGAACACGAGCGCAGCGTCAAAGATCTCGTCGAACTTCTGCAAGCCGATGTGAACCGCTTCTGTGAAGGTAAGCGACCAACAGATGACGTGACCGTACTACTCGTTCGCTGGTTAAGAAACATCCCCTGACCTCAGAAGAGACAGGCACGAAGCGCAAGCGAGTGAGTTTAATACGTCCTCACACACTCGCTCACGCTTCGTGCCTGCAATACTCTCTGCAAAGGACCTGCATAAGGCGAAGCAAAACAACTCACAACGTCCTGCAGGAGCAACCACCAGCGTCTCAGTCTTATTGCGAACATGCGACGGCCCCGGTTATGCGGAACGCTTATTGCCAGTGAAGTCGTTTTTCGTCGATGTGGATCGAGACGGGTTCCAGGCGTTTTCCAGCGGGAGGGTTGGGAAAAATGAGAGCAGCGATTTCAGGATGCTGCTCGCAATAGGCAATCGACTCTTCCAGAGGCAGCACATAAAAGGCGGTGGAGAGAGCATCTGCAATGGCTGCATTCGGAGCAACAACAACAGCGTTAAGAATATGCTCGACCGGCCAGCCTGTGCGGGGATCGAAAATATGACCGTATCGCTTTCCTTCATGCCGAAAGAATTGCACACCGCTTCCACTGGCTGAGAAAGCCTGATCCTGCAGAAGGATGGTCGCGATTCGCTTATGAGGTGCCTGAGGATGACGTATCCCCACGGGCCAGCCCAAAGGCGTATTGTGAGTGCCCCGTGCCAGAATGCTGCTGTTTCCACCGTGCAGCAGAAAGTTGTCGACTTGCTCCTGCTGAAGAAAATCAGCGACACGATCGAGCGCATACCCTTTGCCGATCCCGCTCATATCGAGCCCAGTCAGTTCATCCTGAAAGGTGACGAGATGGTTCTCTGAATCGAGCAATAAATCGCGATAGTCACTCGCGTTGACTGCAGTTTCAATTTCCTGTGCTTCAGGGACTTTCCCCAGGGAACGATTCGTTCTCCAGAGAAGATTGAGCGCGCGAGCTGTCGGTGTGAATGCACCATGTGTCTGCTGAGCGAGTTGAATCGAAAGCTCAATCAGCTTAAAAATCTCTTCCTCAACGGTTGCTCCGCCCTGTCGAGCCGCTTCATTGATGGCGAGCAGGTCGCTCGTTTCGCGATAGACCGTCAACTGAGTTTCCACTTCGTGAATGATGTCGAGTGCATCGGTTGCGGTGATCACTTGTCGGCGATTCTCCGACGGATTGAGGATCAGAGAAAATTCGCAGGCCATTGCCTTCGTCGATAAACGGACAGTGTCTCCAGAACCGCGTGCCGATTTCTCCTGAGACTCCAGCAGTTCGTCAGCAATCTCCTGACCACGACGTTCGAGCGAATGCCGAATCGCCTTGCCTGTCAAAAGGTCTCGCCTGCTCGAACCGGGGTTTGGATTGTCATCGGACATGAATGAACCACTTTTAGGTAGGACAGGCTTCCAGCCTGTCTATAATGTAGAATTCAATCACTTCAATCCACGAAGTGATTGATAGCAAAGAAGACAGACAGGCAGGATGCCTGTCCTACGAGTGCACAGGCAAAGTTATTCGAAATCGGGTTCCTTTATCGATTTCGCTGGCACATTGAATTTCTCCCTGATGAGCTTCGATAATTTTACAAACCGTCGGCAAACCTAAGCCGGAGCCGCCAGTTTTTGTCGAGAAGAACGGGTCAAAGATCTTTTCCCGTACATTCTCGGGAATGCCTTTGCCAGTATCGATGATTTCCAGAACCACCTGATCGTCTGCCAGATAAGTTTGAAACTCGAGCACGCCTCCATCAGGCATGGCATGCTGAGCGTTCCGTGTCAGGTTGAGCAAGCCCCGGCGAAAAAGAGCTTCATCAATTTGAACTGCTGGCAAATTCGTTCCGAGATGCGGCGAGATTTCGATGCTTTGTCGTGAGAGTTCTGGTTTAATGAAATCGATCAACTCCGAAACAAACTCTGAAACATCGACAGCCTGAAAGTTCAATTCCATGACACGAGCAAATTGCAGAAAGTCGTTCAGGAAACCCTCCAGTCGATCGCATTCGGTTTGAATCGCTGCCAGACGCTTAACCATCCGCTGATCACGAGGGTCGTTGGCGCCATCCAACTCTTCCCGTAAAACTCCCAAATTGAGTGAAATGGTGGATAGAGGATTGCGAATCTCATGAGCCAGCCCGCCCGCCAGTTTCGCGATTTCCAGATAACGTGCCCGCAGTTCCTGCTCGGTATGATTCAAC
>DOCI01000097.1:0-435 GCA_003503535.1 Planctomycetaceae bacterium
TTACGCTTCGCTAACCCAACCTATTGCACTGTTTATTATCTCCCAGAGTTCGAATGTCTCTTCAATTTTACATCCGTGAAAATCTGTGTCCAGCCGTGGTTCAAAAATATTGATACTCTTAAACTGCACGCCCCTGCGATTTTCGATAACGCTGAATCAACTGATTCGTAGAACTGTCATGCTTCAGTTCTGGTGAGTCACTCGCCTCCAACTCCGGCACGATTTTCTTCGCGAGAACTTTGCCAAGTTCAACTCCCCATTGATCAAACGAATCGATATCGTAAACGACTCCCTGAACAAATACGCTATGTTCATACAGGGCAATTAGACTGCCAAGGATTCTCGGGGTGAGAATTTCTGCATAGAGCGTATTTGAAGGGCGATTCCCGGAAAAGACGCGATGCGGGACCAACTCGGGAGGCGTTCCTTCTGCTT
>DOCI01000097.1:542-1911 GCA_003503535.1 Planctomycetaceae bacterium
ACTTTTGTCTTTCCAAACGCCAGAGCTTCTGTTTGTGCAAAGACGTTGGCCATCAGTTTGTCATGATGATCGCCGACTGGATTCAGCGAGCGTCCAAATGCGATAAAATCACAGGGGATCAAATGAGTTCCCTGATGAATTAACTGATAGAATGAATGCTGACCGTTCGTGCCCGGTTCGCCCCAGAAGACCGGACTGGTTTCGTAGTCAATTGAATCGCCAGCTAATGTGACCGACTTGCCATTGCTTTCCATGGTCAACTGCTGCAGATAAGCCGGGAATCGCTTCAGATATTGATCGTAAGGCAGCACAGCGACCGTTTGAGCATCGAAGAAATTCGTGTACCAGATATTGAGCATCGCCAGAATGACGGGCAGGTTTTCTTCAAGTGGAGTTTCTCGAAAATGAACATCCATCGCGTGAAAACCATCGAGCATCTGACGGAATCGATCCGGTCCAATCGCCAGCATCGTCGAAAGACCGATTGCTGCATCCATTGAGTAGCGTCCACCAACCCAGTCCCAGAAGCCGAACATGTTCTCGGTATCGATTCCGAATTCCTGGACACGTTCTGCACTGGTTGAAACAGCCACGAAGTGCTTCGCCACCGCCGTTTCTGCTCCCAGGTGATCCACCAGCCATTTGCGGGCGCTCATGGCGTTTGTCATGGTTTCCTGAGTGGTGAATGTTTTTGAGGCCACGATAACTAACGTCTCAGCAGGATCCAGATCGATCGTCGCTTCGGCAAAATCGGTTCCATCAACATTGGAAACAAATCGGAATGTGAGATCACGATTGCTGTAATGCTTGAGGGCTTCATAGGCCATCACGGGACCAAGATCCGAACCGCCGATGCCGATGTTGATCACATTGCGAATCGGCTGACCGGTGTAGCCTGTCCATTCTCCGTTAATAACCCGCTCGCAAAACGCAGTCATCTTATCGAGAACTTCATGCACATCAGGAACGACATTCTGGCCTTCGAATTCTATCACCGCATCTTTTGGAGCACGTAAAGCCGTATGCAACACGGCTCGATTCTCAGTGGTGTTGATCTTCTCGCCTGTGAACATCGCTTCGGTCCGCTCTTTGAGTTTGGCGGACTTTGCCAGGTCGAACAAAAGCGGCATCGTTTCTGAATTGATGCGATTTTTTGAATAGTCCAGAAACAAGTCGACCGCTTCAACACTGAATTTGCTGGCTCTGTCAGAATCTTCCGCGAAAGCATCCCGCAACTGCACATTTTTGATTGACTCAAAATGCTCACAAAGGGCTTTCCATTCGGGGCGGGACGTCAGTCCCGATTTTCCTGTTTGAGCAGACATATCAACGACTTTCTAGATTGATCAGTTTTTTCAATTCAATACGG
>DOCI01000097.1:2029-4508 GCA_003503535.1 Planctomycetaceae bacterium
CTCAATCGTTAATATATATCAGGCCTCACTGGAATTGCGACTCATTGAGAGGGAATGTTAACGCAAAGATCGCAAAGACAACGCAGGCACTTAAGAAGTGCTTTGCGCCTATCGCGATCTTTGCTTGTCGAAATTCAATTACGGAAGATCAAAGACCATGATTTCAGCGTGATCTTCAGCCTGAATGGTTAATCGATCTTCTTCACTCACGGCCATTCCATCGCTGGTATCGAGTACCGTTCCATTCACAGACACTTTTCCACGAAGCACCTGAATCCACGCATGACGACCATTATTGAGTTCATAGTCAAGAGAAGTACCGGCATCCAGTTTTGCCAGATAGATACGAGCATCCGTGTGAATGGTCAGTGAACCATCAGCGGCTTCTGGAGAGGCAACCAGTCGTAACTGATTGACCATCCGCTCATCATCAAATCGTTTCTGTTCATAGCTGGGAGTTAATCCCTTCTCATCTGGAAATATCCAGATCTGATACAGATGCACGGGCTCTGTCTGCGAAGGATTGAATTCGCTATGCGTGATCCCCGAACCGGCTGACATCCGTTGAAATTCGCCAGGACGAAGGATTTCGCCATTTCCCATCGAGTCCTTATGTTCGAGTGCTCCTTCAAGAACATAGGTGACGATTTCCATATTCTGATGTGGATGCTCCCCAAATCCTTCACCTGGCTGAACAGTATCTTCATTCATGACCCGCAGTGTCCGGAACCGGACGTGCTGCGGATCCTGATAGGAAGAGAAAGAAAAGGTGTGGTAAGTATCCAGCCAACCCAAATCGGCATGTCCACGATCTGCTGCTTTACGAACTTTGAACATGATTGACTCCTCTTTTACAATTACAGATTAACTCTATTCCTGGACAACTTGATTATTTTGCCAACCATCCGCCATCCACAGGCAATGGAATTCCTGATATTCCCCCAGTGACAATGGCAACTCTGCTTTCCAGCGACATGACCTGCTCCTTTTGCACATTGTTTACATGTAAACTACATGCTCAAAAAAAACTCACTCATCCGCATTGCCGGTTGCCTCGCGAGCTTTCTCCAACAGGCGACTCAGTTCCTTCAATTCCTCACGGGTCAAGTGACCTACCAGCTCCCGATGCAATTCAATAACAGGTCCCTCCATTCGTTTTAATAATTTCTCTGCATCTTGAGTAAGTGAAATATAAACGACGCGACGATCCTGTTCGCAGCGATGTCTTTGTACCAGTCCCTGCTTTTCCAGTCGATCAATCAACCCTGTAATCGCAGGAACGACCTGAATAGTACGAGAGGCAATCTCCAGACAGGGCATCGGCTTCCCTTCCCCGCTGAGAATTCTCAGAACATTGTACTGGGAAGCAGTCACTCCATAATCACGAAACAAACGTCCGAATCGATTTTCGAAGTAATCATTCGTGCGCAACAGATTCAGGATCGCCTCCTGTTCTGGAACCTCGAAAGGATTCTTCTTTTTCAGTTCATCTTGTAAGCGTGAAGAGTTCATAAAGCCATCGTTGGGGCTAAGAGTAGTGTGTTCAATTTTTAATTTATATATAATGTATTTATTAGTCAATAGAATAAATAGGAAATTTCGTGAAATTGAATTTTCTCCGGATGGGGAAGGCATCAACAGAATCTGATTGCTGCCTGATTAATCAGTGTGTGCAATTATGAATTCATTGGAAAAGCTGTAGGTCAGGCACTGCGTGCGACCTTGAAGGTCGTCAGGCAGTGCCTGACCTACACCGGATACTACGAATGCGTTTCCTGTGAGGATCATGGGAACAGGCTATAAACGGCCGATCAGCACGAAACGAAGTTAAAGTTTCGAAAAAAGTGAACGGTCATTTCATAATGACATCCTGGCAAAGAGAACTCAGAATGTTGACAGCAACTGTGGTTTAATTCTCAGCGATAAAAGGCTGAAATCGTTGGCGATCAGTCTCCGGCAGGCGAGTCGGACGGCCAGTCTGGAGATCGATAAAGATACCCCGCTGACGACCGAGAGCAGCCAGCGTTTGATCGGGACCGTAAAAGCGAAATTCCATCCAGGCGGAGACGTGATTCATTTCCGAGATCCAGACTTCGGCTCGAACGGTATCTCCCAGTTTCAATTGCTGCTTGTACTGGATGTTTGTTTCCACCAGCACTGGTCCGTAGCCCTGCTGCATAATCTGCGGCACAGGCATGCCAGCCGCTTCGAGCAAAAGGCAACGTCCAATTTCCATCCACTCGACGTAGACGATGTTACTCACATGATTCATAAAGTCGATATGAAATGTGTGTATCGATGGCTCGAATTTGACCTTCTGCATGGGCGCAGTCATTATGAGGGATTGAAATTTAAGTCAGTATTTATCGAGCTGCTGCGATTTCTGTCAGTTGCACGATTGACTCCTGCATCGCAGACTGATCGACTTCGTGAATTTCAACGGGATCACCAATACTGCGCAGCATTGTCAGAGTCAGGT
>DOCI01000070.1:0-5480 GCA_003503535.1 Planctomycetaceae bacterium
CGCCCTTCGCTTTGCTCAGGGGCATGTGACCCGATGATTATTATTTTTTCCTTTTCTATCGTTGGCCAACTGTCCAATAGTCGCACACGGTCATTTCTACCTCGTTTCAAATGAAAACTGGAGAATTCCACATTTATAAAGTCACTGATTATCACCAGATAAATTCTGGAAAATAATCAAACCCAGGATTCGGGGGCGCTCTCGAAGAGAAGCCCCCGAATCCTTAACTTCCGGGGGCTTCCGCTGAAGCGGAGCGCCCCGCCACCCCGGAAGTCCTGAAACATGCAGAGCAGGCACTTGTGACTGCTATTGAGATCTTTTCAATCCGCATTTTGAGTTGGAACGATCGCGTCGGGGAAAGTTGCAAAGCACGACATCGGAGTGCGTTGCAGTTGTTGGACACCCACAATACACCCAGGCAGCGTAATCGTTATCAGGTGGAAGCCGTCGTCAGCAATACGAGCATGAGACCGATCATCATCAGGCTGATTACAAACAGGTGGCGTCTGCGAAAGAGAGGGTGTTCAGTTGCGTGATAACAGACCAGACCTATTCCCCAGATACAGGTCAACAGGGTAAGTCCCCAGCGGTCTAATGCTTTCGGATTAGGAGCAGTCACCTGAGCAATGGAGTTGGAAACCGATCCGGACATGCTGACGGAACGATACATGGCCAGTGATTGAGATGTCCAGCTGTTCTCCGCAATTGAGAACCAACCCTGGTAAAGTGGAGTCTCGACCTGACTCAGAGATAATTGAACCTCTTCCTGAAATTCGGCAGGTGTCTTTTCAGTAAAACTTTGGCCTTCCTCAATTTGTACTTGAGTCTCGGAAGTGAGCAATTTCAAATCATCATAATTCGAGCTGATTTGTCTGCCCATCAATTCCAGAATTTGAGTATTGTCCAACCAGGTTTTGACTAAGCGATCCGGCGGGCATTGTGTGGTATTTCGATCAATAATTCGCCAGCTGGTTTTTGTTGCTGAGGAAGGGGTTGGCAAATCGATTCGATATTCTGTGTATGCTGAGGAAGGCTTTACAGACTTCCAGTGGATCAACAGGTTCGCAGCTTTGATCTGGCCCAAAGTCTCGATTTGCAGAGAAGTAGAGTTTTGCTGGACGATGACTCCGTCTGAGGGAAATATCGCGAGGATTTCACAATCGGCTGGAATCTGAATCGTCGAATGAAACGCCACTTTTTCAGATGTCTCTGCAGGCCAGACAATCAGTGTTTCCCCATTCCAGAGATTACCCTCCTGGAAAATAGTATGATCCAGCATTGGAGAGATTAATTCCAAGCGATTTTCTGATTGCTCGCCGCTCTTACTTCCTGAAGGCGGAGCCTGTCTCTCTAACTGTTCGGGATTCTCTTTTCGAAGATTATCGCGATCAGAGAGACCGTCCGAGTCCTGAGAAACGACGGTCTCAATTTTATGCAATTGGTAGGCGGGCAAGTCTCGGAAGGATTGCTTGTCCGTCCACTGCAGAGTGAGTGGTTTCGAATTAATTAGTTCAGAATTCTGCTCTCCTGATCGAGACAGAGACCATTGGGTTCTGGATATCGAATTGATGATGCGTGCAGATTCCGTCAGGGTTGTAGCCGTCAGGATTCTCGGTGGCGATGTACTGATATCATTGGCTTTGAGACTACGTCGCTTCTTCCAATTCACTTTCAGAGAAAAACTTTCGTTAATCGGTTGCTCAAACAGGAACTGGAACTGGTTTCCATTATTGATAAGACGCACACCGTTGCTCTGACCGTCTGAGACCAGAGTGACAGACTCTGCACTCCAGTTGGAATCATAATGGCATAGTAACGACCAGAGTGGTCCCCCTGAAGTTATTCCCTGGTATGTGGCGTTTAATAGAATCTCCTTCTGCTCGACCTGATAGACAAAATCCGCCTGCAGTTTCAACTGAGCAGGCATTGGCTGCAGGCCAATACGAATCGACCTGGCATTCTGTACGCGAAAGCATTGGGCAGACGGTTGAACAGCAGACGTTTCATTCCACAGACTTTGAAAGGATTCCTGAGTCAAACGGCTCGCTTTGGCATCGACGAACTGGCATGTTAAACCATATCCGGGCACCAGAGTTTGCACAGCAAGCTGAGTTGGGCATGAGGAACCGTTATCGACGATCTGAGGGAGTTTCAGGAGTGGCTCCCGATTAATGACTGGAAGTGTTGCCAGAAAACGAATGACACAAGTCGCTTTACCGGGGATCGTCTGAGAGACTTCCATGCTCACGAGTTGACCTTCAGATTCATCTCCCATTTTTTTGACGGCAACTTGTTTCGCACCGACAATATCCTGAATGAATAGATTTGCTGGCAGCTCTATCTGAAACTCCCGACTATTGTTTTCAATGACGTTATAACCCAGTTGCCATATCAATTCGATTTGCTGGGGATCTAGTTCCAGCAAGCTGTTTATCTCAGTCACATTGAGTGGATTCACTTTGGAAACAACGCCGCTGGCAGAAATGTTTTCGACTTCGAGAGTGAGCTGATCTGTGGATCCCAGTTTGACAGTCACATCTCCCTGCTCACCTGGAGTTGTTGTATCAAACGAAACTGGAATCGAGATCTGATTCGGTAAACTCAACCTTCCTGAGAGACTTTGGGGGTAACTCAACGTTGAGAATCCGGAATGCGGAATATTCATTGTCAGACGGGTTAATCCCGTGAGACTGGTTTGCTCAGGCAGGACATCGACGCTGATGCGATAGCGACGAAAAGGAGAACTTTGTCGCCCAAACGAGCCTGAAATAAACGGGTTCTCCGGCTGAAGAATTTCTGTGGCTGGCAATTTGTTGGCAATTAACGGTATCTCCAGGCCCTGGTTACCTGGCAGTGGTGTCATGTTGACCGTCTGGTCATTCACCTCGGCCCGTAGTGCGGATATCCGTGAAATTCCGGAAACGGGCAGGACAAAGCGAGACAGTGGGTTTATCCCTTTTTCGAGCAAATCGAATTCGCAGTGAATAACATATTCTCCCTGACTATCCAGTCGCAACGAATAATTGGCTGCATGAAATAGAATATCATTCTGACCCTGTTTGATCGTCAATTGCGTCCGTAATTTTTCCGCATATTGATTTCGCACATAAACCACAGCAGGCAATTCATCGAACGTTAACCCGGTGAAGTCGGTTCTCAGTTTTGATTGAGGGATCGGAATCAAAACATCTTCGACAGCATTCTCTTGACGATCGGTGATGGGGCTCTGAGGAAATGTAGGATCGTTCTGACAACGAGCGTGGTTGACCAGACTCAGAAAAACCAGGATCGTGAGAAGCGAGCGCCCCAGCAACAAAGCTCGCAAAGGATGTACGGTTTTCGTACTGGTTTCCGAGGAATTTTCTGTCAATACCCCTAGCCTCCAGCGTTCCAATGTCGGAGCGAGTTGGGCAATGATCAGCAGCGCGGAAATAATGGGGTAAATATTTTCAATCGCATTCCAGCCGGGAATGATACTGACCAGAAATGTCAGTAGCCCTGCACTGATCAACATCCATCGAGTCGAAATGCAGTGGCGGGCATATAAGAGATAAAACAGAATTAATGACATCAGAAACGACCACAGTATCCATTTCCAGGAAATCGTCTCACGCTCACGAGGTAATCGAATGATCTCACTGTCAGGGATGAGAATTTCGGACTCATAGATTTGATGAGTCCCCTGCGCGACGAAATTCTGCATCCTCGTTTTCAATGGACTCGAAATGAATACGGCCGAATTGATATTGGCAAATTTCCAGTAAGGATACTCAGTTGTCACTTTCAGATTGATGTTCTTTGCTTCGCAGACAATCAATTGGATGCGGTCAGGTACGATCAATGCCTCAGGCAAAACGATCGAGCCGTTTTCATTGCTGGAATAGTGTAAGGACACTTTTTGTAACTGATCGGTTATTTCCGGCAAGCGATATGTCGAGACTCTTTTATTGATTTCAATACTTGTGTCGTTCAGCAGGACAGATTTCAAATAAATTGGTTGGGGAAAATTCAAATCAGTCGCATGAATGTTTTTTCTGTTCTCAAAATTCAGACACTGCAATTCACATTCCATTGCCTCCCCATTTATTCCAGAAGGCAAGCAGAACAGCGTTGCCGTCCATGATGAATTGTCCATGGAAGAGGGGTTTGTAATATCAGTGGCAAACGTCTGAAGTCGATGAACGATCAATTCGGGTAACGTCTCGGATGATGTATAGCTTAGCTCGGAGACGACGACAGCCTCTTGTTGAATACCATTGCCGGAAAGTGATCTCAATTCACAGTATTCGGTGGCCTGGTTCAATATTTGTGCAAGATATGGCGTGTTGTTCAACAACTGTGGAATGGTGAATGGTTCATCGACTTGCTGCGAAATTGGAACAACCGCTTCGAAACTCAACCCGGAATGAGAGGGTTCTGGTTCCCACAAGAGTGTCCAGCTGGAGTTGGTTGTCGTTGAAGGATTGCTATAGAGTTCGACGCTTTGCAGGAAAGGGTTCGCATTATTCGAACCTTTTCTGGAAATCGAGCGCTTCCATGAAACTTCCGAAGATTGTCCCGGCAAACTCCAATTGAGAGAGTTCATCGACTGGGCGACAAGCGGAGGAATTGAAATTCGATGCTGGGCAAAGAGCTTCCCCTGATCTTCAAAGATCACTGTTTGCAATTCACATTGATTTTGTGTCGATGGCAATTCAGCAACGACCATCGGAGGAAGTTCCTCGTTATGTCTTCTTTGAACAAAGAAGCGATTGATAACGGAGACATCCTCGATTCGAGCATTTTCACTCCAGGCATTTGACTCCAGACCTGCGGTCCTTTTCTTGAGCAGGCTATAAATTGGGCCTTCTATGGCTTCCTTAACTTCACTTAAAGGAGGAATTGTCCGGGTGATTGAAATCGATCGAGATGAAATCAGAGTTTTATCAATTTGACCATTGACGGGCGTCAATATTGGGAACGAAATCTGCTGTTGCCGATCCAGTGGTGTCCTCGGTTTCAGAGAGATCCGCACGAGGATCGGTTTGCGGAGGGGAATCTGATTGGCCAGATCGATACTCAGGTAACTCTTTCCATTTCGCCGTTCGGTCGTCCAGTTCAGTTGTAAGTCTTCACCAATTTCATTCAGCGCCCGAATTTCGGTGACCAGATAATTATTCGTCAACAAAAAGACCGCTTGATAAAATCCGGCAGCTGTTGGGGACCAGAGCATATCGTGATATATGACCAGTTGCTCATTGCCATCGCGGCAATGAATAATTTGATCGATTTTCAGTTCCGCATGAGGAATGATAGCTTGCAGTTTGATCTCAGGCGATTTTTCGATCACATCATAGGACCACAAATCGCGTGTGCCATCTGTGAACCGGGCACTCTTTTGCAGCAGCCCTGATGTGCTCAACGATTTCACCTGATAGGGGGCTTCAATTGTGATATTGACTTCACCTTCCAGGCTCATCTCATTCATAATTTGGGGTAGA
>DOCI01000070.1:5527-7774 GCA_003503535.1 Planctomycetaceae bacterium
TCTGACCGTCAGAGGTCAAATCGATTTTGCCTCGGATACGTAACGTAGCCGCTTTGGAAGTTTCGCCTGGCAATAAGTTGAGTCGATAGGACCGACCATTTTCGGAGGGAGACTCAACCGTGACCAGTCTGCGTGAGACATCTTCCAGATTGAGAGCAACGGATTGAATTCGAAACTCCTGAGGGATCCATATCAGGCAGCTTCGTTCTGGTTCCTGGCTGGCGGTCAACTGAAAATCACTCGTGAACGCTGCGCCAGAAGCAGAGATATTAATCAGTTGAACAGAGCGATTGATTTGATGAAGTGGTGCGCTTCGTGCAGGAACAGGTTGAACGATTAACTTGAGTTGTTCTTCTTCCAGTCCCAGTACAGTCCAGGTTCGATATCCGTTACTCGGCTTGGAGGCATATGTGACAACCTCGCTAATGGACTCGACCGTTACCAGGAGATCTTCAGGGATCTTCAATTTGAAAGTGGATTGAGACGCCGCCATAAGCTGAAGTTGAAATTCGACTGCCTGACCATTCCTTTGTCCGGGTCGTGTCCAGGTTCCAGTCAGTCGTTTTGTGTTGCCATCAGCAAAAATCACAAATCGATCTTTCGCATCGATCCCCCAGCGTTCCGAGGGGCTCGACTCAATCGCATTGGACCACGCCATCGATTCGATGATCAGATTCGGTTTGCCAAATCGAATCCAGCCTGCCAATTCCTCATCGGCTGCCAACTCCAGGTCCATTGAACCTTCGGTCAAAACCCCTTCCGAGTAAGTCGCCTGATAAGTCGCCTGTTTGACGCGACCATCCCGAGACTGCAGCATTCTGGGCACACTCTGAGTTTGAGCCTGGATCAGTCGAGCGGTGGAAATCGGCTGCCAATCTCCAGCAGGCCATAATTCCGGTTGGTTTTCCGGAACATACACACGACGTATCGGCAAAGCATTTTCGGACTGTGCTTGAACAGTTCCTGAAACAAATACCAGAAAGCCAATCAGCAGAATGATAAAATGAGAATTCATCAGACAGGCCGTTCGACCATTGTCAGGAATTTGATCGCTGATGTTCTGCAGACAATTCATCGGCTTGATTGGGTATTGTTCAAAAAAGAAAATATTATTCACAATGAGAATTTCGCGTTCTCATTTCCGATGAGAGGATCGCGGATGTGATGTTCACCTATGTGATGATCCGAGAACTTCCTTTCGCGGCGGTGGCTGTAAACGTGTGATTTCGTCGGGATTGACTCCATGAGCATCCATTTGAATCGCTCCATCACTGATGCCACGATCATCCTGATGAGGGCCGACAATAATGAGCGTTGGCTCGTCGTGGCGGTAACGCATGTAATAGGCTCCCCAGAGCGCAATCCCAATGGCAAGAATGCCAATGAGCAATGGCTGTAATAAGACCGCCAGTTCCTGTGGAAAAATAACAGCCACGGTACTGAAAACAACGACCAGCCCCAGTGTGCAACGTATCTGATAAGTCCGGGGACGACCAAGAATGAGGATCGCAATCAGCAGGGGAAGCCCGCAGCCGAGGGTCATCAATAGGCCTCGCCCTACGACGCGAAAAGCAATCGTTTTCGGCCACTGATAGCTGGTGAATCGATAAAAGCCTGCTTCCTGAATGGCAGAGGCCGGAATTCCACTGGTCATCGAATTGTGAGCAAGTGGAACACGGCGAAAACCGAACCCCAGCCAACGCCATCCATAATTCACAATGAGATTTTCAGGAGGCTGAAATAAATAAACTCCAGCAGGAAATTTGAGATCCCAGCTCATTAATCCAATGCGTTGATCGAGAGAATGACCAGGCAGACTCAATGTTTGGGATAACATCGAAGCCAAACCCGTTGACTCGAAATGTTGAACAATGATGACAAGTTTGCCCGGTTGACCCACAGCATAATCGGGAAGTAACAAGCGGGCCTGATCGCCATCGATCACTGGTTCCAGAAATGAAGTATCTCGCTGTCCATCCAGATTCCAGTAAGCAGAAACCACTGCAATGGAAGGTTGTAAGTCCAGCGTAAAACTGGCGGGTGTTCTCGCAATTTGCAGATTCATGACACTGAGCGTGGTTCCATCGGCTGCAATTCGAGTTTCGACCTTTGCATCCACAAAGCCCACATCAGTTCCCTGTCGACTTCGAGAGAGATCAATTTCTACTGACTCTTCAGCGTTTTTTTCGATACTCGCATAAAGAGTTGCTCGTGGCCCAGTTTCTTCCAACTGCCAATAGTCATTAG
>DOCI01000070.1:7852-14059 GCA_003503535.1 Planctomycetaceae bacterium
TAGTCATTAGTGGGGGTGATCGCATAGGGAGTTTGATTCAACAATTCTCGTCTTAAGCGATCACAGGGAGTCGCATTGATTTCTGGAATACGGCAGATTCGACGCGAAAGCAGTTCACGATCGTCAAGAGGGCACGTGATTTGAGCACGAATTTTCATTTCTCCCAAAACTGGCTTGAGAGGCCGGTAGACGTATTCCAGAATACGTTTTGAGTTGGAAGCAGCAGTCTCAGTTGAACCAGGAGAAGCCTCTCGATTTCGTGAGGTCAGATTTAATTTCTTATTAGTGGCATCACGAAATTCCGGTATCAGAGCCGTCTCGCCTTGAGGCACCTTCATCTGAAATCGAAATTCTTCAGCGGGGATATTCTCGACCAGAAATTCAAAAAGATAATCGATCGTTAACACCTGGCTACCGGTATCGATCTGAGTCAGAATTATCGATTCCTGGCAGACGGAAAGTTGGTGAACTTTTTCAAATCCAATCGAACGTGTCTCTTCAGATTCCTGCAAGGCATACCAGTGTGCATTCTGTAAACGTGTTCCAGCATTCCGAAATAACAACTGAGACTTAGCCAGTTCGGCTCCCCGCTCTTTTTCCAGTTCTCGAAAACCATTCATCGCCAGCAAGGCCGCATATTGAGGGACTGTGGTGGCAATCCGCAAAATCTGATCCTGATATTCTGCATTCGCAGTGGCTGCAAAAACCGGCAACGGTAAATTTAAGTGTTCATCATTTTCCAGATACTCTTCCACAGGCCGATCGAGCTTTCTGCGAGCCAGAAAACGGATTTTTTGAGGTGTTTCCCATCCAGGAGTCGAAATCACCAGTTGATCAGATTTTTCAAACGTGACATCCAGAGGGATATCTCCGGATGTGACCGTCGATAACTCCCAGCCTTCAGTATCGAAATCTTTCCAGATCACACTAAGAGTTTCCACGACACCATTTTTAGGAATGACAACAAACTCTCCGGACAAATCGATTTGATCGCGACCGACCAGGACATCGAAATAACTTTCAGAAGCAAACGTTGTTTCTGAACGCTGTGCGGACATCACAAGTTGGATCGGTTGGTTGTAAAATCGAAACCCATGATTCGCATCGGACACATATGTGATTTCTCGCACATCTGTGGTGATGATGTTATCGGATTGAGGAACAAGCTGAGTCATCCGCCAATCGCTCGAACGGCGAATCGCAATCTTGCCGGTTTCTTTTCGAGCCTGAACCACTTTGAACCCATCAATCACCAACTGACTTTCAAATCGCCGAATAGGGGCACTCAGTTTCCAGTTGATGATTGCGCTACTTTGCACTGGCGGTGAAAAGTTGAGAGTAATCGAAGAGGGGTCAGCTGCATCAAATACATATTTCATGGTCCGATCAGAAGTTACGTTTTCGAGCTGGAACCCGGAGGGCAATTTGATTTGCAGCGAACTGATGGCCCCCTGCTCCACAGTGACTGTCTGCCGGGCATTGATCGAAGTCGACTCTCCCTGCCTTAAAACAACCACCAGACTCTCGACATCAAAAATCGGTTGAACACTCATATCGATTGAGGAGTCCGACCATGTCAAATCGATCTTCTGTTGAAATCCGGCGATCCGAACTAAAGTCCCTTGTTCATTTTGCTGGCGTTCCCAAAACCCTTTGCTGTTCAATTCCACAGCTGGATTCTGGAGATCGAGTTGCAATTCCAATTCGGTTCTCGAAGCGGATGGTAATGTCAGCAAAAGCTGGTTTTCAGAGCCTGTCCTGAGAATTGGGACCAGCATCCGGACTTCCAACTGAAACAGTTCCTGATCCCGATACCAGAGCAGCCACTGGCCACTGTCAACATCTCGGGCAATCATCAACCGGTTTCGTTGAGGGACTTCCGCATCCGAACTCTGCTCAGTGAATCCAGTGAGAACTGCTTCTCCCATCATCAACGGCAGAGAATTCCACTCGCTGGATTGCTCGACTGAAAATTCAAATTGAAATCTCATCGCGGCCCAGGATTTCCCCGATGCATCTTCACTTAATGATCCGGTTGCTGTCAGATTCCTTAAAATCCAGATCTGTTCCGTTTTCCGCTCCGCTTCCTGACGATCCAACCACTCCAGGTACTGCTCAATTGTGACGTTCAAAGGGACAGCAATCAGTCGACCCTCACTGTCGGGTAGCGAAATAATATCCTGCGGAACGCGCACGGTGGACGGTAACGGCAATGGAGTTGGTGCTACTTGAACCGGGGGTGTGGTCGGGGATGGACTGACTGGTGTTGCCGGAGAAGTTTCTGAGGGGGGCTGTCCATTTTCGACTTGACCAAAACTGGGAAGCACCAGACAGATTGTCAGCAGTAACACAATTTGCGAAATCATTCGCCCCTTGCGCTGAACTTGACTGAATATCTGACTTGCTGAAATCATGGATAAACCAGTAATTTTTCGATACAGAATCCTGAAATGAATTCTCGTTCAGGATTCAAATGAACAATCTGAAATCACCTGAACCTGGAGGGATACAGATTTCCACTCAGGCGAGACGTTCAATAAATTGAACCTGGGTGACTTTACGGCTGTGTAATTCTACCTCATACCTAAGTGAGAAAATACATTCTCTCAGGATTCCACAGAATTTTATCATAAAGGTCTTTTGATCTACATCCTGTCACACAAACTTATTGTGGCGTCGTGTTCAGCAGCGGCAACAATTCAGACTGCAGTTGAGACGACGAAGTTGCCAGGATCACTCCTTGATGGACATCCAAAGCAGAGGCATCTAACCCATTGGCCAGTCCCCCTGCTTCTCGAACAATGACCACACCCGCTGCAATATCCCAGGGATAAAGTGTTGTCGACCAGAAGGCATCGAGATTTCCACTAGCCAGATAGGCTAGATTGAGAGCCGCAGAGCCGAGACGTTGAATCGTCTGGGCATGAGGTAAGACGTTCACAAACCGCTTGAACGCGGGATGTTCCGGGTCACCAGCGACCGGAAGACTAGCCACACACATCGCCTGCGCCAGAGATTGGGTTCCACTCACGACAAGCGACTCTCCATTCCGCGTGGCTCCACAACCTTCAACCGCAGAATAGAGTTCGTCCCGAGTTGGATCATAAATCACGCCCAGAATCAGACGCCCCTGATATTCCAGTCCGATTGAGACACAGTAATAGGGAAATCCGTGGACATAATTGCCAGTCCCATCCAGGGGATCAATAATCCACTGATACCCGGAGTGACTGTCCTGTTTTGAAAGACCTTCTTCTCCCAGTAAACGATGATCGGGAAAGGCATTTTGCAGGATTTCAACGATCGTATTCTGCGAATCCAGGTCCGCATCGGTCACAAGATTCGATCGGCTTTTTTCGGAGACGGAAAACCGGCTTCGCCAACGCAGCAGCACCCCGCCCGCCTCACGAGCGGCTGATTCAGCTGTCGTTTTCATCAATTGCCAACTATCCGTGTCAGCCATAATTATTCCTTCCCTGATCTCATTTTGCAGGTTGGGTTAACGTCGGGTGCCACTGGCTTTGCCAGTGTATCGTAACTCAAGTGTTAGTCTCGAAATGCACTGGCGTTACCCAATATTTCAACATTCAGTTTCTTTTAAAGTAAATTCCATGCTTGTTGGGTTACGCTTCGCTAACCCTACCTACTCACGGCTAGGGACATCTTAGTCAATTGCTCTCCCCAAGGCACCTTATCAGAGTCGGTCTCAAGAAAAACAGAAAATCGAAGTTTATTCACAATCGCGACAAAATAGCATGGACTCTGATCAGAAAAAATAATCGCGGATTCATAAACTCAATCAATAAAATATCCCTTGAAAATGTGCAAAATGCACAAATCCAAGGGAGTTTCTTTTCTGAGCCAATCATTTCAATAAGCCCATTATCACATCCGTGCTTATCAGTGTCCATCCGTGGTTCAAAATTCAATCTTCCGCGCGACTCCCATCTCCGCACATTTTGACGATTTTGGGATCAAAACGGCCGACCGTTTCCACAAGATCCTGCTGTTCCTGCATCACACTTTCAATATCCTTATAAACACCGGGAACCTCATCGGAACCTGCAGAAATGATGTGAACTCCCTTCTTCAGCAAATCATTTCTGACGGCTTTGAAGTTATACAGACTTTTCGCCTTCGTCCGAGACATTCTACGACCGGCTCCGTGAGAAGCTGAATCGAGACTTTCTGCATTTCCTTTACCACGGACAATGAATGCCGGGGAAGCCATCGAGCCGGGAATTACACCCAGCACGCCTGCTCCTGCGGGAGTCGCTCCTTTTCGATGCACGATTACTTCCTTCCCGCCGTGAGTTTCCTTCCAGGCGAAATTATGATGATTCTCGACTCCGGAAATAATCCGCGCTCCCAGCAACTTCGCGACATTCTTATGAATAACCGCATGATTGGCAGCCGCGTATTCTCCCATCAGATTCATCGCTTCCCAGTATTCCTGCCCTTCTGCTGAATCCATTTCCAGCCAGGCAAGTCGTCCGAATTCTTTCATCGACTGCGGAAGTTTCCGCTGAGCGATACTCGAATACACATTACAAACCGACGCACCGGCCCCACGTGAACCGCTATGACTCAACAGGGCAACGTACTGACCCGCATCCAGATTCAACTCTTCATCCCGTTCGTCCAATGTCACAATTCCATATTCGACAAAATGATTTCCTGAACCCGAAGTTCCGAGCTGATTGCGGGCTTTGTCCTTATTTTCACGGGTAACTCGCGTCACCGTCCAGTCCCGATCAAGCACTTCGTGATCGTGAGGCGTGTCCCACTTGGAACCAACTCCAAATCGAGTCCCGTTTTCGAGGGAATTCCGATAATGCTCAAAATTCTTATCGAGAGACGCAACCGGCATATCGAGAATCGACAGTTTCATGCGGCAGGCAATATCGACACCGACCGCATAAGGGACAACTTTCCCCTCCATAGCGAGTACTCCACCGATCGGCAAACCGTAACCAACATGCGCATCAGGCATCAAAGCGGCTCCGTAAGCGCCGGGTAATCCACAAGCCTGCTGCATTTGCACATGACTGGCCGGATCGATTTCAGTTCCCCAGGTTCGATAAGAAATCGGATCGGGTACGAAATGATTGGTTTCATCCGTCAATGCCAGGGCCAGTTCTCCAAAGACTTCATCTTCCGTTAAATCTTCTGGAGCTTCCAGAAAATCTTTGAACGCCTGCTTCAGCGGAGCTCCCCGCAATCCGCGCAACGAAACGGCTTTTTGTACAGCTTGAATCGCTTCACGAAGGGCATAATCCGGGATGCCTATTTTCTCTAATTGTCGCTTATTCATCGCTACTCTCTCGAAAACGCTTATTGATACTTTCGCATTCAGAGGTTTCTCGGCACAATTGGTTCGGACGAAAGTGTCTCTGTGATCAGTAATCCTGGAAATGACTGAGTCTGAAACCTGGTAAAGATAAACGGTTTATGATTCGTTCAGCCATGTTATACTAAAACTAAGCCGTAGATTAGGCTGTGCCTGATGTGATTGACAATCGACGTCGAATTTCGTCAGGCACAGCCTGAACTACACTTTGAATCAAGCTTAAAACCAATTCCCACGGAATTGTCACGTCGAAACGAGGTGAATCAATGAGTTTAACAATCATGAAACGCATCCGATTTTGTGCCGGACATCGCCTGTTCGGTCATGAAGGCAAATGTGCGTTTTTTCATGGACACAATTATATCGCAGACATCTATGTGACCGGCGAGGAAACCGATGAAGTCGGTCGTCTGGTCGATTTCGCTCATTTGAAAAAAGCCTTTAAAGGCTGGATCGACGAGAATTGGGATCACGCCTTCCTGCTCAATGTCTCCGACGAAAACGGGATCGATGCCATCAAGCGGGTCGAGCCGAGCAAATATTTCATTCTGCCCTACAATCCGACCGCTGAGAATATTGCGAAGTATCTTTTAGAAAACGTTGCGGTCGAATTGATGGAGAATCAGCCTCACAGCGTCTCCAAAGTCATCATCTGGGAAACGGAAGATTCCTTCGCAGAAGCCAGTGTTGAGCAATCCTCTGGGTACATGGAGAGTTATCCGGAAGTCTCGGCATTTGTGAAATCTTATCATGGATAAATAGGCGAGCCGAGTCAGTCGTGACTCGGGTTTTCTCATGATCCTTGTACATGGAAAGTCAAAATAGCAGATAATAAGGGTGGCTGGGGTCGTAGCGAA
>DOCI01000070.1:14193-15236 GCA_003503535.1 Planctomycetaceae bacterium
ACTACGTTCGACCCCAGCCACCCGCCGCTTATTTTTATATTTTCAATGAGACCCTTGGCAACAAGATCAACCCTTAACTCATCCCTTACGAATGCTCACGCATGTATCAGGTCCATCTGTTTTGTTTCCTGGCCAGTTATTCGGCAGCATTCGTGCTGGAATTGAGTCGACTGTGGCAGTCAAAAAAATGGCTGCACTGGATGTCAATCGTCGCCACCATCGCCGGGCTGACCGCTCAAACCTGGTATTTAGTCGCCCGTTCTGCAGAATCGCAACTGCCACCATTACTGGCTTCGTATCACGACTGGCTGCTCGTTTCCGCCTGGTTGTTGATCACCGGTTATCTGCTGTATGTCATTCTCAATCTGAAGAAAGCCGGTTCCGAATCTCTGGGTTTATTTATCCTGCCGGTCGCACTACTGATGGTGATTGGCTCCAGTCAATTGACGACGCATGTGAAATCGTTTGCCGAAGGACAACAAGTTGTTCGAATGTTGCATGCGAGTTCACTGTCTATCGGTATTGTCGGCGTACTGATCGGGTTTCTCATCAGCCTGATGTATCTGATCCAGCATCGACGGCTCAAGAAAAAGCATACACTGCATCGCGGTTTCACTCTCCCTCCATTATCCTCCCTGGCCAAGTACAATCGCTGGATGGTCATGCTCTCCATGCCGATGCTGACTATTGGTCTGATCACCGGATTTGTGCTGATTGCCAACTCTGACAAAGCAGAGAATGCATTTTCCTGGCAGGATCCAATCGTTATCGGATTCTCTGTCCTCTGGCTGGCGATGGTCATCCTGTTTGGCTGGCTCTTGAAATCCAAAGCTCATACCGGACGTGAAATTGCCCTGTTGAATGCCTGGGCCTTCGGCTTTTTAATTGTGACTTTGCTTGGCTTACAGTTTATTGTCATGCTGACCGGAATTCCGACACAGCACGGCTAACGAAATCAACTCCGTTATCTTCGAAACCCGGACAAAACTCAAAATGAATTATTTACGAACATTATGAAAACAAGGGTGGCGGGGGCGCTCTCG
>DOCI01000070.1:15334-16283 GCA_003503535.1 Planctomycetaceae bacterium
CTCGAAGAGAAGCCCCCGAATCGCAGAAATTACGGGTGCTTCCATTAACGCGTAGTGCCCTCAGCATATAACGGCTAACAAAATCAATTCCTTCCTCTTATTAGACAACGTCATATCAGTGAATTTACGGGTTGTTTACTGCAATCATGAAACGGCTGGACTGGAGATTCGCGAACGGCTCGCGTTTTCCAGCGAGGAACGACTGCGCCTGGCTTATGTGGATCTTCGCGCCCGATTTCCCCAAACGGAAATCGTAATTGTCTCCACCTGTAATCGCGTAGAACTTTATTTCGGAGCGGAAGATCGAGGGCAACTGCCGGAACAGGAGTCGATCGCACGATTCCTCTCCGAATTTCATGAAGTTCCACTCGATGATTTCATCAACGAATTGCGGTCTGATACAGAAATTTCAGCTGTTCGGCATCTGTTTCTCGTGGCGAGCAGTCTCGACAGCATGGTGCTGGGTGAAGCTCAGATCGTCAATCAGATCAAGCAGTCGTATCAGCGGGCAGCTGATTACGATGCCGTCGGCCCGATCACACATCATCTGTTTCAGGCGGCAATGAAATTCGCCTCCCAGGTTCGCACTGAAACTAAACTTTCCGAAGGTCGCATTTCGATCGCTTCAGTAGCCGTTGGCGAATTCGGGAAAAGTATCTTTGAGAGATTCAGCGATAAAACGGTCCTCGTCCTCGGAGCCGGCGAGATGGCCGAAGAAACACTTCGTTATCTCAAAGAAGAGGGTGTCGAGAAAATTGTGATCGCTAATCGAAGTCTCCAGCGGGGCGAAGACCTGGCCAGCAGATGGGGAGGCACTGCTATTCCGTTCGCAGAATGGGGATCGCGATTATCGGAATTCGATGTGATTGTCAGTGCGACGGGAGCCACCGAGCCGATTATCAATAAACAACGCTTTGCAGAACTGCGTTCACAACCCGATTGTCAGCAG
>DOCI01000070.1:16444-16690 GCA_003503535.1 Planctomycetaceae bacterium
TTGTCAGCAGACACTTTTCATTCTCGATTTAGGTGCCCCGAGGGATTTTGCTCCTGAAATTGCCCGCACGGATGACAATGTCTTTCTGTACGACATCAGCGACCTCGAACAGACTTGCCAGCAGAATCGCAAAGCCCGGGCAAGAGAAGTCAAAAAAGCGGAACTGCTGCTCGACGATGCAACGAATCAGTTCATGCACGCCTTTTATCATCGTGCGACAGGGCCGGTCGTCCAGCAACTTCGAGA
>DOCI01000070.1:16881-21694 GCA_003503535.1 Planctomycetaceae bacterium
AGAAACCTGGCACGCGATCGGCAAGGAAGAACTCGATCGGCTCTATAAAAAGATGGAGCATGTCTCCGATGACGATAAACAACAGATCGAGCAGACCATCAGTCGAATTGTAAATAAACTGCTGCACCCTCCACTCGAAAACATCAAGCACCAATCCCGCGAAGGCACGCCCCACACACTACTCGAAACCGTTAAACAACTCTTCGGTTTGAGCGATTGACCCTCAGTAGGGTCAATTGTGCGGCCCCGACAAACGACTTATTCCCCTGGACCCATATCCCTAGACCCTAGACCAAAATGTCCAAACGATCCCGCAGACGAGATCCTGCCGCTGAAAATACTGTTGCCGAATTTCCTTCACGAGAGGAAATTGCCAATCTGCAAATCCTCTGTGAAGACGCACCCCTCATTGCGGTTTCCAAACCAGCAGGCTTACTGAGTCAGGGAGCACCACGCGGCGTGTTCTGTCTGCCGGACTACGTGAAAGCGTATTTGAAATATCAGTACGACAAACCGGGCAATGTTTATCTGGGGGTTATTCATCGAATCGATCGTCCGGTGACGGGAGTCGTCCTCTTTTCCCGCAACTCCAAAGGAGCGGCTCGGCTTTCCGAACAGTTTCGCGAACGTCAGGTCAAGAAAACCTACCTCGCGTTACTGGAATCTCCGCCACCGGAAGAGGAAGGTAAGCTGGTCGATTTGATTCGCAAAATTCCTGATCAGGCACGAGCGGTGATTGAACCGACCGAAAGCAACGGAGCGAAACGAGCCGAGTTATCCTATCGAGTTCTCGGCACCTATCAGAAATACACATTGGTTGAGGTAACGCCGCTCACGGGACGCATGCATCAGATTCGCCTGCAGTTTGCCTCTCGTGGATGTCCAATCGTCGGAGATCAACTTTATGGAGCCACCCGCGAAATCGACTTACGCCCACTGACTTCGGATTACACAACTCAAATTGCCCTGCACGCCTGGAAACTCGAGTTCCAGCATCCCGTCCGCTACGACACACAGGTCATCACAGCCCCGCTTCCGTCTGAATGGCCAAAGTTTGCGGGGCAATTCTTGCAGTAGTTAAACAGCCGTAGATCAGGCACTGCCTGACCTACAGCTTTTAGATTTTGGCAACGGATTGGGTGGGCACGCCCCAGATCGAAGTGATGGGCGTGGCTGGGGAGGATTGAACATTCTCTAATGATCACTATTCCTTCGTCTCTTCGACTAAAGGCAGATACTCGCCATAACCCTGAGCTTCCATCTCTTCTTTGGGGATGAATCGCATCGCGGCTGAGTTCATGCAATAGCGTTTTCCACCTCGATCAGCCGGACCGTCATCAAAAACATGGCCCAAATGAGAATCGCCGTACTTGGAGCGGACTTCGGTCCGGTTGTACCACAAGCCACGGTCAACTTTCAGTTCGATGAACTGCGGATCAATCGGTTTTACAAACGAAGGCCACCCCGTGCCCGATTTGTATTTGTCTGTCGAAGTAAACAGCGGCTCCCCCGAGACGATATCGACATAAATCCCTGCTTTTTTATTGTCCCAGTATTTGTTTTGAAAAGAGGATTCAGTTCCTTCTTCCTGGGTCACATTGTACTGCAGGCTGTCGAGCTTCTTCTTCAACTCTTCTTTGGAAGGCTTTTTGAAATTGTGCCAGGGTTTGTCTCCACTGGTCTCTATGGAATGACTGTTTGTTGTCTGTTCCTCAGCAGGGAGTGATTGAGATTCACTGGCAACCGTATTGCCTGGGACCGTCGTCACATTTTGCTGGCACCCCATCAAACCCAAAGTCATGATCAGGGAAAGTGCTGAAAAATTAATAACTCTTGTTCGATGCATCATCATCTCGCTTTCCAGGTTTATTCAAGACTCGCCCCACAGTTTCGTTTTCTTTCAGGTTCGAGTTCTGTATTTCATTTTACAGTTCGAGATTGTTTTGAACAGAGACCGATTTTCGATCTGTTCCCCGAACAGATTCACAGTTTTGTGAATTTATGGAGTGTACCTGTAGATCATTGCTTTCCATTTCGTTAATGAACAAATGGGTACATACCCCGGTCAAGAACAATAAAATTTCCAATCGCCACAAATTCAAAAGAGGAATCGAAATGTCCGATCAGAGAAGTCATAAAATGATTCCATCTGGCTTTACCCTTATTGAATTACTCGTCGTGATTACCATTATTTCGATTTTAATTGCCCTTCTGCTCCCAGCGGTTCAGCAGGCACGGGAAGCGTCTCGGCGGGCGAGTTGTCGGAATAATCTGCATCAAATTGCCATCGGCATGCATAATTATCACGATAGCTTCGGATCATTCCCCAGTGGTTTTGTCCTCAGTTCAAGAGGCTACGACAGCAGTCTGCCACCCGCGATGATTCCACCCGACGATTCCTCCGACATGGCCGAGTCTCTACAGTGCGATGTTAATATTCCCGGACTGGCGGAATTGATCCATGAATGGGCCTGCATGGGCAAAGGCTGGGGCTGGCACGCTTTGTTATTGCGTCAAATGGACCAATTGACCGTCAATGTCGACTTTGAAGCCGCTCGTTTTTCTGCGAATAATATTGCCGCAGGGAATGTGACGATCAAGCCCTACATTTGTCCCAGTTCAGCTGTTCCCGAGTCTTGCCTGCCTCAAAAAATGACACAATATCGCGGTAATATGGGATACTGGCCGGAATCGACCGATCCGAACGCAAAGCCACTCAACAATGGTCTGTTCTATGGAAACAGTGCGGTGAAGTTTAAAAATGTCACTGATGGGACCAGTTCGACAATCATGCTCGGTGAAACGCAGTTGGGATTATGGCCGGATGGCTACAGTTGCTGTGCTCGCGCCCGTGATGACAAACCCAATTTCGATACGATGTGGCGTGGCGATCAACTTCAAGCCATTCCCGCAGTTATGCTCAGCTTCGGCAGCTGGCACGGCGACGCCATCCACTTCGCCATGGCTGACGGCTCTACCCAAAGCGTCAGCAAATTGATTGATACTGAGGTTTATCGCTCACTCTGCACAAGAAACGGCAGAGAGCGGATTGATTACAGCTTTTAAAGGACTGAAATCCAGATGAATTGAGTCGTATTAATCACCCGAGTTTGAGATCTTCAAAAAGTCGCGTGTCTGGATAAATGTGTTCGTAATCCATCCCACTGGTTTCTGAAAATATGCGACGAACTTTCAGAGCAACTTCCGGCGGGATATTCTCGCCACATCGTCGCATAAATTCCTCATCGGAGAGCGGGGGATGCTTATCGAGATATTCTTTTTTGACAATACGATCTCTGTAGGATTCCACTGCAGCGAGAATCGTAACGAAAATAATAACTCCTGAAATTATCCCCCAAGACATTTTCGAATTCCTGCTAACTTAAGATATGAGTAGCATTCATTCTACTTACTTTTCAGTTTCATTTTCTACCAATTGTTTAGTCCAGATTCCAATGTCATCAGAGGTTCCTTCGCGAGTACCGTTTTTTTCGTGCCAGATTCCATCCTGGTCGACTCCATCGATTCCTTTGGAATAGAGATGGTAGTTTTCACCTTCGACGAGATACACAAAGGGTTCACCAAAGATGGACAGTACGGGGTCGCGAGCCAGGTCTTTGTAAAGTTCATTAAGTGACTTGGGGAGTTCGGAGTGCTTCAATTGATACGTTTTAATATCAAGTGCAACTTTCGTGAGTTCGATCCACTCCTCGCTTTCAAGAAATGGCTCGCGAGATTCGTAAGTTTCTGTCAGTATCCATAAGGCATAAAATGTTCCTACGAATTTCCCATTCCGTTTTTCACTATCTTTGAATCTAAGTAAGCGACTTGCCGTGATCAATGCTGCATCTTTAATCATTTTATCAGCCATAGGATCCGAAAAATAAGTGTTTTTAAAATTTCTTTTTGCCTCTCGATATTCCATGCCTGGCTTTGTTTTTGCAAGTTTGACTAACTGATCGATCATAGAATTTGCAGTTATCAATGATAAATCCAAATCCACTTTTTGTGAGGCTAGAAGAGAGTCCAACCTGTCTGTATTTGGCATTTCCATAAATTCAGCTTCGAAGTTTTCCTGAAGCCCCATTGAATACAATTGAATCATTTGCAGCAATTCAAATCGAACGGTCTCGTCAATGAACTGCCATGGTTCAGGAGCAGGTTTCTCTGAATTGAGTAGAGTAGAAATCTGCGTCAACGTTTTTGGGGAAAAGTTTTGTGACTGAATCATCTCTATAGCAAGCTGACTGGCTTTCACTTTGAAATGGGAGCCTGTAAGACGATCCAGAAATAATTTTGAACCTTCGAGATGCCCGGCAAGTTGAAACAATGTCTTCAGGCTTTTGAAGGCATCTTGTTGTTTGTCGGCGGAAATGGAATACCGTATTTGGATTAGAAGTAGTTCACCAAACTGTTTGTATTTAGTAGCGTTATAACTCCCGAAAGGAATCACTGGCATCATAATTGGATCGAAAAATTGTGGCTTGTTCAGTTCATTAATCAGATATTCAACCACCTTCTTATTTTTATCCAGATAGTGTTCAACTTCAGTTATAGGCTTCAGTTTCAGCTGTATTTGTAACGCCTCTTTGTATTTGCTCTGCGAATTCAGCCTTGATGCTAAATCGAGATCCTCATGATTGTTGACGACTTCATAAGAGACAAAAACGGGACTGTCCGCTGATGTCATTAAATCGAAAGCATTCAACTTATCGAAGATATGGAACCAAATTTCCTCCATGGGCGCTGCATGTACTTTTTTACTCCAGCAGGCCAATAGATTTAATGCGACTGCAGCGTTATCTTTGGAATT
>DOCI01000070.1:21719-22779 GCA_003503535.1 Planctomycetaceae bacterium
CGCACTTTCGTTTAACTCTGCTGTGTAATCCATGTATCCATCAGGATGAACAGGCTCAAGAATTCGTGTGGTTTCTTTGCTGATTCGAAAAGGGGAAACTAAAGACTCTTTCGCATCCGGTGTCTTATCCGATTTATTATTATCTTTGGCAATTTCTGATGCATGTGTCGTTTGAACAACAAACATCAGAGCACCGAATAAGAAATGCTGCGAGAATTTGGTCATCGAAAGTTCGCCCTGATATCTGCCTTATATTTATAACTTGTCAACCGGTGCAAATTGGAGTTTTTAACCATTCCTGCAGAGTTCAGTAATCATAAAAAAACTCCGACAGGTTTGCACCTGCCGGAGTCTCACTCAGCGATTAAGGTTTATTAAAATTCACCGTCCGCACTATGCCGGTTGCATGTCGGCGAGTTGTTCTCGCAGACGATGTCGGGCGGTGTGCAGACGTCGTTTGATGGTTCCGACCGGGCTGGCGAAATGATCGCTCATTTCCTGCAGCGACTGGCCGTGGAAGTAGAACGCGACCAACGTATCGCGATCCATCTCCCGCAACTTTTCAATCCCGGCTCGCAACTGAGTAGCCCGTTCGCTGGACACAACTTCTTCCCACGGTTCAGAACCTCGGGATTCGGTCACGGCTGCGAACACTTCTGGCGACTGAGCCGATTCGGGTGGTCGTCGCAAGGCGTGATTGATTGACAATCGAACCGCAATTCGATGCAACCATCCCACGAAACGCAACGGCTCCCGCAACTGCTCCAATTTTCGCAGAGCTCGCAGGAATACTTCCTGAGTCACCTCGGCTGCTTCGGCGGTGTTTCGCAAACGCTTCATCACAACAGCGAATACAGACGATTCGAATTCGGACATCAACTCGCCGAACGCGTCGCGGCTACCAGACTGAGCCTCTGCAACCAACTGGATTAATCGATTTTCTTCCATGGCTCCTTGCCTTTCCTGACAAGTGATTGCCTGATCCCCGGAAAGCACACAGCCGCCCGCCTTTATCGGGTCTGACGTGGCTTTCTCAAAATCGGACTGCGGTCGCAAAAAT
>DOCI01000070.1:22913-26671 GCA_003503535.1 Planctomycetaceae bacterium
TCGCAAAAATCGTGCGAATACGCAGCAGCCGAAGTGAGGAAGGCAAAAGTGAATGAAGCGCACACACCGCATGAACAGAAAGGATCGAAAACATTTCGATTCCCTCAGTCAGCGGGCCGGACAACGGATTGACGTGGCGTAAAACCACGCTGTGCGAAAAGGGCTCGTTAAGAGCACATTCCACTGAATGCGGGGGACATCCCCGGCATTCTTCCGTCGCAAGGCTGACACATCGGGTCGAAACAACAGTCATGCAATAAATCATGCTGTTGCTTGCGATCGGGGCGTTGGCGTTTTATGCCGCCGCTCCCAAAACCGCCGGACTTCCGATAAGAGCCCTCGCTAAATAGCCAATGTTCCAGACGATGGCTCAGCGTGACGGCGCCACGGACGCAGGCAATAACCGATGCATTCACAACTGCTGCTGTGACGGTAACTGTTGCGTTGATATTCGTGGTGATATTAATCATCGTCGCACCTCCTGCGGTCGTGCCGCAGCGTCTGGAAAAGAAGAAAATAGGTTGTTTCGCTAAAAGTTCCTCAATGTTTTCAGGATGCAATCCCTCACATGGGGATCAAAAAGTGATCCTGAAAAAAAATCCTTGAGATTCCAGTCCTTCGGTCGGGGGAATGATCCTGCTCGATTTGCCTGCAAATCTCCCACATTCGTCTGACAATAGTAACGACGGATTGGTTCGCGTGATTTTGAATTTTCCTGATTTTTACCAAAATTCATCGAAAAAATCGTCAACCTGCGAGAATCATGCGGATTGAATTTGGGGCAATTGGGGGATATCCAAGCTGGAATTCAATATTTTGCACACATGCATGAACACATATATGCATAATTGGTAAGGCTTTAGGAGCTTGAGGTGTTCACTTTGGCACAAATTCCCAATCTCACGCAACAACACTGCGGCGGCGCTTTGTCGCTGGACTGCGAACAGGTGTTCCTGTTCCACACGAATGCAAGCTCACGTATTCTGTGAGAGCCACCATAATTTCCAGGTGCGTTCGTCAAAGCCGAAGTCAACTTACGTGAGTGACCGGAGAGCCTCGAGCACTTCAGGATTTTGCTGCGCAATATTCACGGTTTCCCAATGAAAAGATTGAGGACCGGGCGGCAGTATAATGTTATCGGGTGACATTGCGCCGGTCAGCAAAGCGGCTTCAATATCTGGTGGGAGCAATGAACCTCGACCACCGGAAGAAACTGAACCTCCTGGACCCAGGGAAACACCTGTCGTAGGATTTGGAACCTTGATTCGATAAGAGTGATTCGTGACCAGGGCATCGATCAGTTGGGGGACGGCTTTGCTGCTGCCCAGAGTTTTCAATCCAGTGGCAGCCCGGCGGACCACCACGTTCTGGCTATCCCTGAGATGTTGTACGAATTCGGTAACCGCAAGATAGGTCTGGTTTTCCGGGATCTTTTCGATTGCTCGCAGCCGTAATCCACGATCACCATCAAAAACGCCCATTCGCACTAAAGCCGTTATCGCTGAAGAATCGTTGATCTGACTGAGAGTTTCGATATAAAGACTTCTCAGATTCCGATTTTCCTGTTCGCCCAGATGTCTTTGTAGTCCAGGAATGGCAAGCGGATCATCAATGGTGCGAAAATTTTCGAGGGCAATCTCCCGTTGTTTATCGATTCGTCCAGTTAACCAGCTGGCCCACAAACTGGCTTTGGCCATCCATTCATTTTGTCGCTCTCGTTCCTCCTGGGAATGTTCCAGCAATAGTTTTTCTTCAGGAGTGATGTACCGCCCTCGATATCTGACATACCCCTGATCGAGCATGTGCTCTTCCAGGGAGGCCCATTTGCCGTCTCGTTCGACATGCCCCAGCAGACGATGAGCAATTTCGTGTGTTGGATCGAGTGCGAGCATTTTTTCCAAGTGGATTTCCTGCTGACGCTTCAACCGCTGCTCGCGACACCACTCAGCCAACTCCCATTGTGCTTCGACAGTATCAGGAACCAGACGAGACTTTAATTCGTAGGTTTCAAACGAAAGTGGACGCCTGGTTTCAAACCCGACATCATTTTTATGCACAGTAATGACCGCACCGGTCACTGTGCGAACGCTCACACGATATCCGACTTCGTTGACGTTCGTTACGATTTTGCCACGCAATTCCCCACCCTGCTTCAGACGAACCAAATCGGCGCGTACCGCGAAAGGCAGTGAAAACATGGCCAGCATGATCACACTCAAACGCTTCGAATTATTCAACAGATGATGGAACATGGCAGTTTTGTCCACAATGTGGACGGAAATACGGTCAGACAGCCCGAACTTTCAAGAATTCCTCTGCATTATGCCTTAAAATGACCTTGTGGCAAGGATATTCCTGATCATAGGAGGTTTGAGCCTCAGGTTTGAGAAAATTTACTCAGAATGAATTTTTCAGGTTACTCTGCATCCACTTTCGTATCTAATGGTGATCATCGTCATTTGAGAGTCCTGAAATTGCCAGAGGAGATCCTGAAATTGTGTTTGAATGCACAAATTCCCTCCGAATGCACTTATTGTGTCGGCAAAATCAGGGGCAGAGCCGTAAATCATCCTGATAGAAGCTGGATTCCGAGGAATTCATCGCGTTAAACTTTCAGATCGACGATGTTCAGATAGATGGGTAAATTCTTTTATCCTCATCCACATATCACAACAATTGAGTTCATCTTCTCTAAGAGTTGGAGTCTTTCCGATGATTCGGAATATAACAATTTTGAGTCTGCTGACAGTATTAACCGTCTGCCCGAGCGCTTCAGCTCAGGTCAGTCTGCTCAATACGAATCCAGTTCCTTCTGCCCGGAATTTGAATCGTTACGGCCTGGAGATTGGTTGGGTTGGTCAGGCGACACTGGAATTCGGACGTGACAAAATCCAACATATTTCGATCGATGAGCGATCGATTATAGCCATCTCTTCAACCGGCATGGTCACAATGTTCGATGCCGAGACTGGGGATAAAATCTGGGTCAATCGTATTGGAAGAGGCACTCAGGCGACGTTCAAACCTGTAATGAACGATAATGAAGTCCTGATTGTTACCGGAATGACACTGTATTCTCTTGACCGCGCCCGGGGAGATATCAACTGGAATATCACACTGCCACAAATGGCTTCGACGGCTCCCTCAGTCGATGATCAACAAATTTACGTTGGTACGCTAGATGGCAGTGTGTATGCTTTCGATTTGAGAAAGATCCGTCAACTTTATAACGAGCGCCTGCTCCCGGATTACTCTCTGGCCACTCAGGCCTGGAGATATAAGACAGCTGAGAAAATCACTTCACCACCAGTTTCCTACGGGCGAGCGGTCAGTTTTGCCAGTCAGGACAAATCGTTATATACCGTCAGTGCGGCTACTCGAAAGTTGCTGTTCCAGTTCGAAACCGATGCTCCGATTTCTGCACCACTCGTCATTCACAACGATTATATGTTTCTGGCATCGGAAGATTTTAACTTTTACTGTCTGAACGCTAAGAATGGACAGGTTCGCTGGTCATTTCTTTCCGGATTGCCCATCCGCAAGTCGCCTTACATTATTGAAGGTACGATTCAGGGCGTAAGAACCGAAGTGGTTTATGTCCTTCCTGAAACAGGGGGACTGTCTGCACTGGATGCTTACAATGGTTTCCCAATCTGGAGTGAACCTCAAAAGCGAGCGGTCGATTTCCGAGCAGCAACTCAAAATTTTGTGTTTGTCACCGATTCAATCAATAATATTCTGATTCTCGAACGCAACTT
>DOCI01000070.1:26798-27127 GCA_003503535.1 Planctomycetaceae bacterium
CGGGATGATTCCAGCCACTTCATTCAATGTCGACACAAACAATGCCCGAACCGATCGCCTGTTTATGGTACGTGAAAATGGCTTGATCGTCATGATCCGGGAATCGGAGAGCACCTATCCAACCTATTTCAAATATCCCGAGCGACGACCGATCACACCGGAAGTTTATGATCCGGAAATGAATCAAATGGAGGAGGGTGATTCCTCCGCAGTTGTGCCTGGCGAAGGGAACGATAATGGTACCACGGTGGTCCCCACTGATGACAACGGCACGCTGATCCCCGGAGATCAGTAACAATCCTCAAAAGAGTTCGTCGTCCAACCGTGTT
>DOCI01000070.1:27267-27693 GCA_003503535.1 Planctomycetaceae bacterium
GTGAATCACCCACCCCATCCAAATGCACCACAGGAGTCCTGTCAGCACAAAATGGATTAACGCGGTGATCACTCGCCCTTGAATCAGTTGTCCCAATCCAGGTAGAAAAAAGCTGCACAATGCAGCGACCACATTCCCTGTCGATCCTGGCCCCATGGCCATTTCTTCATCTCTCATAACTCAAATATCCCTCGATTAATTGCCTTCTCACTTCACTGAATGCAATTTTGGCAGTGACCAGCAGTCTCGCTTACTTTCTGTAATAACGTGCAAAAATGGTTCCGAGGTCATTCTTTTTCCATTGTAATGTTATGATTCGGAAACTCTCTTGATGTTCAGTGCCCAGAGATATCGCCTGATGGGCCTTAAAAGCTATTCAAAATCTTGACTGCTTTTTACTAACTGGAGTTTTGCAAATTCCAATAA
>DOCI01000037.1:0-967 GCA_003503535.1 Planctomycetaceae bacterium
GGAGGTCCGCCCGGCAACCAGACGAAAATCACAGCAGGATGATCCGGACCTACGGTCTGGCCAGCTTCGGCTTTGAGTCGCAGAAAGTCAGTCAACCCAAAACCACCAACTCCCAGGGCTCCTGCCTGTAAAAAGGCACGCCGCGAAACGGGACCACCACATCGGAAGTTATTTCCAGAATAAGAAGTCTGTGCAGTCATCGGGAGCACTCCGCGAGGTTAAGAGGTGGGCAGTCATCGGCTTCTTTACAGATACGATCAACACTGATAGTCTACATTAAGTGAACAGATCAATCCATGTTGATCATTGATTCTCAACCATTTTTTATGGAAGATCACGAAACAGTTCTACGCGACAACATCTTTCGGATTAACCGTAAACAAACTGATTTAGAGGAATTTACCCAATGAAATTTGCAATCCTGGCTCTAACCGTAGGAGTGGCTGCGGGCCTCTCTTCAAGTTCGCTTCAAGCCGAAGATAAAGCAGGTTGGATCGATTTGCTGCCCGATAACAAACTCGAAACACACTGGCAGACTAAAGGAAACTGGAGCATCAACGACGAAGGTGTTGTCACACTGACGCCTCGACCCGGCGAATCCGGCTGGACCCGTTACGATTCCTACCTGTGGCTCGACAAGCAATATCGAAACTTTTCCTGTGCGTTCGATTACAAAGTCGAACCAAAAGGAAACAGCGGGTTTTATTTCCACGTCGCCGATCGTGCCAATCCTGTGCAGCAGGGCATCGAAGTACACATCTACGATTCTCACGGCCAGGACAAACTGACCGATCATACTTCCGGAGGCGTCATCCCTAAAATTCCACCGACTGCTCAAAACGCAAAACCTGCTGGCGAATGGAACCATTTTGAGATCATCTGCAAAGACGATCAATTGACCGTCATCCTGAATGAAAAAGTTGTCAACGAAGTCGACCTTTCTCAAGGACCACTGGCGAGCCGTCCC
>DOCI01000037.1:1023-2914 GCA_003503535.1 Planctomycetaceae bacterium
CCCAAAACCGGCTACATCGGATTCCAGGATCACGGACTGCCACTCAAGCTACAGAAAATCAAACTCCGCGAACTTCCGTAATTAATACTCCATGACCAAACGAAAAAAAGTTTGAACCGCAGATAGACGTAGATAAACGCGGATAAAATTTAATCTGCGTTTATCTGCGTTCATCCGCGGTTTTTTTCACAATCAACAGCCGTGGACTCTTTGGTGAGTTACCATAGTCGAACTGAGTTTCATAGAACTCAGGATTCAGCTTGTTCAGAAAAGTCTCAATCGCCTCCGCTTCATCAAGTCCACCCGGGTGACCGATGTAAGCGAGGATGGTCATCACTCCATTGACTATAAGTGCCTGCAGTCCGGCATGAATCGCTTTCAAGGTCGAATCGATGCGGGTCACAATTTCATGATCCCCTCCCGGCAGATAACCAAGGTTGAACATCACTGCTTTTACTTCTGATATGCCTTCTTCCTGCAGAACCTCTGCAAGGTGTGCGTGATCCATCGCAAACCAGGTCACATTCTGATGACCTGAGTTTCGAAGACGCTCCAGTGCCTGTTTAATCGCAACCGATTGAATATCAAAGGCTAAGACTCTGCCCTCTGTACCGACAAGTTCAGATAAGAATGTTGTGTCGTGCCCGTTCCCGACTGTGGCGTCGACGACAACATCCCCTTTGTGAACGACTTTGGAAACAGCCGCATGAGCCAGGTCTGTTAACTGAGGCATGATTTCAACTTTCTGCATCCATCAATTTCAGGATCGAGTTCACGTCCCGCCACAATGTGCTCGGCCATTTGCTTTGCCAGCCAGGGAGCCTGCAACGATCCTTTTGATCCGAGTCCATTCAGAATTCCAACGCGAGGCTGTTCAGGATGGAAACAGGCGAGGGGTTTCTGATCATTCATCGCCGGTGGAACAGCCGCCTGATGATTGATGATTTCATGTGGTGATTCTCGTAAGATTCCGCTCAGTGTTTTTAAAATCTGATCACGTCCTTGTGCTGTTGGTTCCTGGTTCAAGTGATCCCAGTCATAAGTAGAGCCCACTCGAAAGTGGCCTTCTTCGTTGGGAGCCAGCCAGATCCCCTGACTGATCACATCCTCGGCAGAAATGTTTGGAATCTCCATCGTCAGAATTTCTCCCTTGGCCGGTAAAAATGGCAAGGAGGAAAACAGGGGATGAAATCGATCTTCTGCTCCACGGCAGTAGACAATACGTTTCGCAGAACAACCCAGCGAATCCAGTACGATACGATTCTGCTCAATCTGCACATCGTGGACGGGATCAATTTCAGCCGCTCGATAACTTTCTTTTTGTCGAAACCAGTCACGCGAAACCTCCAGAAATTTCGCGACCTGCAATTGACCGACCTCTTTGACTTGCAATACCCCCTCTGGAGCATGAAATGCAGTGAGCTCTGTACCGTCGGAATCGAGAAGTTCGAAGCGAATTGAATCGAGCTTGTCGGCTCGTTTTTCGATGAAGTCAGTACGCTCCTGCTCGCTGCGAAAGATGCGCGTATAGGTTCGTAAATTCAGAAATGAGGATTCGGTTTGCTGCTCGATATCCCGATAGAAACGAGCAGCTTCCTCAAAGAATTCCGCATAACGCCAGCTGAGAACAAAGCGTTTGCCGGTGACGGGAGTCATCAGGCCAGCCGCAATTTTGGAAGAGGTGACCGATTCCTCACGATCAATCACCATCACGCGTTGGCCACGCAGCAATAACTGCCACGCCAGGCATGTCCCGGCTAAACCCTGTCCGATAATCAGGACGTCATATTCGGTACGAGAGTTCATCGGATTATCTAAACTCTGTTCCAAATCGAAACCGGACATCCATGGCCTGTTGAAGAAGAATTTCCGGGTGGCGGGGGCGCTCCGC
>DOCI01000233.1:0-1202 GCA_003503535.1 Planctomycetaceae bacterium
TTATTGGAATTTGCAAAACTTCACTTAGTTAGTTGGTTGTGATTTCCAGATGAAATCGCTCAGGATCAAAATCCTCAAGGCTCAGTTCTGTAGTGTCCCCACAAATTAACTGCGCCATAACCAATCCTGACGCCGGAGAGAGCGATAAGCCTGCACGGTAATGTCCCGAACAGACAAGAAGATTTTCATATCCCGGCACAAAACCGATCACAGGTAAGTGATCGGGAGTGACCGGACGAAAGCCACACCATGATTTTTCGACCTGCAAATCACGGATTTCTGGAATCAACTCGGCTCCAAAATCCAGAAGACGTATGACCGTTTCTGCTTCGCAATTGCGATCAAAACCGACAAGTTCCTCAGTCGCTCCAATCAAAATGTGACCATCTGCTCTCGGAACCAGATAGCACTTTCCTCTTTCGATAATCGATGGGAAAGCTTCCGGCAATTTCACCAGGGCAATCTGACCGCGAACCGGTTCCACCGGAATCGAAACGTCGAACCATTGAGCGAACTGACTCGTCCAGGCTCCGGTAGCGATCACAACCCGACTCGCATTGTAGGCTTCGGTTTTAGTCAATATGTCAGTCACTTGCCCGTGATGAAACTTGATTTCCCGGATCTGTTCATGCTCATAAAATTGAACTCCCAGTTGATCGCAGGCTGCTTTTAAAGCTCTGATATATCGAGGATTTCTCACTTGAGCCTGCGTTGGCAAGAAATAAGCCTCATCGACGGGACTGCGAAACCTGGGATGAAACGCAATCAGTTCATCTCTTTGCAATCGCTCAACGGGAATCTTTTGCTGCTGCCAAAGTTCAAATTCAGTTTGTGTTGTTGAACTTGTTTGTTCTGCAGGCAAAACCAGCGCTCCGCAGGTTCGGTATTCCACATCAATCTCTGAATACTCTTGCAGTGATTCTGCAAGATCTGCCCAGAGACCTGAACTCAATTGGGCAAATTGTCGATAGCTCGAATTCTCAAGATGAATTTCGCCAGGTGGAATCATCCCTGCGCCTGCCCAGGAACTTTCGCAACCAATAGCCTGACGATCGAGCACCGCTACCGAATGGCCTCTTCTGCTCAATTCAAAAGCAGTTGTCAGCCCAATGGCGCCACCGCCAATTATCAGTACGTCACTTGTAATCATTCGCTTATCTTACAAACTTATTAATAGCTTCGTAGGACAGGCATCCTGCCTG
>DOCI01000233.1:1407-9171 GCA_003503535.1 Planctomycetaceae bacterium
CCCGAAGCGTAAGCGAGGGGACGACGTCCCAATCACATTTGATTTCCTGACAGTTTCCACTACCGCAGTTTTGCAACCACCGCCTTGGCAAGGTCAGCAGCTGTCGTATTGTAGGCTGCTCGACAGGCATCATCGGGAGTACGGCCATCCCGCAATATTCCTGCGAATCTGTTGAATTGTTCTGTGGAACCACTTCCCATCAAAAAGCGAACGACAAGGAAGCCGGCATGCTCGGTCACATCGGGCGCAAACGTCCCTGCAGTGAATAAATTCTCGGGACGATTCAAATCCTGAATAGCGCGGGCCGCACTGAGAGTCAAAGCTCTTTCAAATTCCGGACTTCGCAAGTCAGAATCCGCTTTAGCCCATCCCGTGCCTTCCGTCAACCATTGAACCGGAGAGGTCCCCCTCAATTGCATCGCAGCCGAGATTAACGCCTTTTGCAACGTCCACTGCAATTTTGGCGTATCCGCAGAAGAGGTATCTCCGGTATCTAAGACTGCGACATAGGCATCTTCAAATTCATTGACAACTTTGGCATGCCCAAATAATCCTTTCGCAGCCTGTCGATTTTCAATCGATCGATTGAACTCGTCATAATCGTAGCGATCTTTAAAGACATAAATCGCCAATCGACCTTTCCACTTCGGAGCTGCAGTCAATCCAACTTTCTCTGCCAGGCCAGACTTCATCTCCTTCGACCAGTCAAGGACCTGCTGCAAGCGGTTCGGATCGACATTTCCCATCACAAGAAAATCTCCATCCATCACAGTAGCAGGATTCGCAGACGAAAGTGTGCGTCTCCAATGTGACTCTCCTCGTTCTCGACGCATTTTCTCAAAATCGGCTTCGGACATTTGTCGCAATTCCATTAAGCGAATGTCCGAAGCAGAAGGGACCAATTCCAGAATAGGCGTTTTCGGATCTTTCCCGTCGTACTTGATACCCTCAGAAATCCATGCTTTCAGGTCTTCATAGTTCTTTCGCGTGATACGGGCCTGCCCCTGCGGCATCCGGGGATTTTCCAGTCCACCCGTCAATCGGAACAAACGACTGTCTTCCAGTTCTCCCGGAATCAAAACTTCGCCGCTATCACCACCAATCAGAAGTTTTTCGAACGTCTCGACCGACAATCCACTGGCTGGATTATTTCCGCTGTGACATCCATGACAGAACGTCACCAGCATCGGTGCTATATCTTTAGTGAACGAAACGGTTTCAGTTCCATCCGGTTTTGCGACAGTGATTTCCGGCTTCTTCATTCCGCCATTCTTCGCACTCTCGGCCAATTCGGAAACAGATCGATTCTGATCATCATCATCGTATTTGGCTCCCTGCGTAATCCAGTCAGCAATAGTTTTGATTTCATCAGCTGGCAAGGCTGGGCCATTCTTTGGCATTCGCTGAGGAGGGGGAGAGATTAGTTTCATAGCCAGAGGACTTCGTTGTGGAGCCCCGGGTACGACTAAAGGACCACTGCGACCTCCACGACGTAAACCGGCAAACGTATCCAATCGTAAACCACCACTGGCTGTCTGATCGTGACAGCCCATACACTTGCCTGCCAGAATCGGGGCAACATCTTTAGCGAAGCTGACCCCGCCCATTGCCCCGCCATTCTCGTTACCCGTTGCCCGAGCCAGCGTCTGCTTCTGCACATCGATTGCCTTCTGAATTAAAGCAACCGAACGATCGCTCGCATCCACGCCAGCATCGGTCATTATTTTATTGAGGGCTTCTTCGGCGGAAGTCAGAGCTTTTTCCGCATCTTCATAATCTTTGCGGCGTATCGTCAAAGCCACTTTGGTGACTTCTCGCCGTAAATCATTCAATTCCCGACGCTGATCTGATGTCAACTGCCCGAGCGAAACATCTGCTGCCACATGAAACATTGCACAGGTCATCAGCACAAATACGATTCTTCGTATCCAGTTCAGACTTTTGCTTACCTTGGGTGCGAACATCGATTAGCCTCATTTCCAGGAGTTCAGTATTCCGCTCATGCAAGTGTTCTCACTTGGAACAATTAGTTTATACTGAATCAAACCCATTTCGCAATCGCCGATTCTCTCTCAATTCGGCTTGTGAACCGATTTGATCAATGAAAGCCGCCCGATGTCTGAACCAGATCTTACCTCAAAACAGGCACACCTGCTCCAGATTATTCAGGAAATGGGCCGGGTCGCGGTCGCATTTTCGGGAGGTGTCGATAGCGCCGTTGTTGCCAAAGCAGCTGTTCTAGCCACTGACTCACAAGCAATCGCCGTGATTGCCGAAAGTCCTTCCCTTCCACTCGGAGCAGTGGATGAGGCCCGCTCGATTGCCAGTCAGATCGGAATTGAACTCAAGGTTCTCAAAACGACGGAGTTCGAAAACGAGAAATATCGGGCAAACTCCGGCAACCGCTGTTTCTTCTGCAAGGACACATTGTATGAAACGATCGAGCAGCATTCTGATGAGATTTCGTATGATGTGATCGTGAATGGAACGAATACCGACGACCTGGGAGATTATCGCCCGGGACTCGAAGCTGCTTCCCAGCATTCGGTTCGTAGTCCCCTCGTTGAAGCAGGAATTAACAAAGCCGATGTGAGAGCACTCGCAAAAGCCTGGAATTTACCTGTCTGGAACAAACCAGCCAGTCCCTGTCTGTCGAGTCGCATTGCCCATGGGTTGGAAGTGACACAGGAACGAGTCCGCAGAGTTGATGCCGCTGAGCGTTATCTGAAGGAAAAACTAAATCTGATGGAGTTGCGTGTCCGTCACGAATTTCACGATCTGGCTCGCATCGAACTGCCCACTTCGGAACTGACTGCGATTATGGATAACACCGTACGAGAAGAAATCCTTCTCGAATTGCAGAAGTTGGGATTTCGCTACGTCACACTTGATCTGGCTGGTTTTCCCTCGGGCAGCATGAACGATGTGCTACCGATTGAGACGCTGCAAATCAGCTGGAAATAAGAAATCTAACCGTAGGCCAGGCTCCGACTGACTTGATATTAAAGAAAGTCTCACGGATGTTATTATCTGTGCTCATTCGTGGTTATTTTTCAGTCAGAAGCGTTTTGTAAAACTCCAGCTAATATGTCGTTTTCAGTTCGTAGCGTACGAATTTCGAGAAGTTGATTTCCAGCACTTCCCCTTCTCCCAGAATTTCATTGACTCCCAGTCGTAAGTCATTTCGCAACTTCGACAACGCAGGATCTTTAAAGTCTTCTTCTGGTGCAGAAGAAACTTGCATTTCGATTTTCTCATTGATTTTATTGCGATGCTGATCAATTCGGGAGCGAATTAAGCCGTAATCGTGCTCGGATCCTTCGACTGTCAATACCGCCTCATAACTGACCATCTCCGCCTGTCCAGAATTAATCTGACTCGAAGACACAAACTCCTTCTCGCCCAGAGAAACTTCCTGAGTCTTCTGGTTTTTATAGCTCGCAACCATCTCCTTACGTTCGGCTAGTTTTTGCTCGTGCGACTGACGCTCCCGCACCATCCAGGACATTCCCACTGCCAGAACTCCCAGTAATCCAATCATGCCGAAAAGCACCAGGTTGTCCCGCTTCAAACGAAATAATTGTTTCCAATGAAACCTCTTCGGCTGCACCTGCGATTCTATATCGCGCATCCGGTTCAGGGTTTCAATTGTTGAATCTGGCAGGTCAATCATGCTCAAAAGATTGCGTTATCAAAGGGGAGGAGGAGCTATGGAAAATTTAGACGATGAATTGAAAATTCAAACGCTTGCCAGCAATTGTTCTTCTTCACTGAACGAGCCTGAATCCTCATTCTCCAGCATGACATACCCTTTCGAGGCATCGGGATCGACCTGGAATCGTTTGCGATAGGAAAATGGTTCACAACTTTTCTGTTTACACAATCGATTCCACAGCACCATCGAACGGGCATACATCTCCTTCAGCTGTGCAGAGATTCCGCGAACATCACTGGAAAGCGACTGACAGTCAAACTGTTTGCGTAGAAATGAATTGGCCAGATGAACATTGATTCTGCGTTTCGCAATCACATTCCGATGCTCGGTCGATAGGGATACGTTCAAACCATCACAGTTAGTCACGCGATGAGGAGTATTTTGAGGCCAGGTGATCATCTCGCCCGGCTTGACCCGAAATGAGAGTGCGTAATCCTCAAACCAGGTTTGGTAAGGCATGTCCTCGGCCATCTCACCATTGATCAACCGCTCGATATTCCGGGAAGAAACAAACCGGGAATCAAATGGAGGATACACCCAGACCTGCTTTTCTCCCCGCAGATGCCACAACATATTGACCGGCAGATCAATATGAAAATAGACCATCGCATTCGGTGAGGAAATCAGGAGATTGGAAGAAGGGTGTCGTGCCCTGAACCCTCGACTCTTCGCTTCGAGTTCATCATACACAGAATTCACCAGTCGATTGTATTCAGAATGAAACCGCCCCAGACAAACAAGATTCAACCAGAGTTGACCTTCTTTCACAGCTCGAAGCAGATCTTCAGCCGAGCAATTTCCCCGCTCCCCGGTCATCCACTCAAACTTACTTGCATCATTCCCCATCCCGGCAATCGTCAAATAATTATCAGGATGGCGATCAATCAGTTCGCACAAGGCTTCATCCGAAAACAGTCCGGTTTCGTGGATACGATGCTGCGCAACCAGAACCGACTTTTCCAGCATTTGATACTGCTCAGGAGTCCAATTTTCCAGATACGAAGGAATCGAAATCATGTGCGGGCCTTAATCAACTAAAGATTCAAAACAGTCCTTGCTTTGAATTTAGCTCGCAATTACCGAAGCTGATTGGAAGGAATGATTTTTACCAGCAAGGTTTAAAAAATTTGAAGTCATATTCCCTACAATCCGAATTCCTTTAATACTGCTTCACCACTCTTATTCAGTATTGAAAAAGTAAAATCCAGAGCATATTCAAAAATGAACTGCAGCAAATTGCAGGAGCAAACATCGTGATTTCTAGTCGCTTGACATTCATTCGACTGCAGAAACCATTTAAAAATAGTCTACGTCAGTAATGAAGCGTCAATGTTTACAATTTCAATCGAATGATCACTGATGATTGAACATCTTGGATGCGGGAAACCATCTCGAGAATACGCTAAACTTGGATTGACGAATAAGTATCTGAGACAAGGATCCAACTCATATATATTTTCTTCAAACTGGCAAGGAGAAGATTCAAATCCCCATTCGGACTTGTGACTATACAGGGCACAGAGATGGGAGTGACCAACGCATGCTTTGGTGAACTCAGCAAATTGAAATGCATAAGCTGCAACAGAGGAGTTGTTAACTTTTTCTTCTACTAATCTTGGGTTGTAATGAGAAAAAAGCCATCCACTAATTTCAAGCTTTAATGGCAGTTGATTTAACCATTCCTGATGCTCAGCAGAAATCCAGCAATCATGAATCTCATCATGATTTCCTCGAACACTCTGAATCCCATTCGCACGTATTAACTCAATACATTCGGAATCAAAGCCACCCCCGTCAATGATATCTCCAAGGCATACAATTTCAGTGACATTTTTCTTTTCAAGCTGTAGAATAGCTGACTCTAGCGCTAATAAATTCCCGTGAATATCACCTATCACACCAATTGTCATCTGATCAAACTCATTTCATTTTGTATCCCTTGGAGTTACTGGCATATTTTCCAAAGCAAACTGCAATTTTTCCACCAAAGTCATTGCATCATCTTTAAGCTCAAACTGATCAAACGCCATTTCGGAATCCATGAAAGCCAGCCGAAATGTATTGACGTAAGCTCGCATCGCTTCCAAAGCATCATCGACATCTTTTCGCGATACTCCCAGAACAGGGGTCTGATAAGCTCCCAGAGCCGCGTGCTGATCGCGATGGGCGATTCGGCGATTTCGAATCGTCCGCAGTCTGCCACATGTTTTTTCAACCTCACGATCACGCTCGATCAACTCACGCCCCAAATCAGGATGTTTGCGACGATCCAGCTTTTCGTACAGTTGCTTGAGGACGAGATTTTCCCGTCCAAAGGTCGAAGGACGATCTGTCAGACTGCAGATTTCCAGCACTACATAATCGAGCCACAGAAACTGCAGCATCCCGAAGAATGTGGGAGCAGATTGATTGAGCAACGCCAGCGTCTCAGAATCCCCGCCAAACAGCTGCCGATACATAATCCAACGACCATGCAGCCAGGTCAGCTCATTTTCAATCGTCTCGTAGATTTCCCGAATCGAATCGGGAATTCGAGAATAGTCGAGTTGCGGCGGTTGAGGTTCATCCATGTGTGTGAGAAAGGGATTTCAGTGTAATTGGAAATAAGAGTTTTTAACTTGGCTCATGATCAGTTACGATAATCTTCATCACCTGAAATAAACAGTTATCAAAAAAAATAGCCTCTGTGAGAATCCACAGAGGCTATTGCATTCACATTCTGAAAAGCGATTACTTCTTCCAGGCTCCAATTTCCGGAGCATTTGGCTGAGCATTGGGCCCGAAGTAACGCAGTCCGACGAGTGGTTCGGTTCCCGTATTTTCGAACTCAACACCATCGCCTGCGGTCTTGGCAGTCACGAAAACTTCGTCTTCGGTCATGTCGCCAAAGGCGATCATCACAGGGGACTGCAACTTCAGTTTGCCAATTCGGCCAGACCCCTGCACTGTAATCCAACTATATGCTCCGCCGTCTTTGACAGTGCATTTCGCACCCGGCTGAAGTGTCAGTTCCTTGGCGGTGAAGAGTTGTTTGCTGTCGACTTTGCCGTAGACAATCCATTTGTCGACCCAGCCTTCTCCTTCTTCGGAGACGATCGGCTCAAGATAGTTATTGTCTTTGAAGTTCGGATCGACGTTCTTTTCCCAATCGAGTGCTTCGACCATGTAAGCGTTGTCGTTGTGCTTCTCTTCCGGGAAGTCTTTGGTCAACAGAGAACGAGGAGTCATCCGGCCTTCGACTAATGACTGATACATCGCGAACACATCGCTGCCCCATTGTGGTTCGTAGGTCACCAGTGAACCGGGAGCATGCAGCACGCATGGCGGAATCAACCAGCCCGTGCCCGGCTTCAGGCGATAGGCTTTGGAGAGATCCAGAATGCCGTTGTCGCCCTCGTTCCAGCGATCCAGAGCATCAATCACATCCTGCTTGGATGTGCCCGGCTCCAATCCCATGAATGTATACGGAAAATTATTGCCGATCTGATTCATCTGCGGCGGGAAATAATAAGACTCTGGCTTCCCTTCCTGCCCAACCAGCTTAGCCTGTTCCGCATTCTGGTGCATGTGGTGAGGAATCGGGCCCATGTTGTCGAAGAATTTGGAATAGACAGGCCATTTGCCGTAGGTATCCCAGATATCATCGCCAATGACTTCGCCCTTCAACTCGGAAACAGCATCCCGCAGCAGGAATCGTTCGCCATTGTGCACGCAGTAGGAAAGACCTTCGTCTTCATTTCGGTTTTCGTTCGCTGCTTCAGTGGTGGAACCAAACCAGCGTTCATCGATCCCGCCGCGATGCATTCCGAGGGCATAATAATCCTGCGGACGCAATTTCAGACGACGTCCCGGCTGCAAAAACGAACGAGGCACCCAGGTCGGAGCCAGTCGAAAAATCCCGCCACCTTCAGTCAGTGCATCAGCCGCCAGTTTTGCCACATTCGCCATTTCGCTTGAACTCCCACGCTAATTTTTTCGTTGTGAAACTTAGAAAACCTAACAAAACTTGATCATGAAAAACCAATTTGGGATGGCGGGGGCGCTCCGCT
>DOCI01000233.1:9287-16446 GCA_003503535.1 Planctomycetaceae bacterium
CCCCCGCCACCCTGGTTTCAATGACTTTCGTATATGATTTGATTTTTGAGTTTTGTTAGCCGTTCTTAATAAAGTTGTGTTGAAACGGCGATTCTGTCAATTTTCCGATCAAAATGCAAAGAGACCCATCGAGCTTTCCGCATATCGCAGAAAAATCATTCAAATAAAACTGAGAACTAATGATGAACAGACCAAAACCACCCTGCGGACACCAGTTCCGCATTGAAGCAAATGACTCGGCAACAACTTTCGCGTGGAAACATCGCCCGAATGACCCCATTCGTTTTTTCTTCGGTGTTTATTACCTTGTTAGTAGTTTTATGCTTTCATATTTAATCTACATCGATATCAAGCAAGCAATTGATAGTTACCAGCGTTCTAACGACATGTTACGAATTTGGGGGGCTATCGTTTTTATGATGTTTTTTCCATTGATCTTTCTGCTGGCTTACCTGTTTCTCAAAAAGAATCGGCTCGAAAAAATTGCCTTTAAAGAACAGAAGCTGATTTTCCAGGAAGGAAAAGGGCCCATTTCCTTTGTCAATTTCCACTGGATGGGAAAGAAACGGCACAACTTCAATCCGATTTCGTTCGTGTTCAGCAAAGTGAAAAGCTATTCCTTCAATCGTTCTGATGTCGACCGGATTGTTCTCGAAGGTTTCGGCCAGCAACAACGGCTCCGCTTTGATGACGGAGCCATTCGGGTAGAAATCGGAGAATACCTCCGCGAGCCGGAACGAGAGTGGCTCTTTGAGCAGATCCAGCAATGGAAAAGTGCCGGAAATAAATTGACGTAATCTTCGTTGTTAAATAGAAATTAATTATCACGCAAAGCCGCAAAGAAAATGCATTCAATGTGTAATAAAAAATCTTTGCGGCTTTGCGTNNGATGTCGTTGAAGCATCTTTGCGTCTTTGCGTGATTCCTTCTTTTTTTCATGAGAGTTTAGAGTTCCCTTGGAATTTGATCCTGGAAATAATTTCCAATTTCACCACATTGTTTCATAGAATATAACCCATTGATTACTTTAGTAACCTGGGGTACTTCCAGTGGCTTTCAAACTGGGGTGTAAACGCGCTCTTTCTTTTTTAGAATCCGTATAACGAGGTCTTCAAAAAATCTTTGCGGCTTTGCGTGAAAAATTTTAATTCATCATGTATGACAGTCAGGTATGTCAGGCACTGCCTGACATGATTAACAATTGACGTCGAATTTCGTCAGGCAGTGCCTGACCTACGGCTTTATTTGCAATCCTCTTGAAATGGTCTAAAGCATATTCATAAATGAGCTATAGCCTTTGGCAGGAGCAAACACAGCTTTTTACTGTTATTTGATGCTCATGCGACTGCAGAATCCATTTCTAAATGGTTTAATTCGGCCAGACTTTGATTTCGAGGTCGAGGTCGACGCCATGTTCATTAGAGACTTTGGAGCGAACCAGGTCGATGAGTCGCATGACATCGGCACTGGTGCAGTTTTCGTGAGTGACGATGAAGTTGGCGTGGATGTCGCTCACTTCACAATCCCCGACGCGAGTCCCCTTTAAGCCCGCCTGATCGATCAAAGTTCCCGCAGAAAGTCCCGGCGGGTTCTTAAAGATGCAACCTGCAGACTGTGAAGACATCGGCTGAGAAGATCGTTTCATAATCCAGGTTTTGCGCAGTCGCTTGGTGATTTCATGCGGATCATCTGCAGCCAGATTCAGCGTCGCTCCTAAAACTACAGCCGCATCGATATGGCTGGTTCGGTATTCAAAGCCGATCAAATCGGCTGCGATCGTTTCCTGTTTTCCATCCTGAGTCAAAACAGAAATCGATTCGACTTTCGTGCCGATATCGCCCGTTTTACTGCCGGCGTTGCCGACGATTGCTCCGCCAATTGTCCCGGGGATGCCTGCCAGATCTTCCAGGCCTGTCAAACCGGAAGCGACCGAGCGGGAAATCACATGCGAAAGCAACGCCCCTGCTCCAGCTGTGACCTTTGTCCCATCGACATCGACTTCAGTAAATTCGCCAGCGGAAAGGCGAATGACGACTCCGCTCACGCCGTCATCGCGGATCAACAGATTGGAACCTTCGCCGAGCACGTGGACGGCCAATTTTTCTTCACGACAACAGTTCAGAACCTTGATCAACTCTTCGGTTGAACGGGGCTCGACGAAATACTGAGCCGGTCCGCCCAGTTTCAGCCAGGTGTAAGGGGCGAGAGGTTCGTCCTCTCTGAGAATTTCAGCAAATGAATCCAGGCAGCTCATCATAAATCCGATCAATATTTCCTGCACCAAGTGTTGCGATGACTTCTCCGCCACTTCCCGGCACGTTCTTCCATGAATCGTCTAAACTGGAACACAAATGGTCAAGGCTCGGGCAATATTCAAACTGCCCACCTTGCCGATTTCCCGCTTCGACGAGTCGACGTGAAACAGATTCTACTCGATCATCAGCTGTCTCGCGAGCAGCGAACACCGGCAGAAGCGTGACTTTTTCTGCTGGTAGCAAAGCTGTAACGAATTCCTCAAATAATGCTTCCGTCCGCTGAACCTGATGCGGCTGAAATATGACGTGCCTCGGTTTTTCGCCAAATTTTTGTCGCAAGGCATTCAAGGTCGCCCGTATTTCACTCGGATGATGGGCGTAATCATCCACAAAAATCGCCCCGGAACTGTGATTCCGCTGCTGAAATCGCCGTTCGACTCCCGGAAAACTCATCAATCCCGTTGTGATCTCCGACCAGTCGACTTTCAATTGGAGAGCCAGTAACAGAGCAGCGGTCGCGTTTTGAATTTGATGAATTCCGTAAACGGGAGCCTGCAGCATCGCAGAAATACCAGTCTGACTCGTCACAAAAAAATCGACACCCTCTTTATGCCGGATGATATTGGAAATCGTCCACAGCATATCGATTTCACGAAGTTCGATATCGAGCTCTTCCTTCAATGTGAACCATTGTCGAGAGCATGTTGCGGCCTCGGCTGCTATTCGGGTCGCGGGGCAATCTGCATTTAAGACCAGACAACCCTCACTGCTGACCTGGGCACAGAATTTTCTAAAGACGTCCGTCACGGCATTCAAATCGGGATAACAATCGAAATGATCTGTCTCGATTCCCAAAACAGCGGCATATTTGGGAGTGAGTTCCAGCAGAGATTGCCGAAACTCACAGGCCTCAGCGATTATGGTCGATTCTATACCGGCATAGCCCCACTTTTCGGAGCCGACCACTCTCCCGCCAGAAATCAAACCAACACTGCGGTCGGCTTCCTTCAGGAGATGTCCCAGCATAAGGGATGTCGTGGTTTTCCCATGCGTTCCCGCAATGGCGACTCCAGTTTGTTCATTAAAAAGCTTGCCCAGAAATTTCACATAACTGAATTGAGGCAAATTTCTTAGTCTCGCCGCTTCCCGTTCTGGATTCGACTCAGGAATTGCCAAACTGTGAATACAGACAGTCGTTTCCGGCGGAATGTTTTCGCAGAGATGTCCAATGAAAAGCGAAACACCACGAGCCTGGAAGTGGGACTGCAAAGTCGAAGAGATCGTTTGATCGGAGCCGGAAATTGTCCACCCGGAATCGAGCAGGTAGTCAGCCAGGGATCTCAAACCGGATCCTGAGATTCCGATCAAATGTGCATGAGGCTGGTTCAATGTCAACTCAAAAACTTTTGGACTGGGTGGCACGTTCCAGAACGAAGTGATGGGCATGGATAGAAGTAACAACCACGCCCTTCGCGGTGCTCAGGGACGTGCCACCCACTGAGTTAAATTCATAAGCAAGTTAATCATCAAATCATATCGAGTTTGCGATGACGCCGTACGGGAGCTTTGCGGCAACTACTGCACAGCCCAAAGACCTCAAGACGATGCCCATCCTTAAAAAAGCCCATGGAATCGGCAATCTCTTCCAGAATCGCTTTGATCTGCTCGTTATGGAATTCTTCGAGGTTTCCACATTTACGACAAATGAGATGGTCGTGCTGGGGATAGCCGTAATCATGCTCCCAGATTTCACTGCCATTTGGCCGGGCGACTTTACGGATTAACCCTGCGGCTTCCATCGATTCGAGAGTTCGATACACCGTCGAACGGCTCACACGTTTGCGACCGCTGACTTTCAGGCGATCCGACAATTCCTCGGCATCGAAATGCTCGTGATTATCGAAAACTTCGTCGACAATAATTTCACGTTCCGGCGTGAGCCGCATTTTTTGTGTCGCCAGGTATTCTCGAAATTTCTCTTTCGGACTGGCGGAAACTTCCACGGTTCCCAAACTGCTCACGGTTGTTCATTCTCCTGCGGTGCGAGACTGCGCCACGTAATTACCCATTATCGGTTTGTATTTGCTGTAGAAATTTGACGAGGGCTGATTCCAGTTTTTCGTCGGTATCGTAATTTCCCTGCTGAATCTCATCGCGAATTCTCGCGATCAGATCGGCTCGTGAGGGATCGTTTTCTTCGATCGATTGCAACTCTGCCATCATGCGCGCCATCGGGGAAATGTCCAGCTCATCGGAGGGGATACTGATTCGAGAATTCGAAGTTGCCCCAGTCTGTTGAGCCGGAATTTGATTCTTCGAAACAGGCCAACTGCCGTTCGTGGATCCGATTCCTGAAATGTTCATTCACGCCCTCCCTGTCGTATTCGACTCTAAAAGATTGCCTGCTGAATCATTTCAACAGTGAATATAGAGAGCAGCCCTGTCATAAAGACGAACCGCGATCCTGTTACGCAATCTTATAATTTGATCGTGATCATTAGATTGTACGCCTAAGTCGCCTTTTACTTCAACAGGGAAATCAAAATCCACCCATTTGTACACATATAATTTCAAACATGATATTGATTTTTAAAAAATCTCGACGTCTGCTCGATAACATTTATTCAGCCCATCGAATATGCTGCCTCGCATCAGGTTTTGCTGATTTCACCTTTGGAACGGAGGGGACATGTCTCCACTGCTGATTCTGCTGATTGGCATTTTGATAGTCGTTGGCATCATCGTATTTATGCGATTGGGAGCCTTTATTGCCTTATTGACTGCAGCTGTCGTTGTCAGCCTGCTGGCTCCTGGGGAATTAGCCGACAAAATTCCCCGCATGGCAGCAGCTTTCGGAAATACTGCCGGGGCAATTGGCCTGGTCATTGCCGCTGCAACCATTATTGGGCGATGCCTCCTGTTAAGTGGGGGAGCCGACCAGATTGTGAAATCGACTCTCCGATTATTCGGCCAGGAAAAAGGGGGGCTCGCGCTGATGTCGAGTGGTTTTATCCTCTCGGTTCCTGTCTTTTTCGATACCGTATTTTATCTCCTGGTTCCGCTAGCCCAATCGATGTATCGTCAAACCGGGAAAAATTATGTCCGATTTCTCGTTGCCATTGCAGCAGGAGCCGTGATCACACACACGCTCGTTCCACCAACTCCCGGCCCATTATTTATGGCCGATGCCCTGAGCGTAGATTTGACAACCATGATCCTCATCGGAGGGATTGTTGGGTTACCATGTGCATTAATCGGTCTCGGATATGCCTACTGGATCGATCGCAAAATACAGATCGATCCCGAACGGCTCATGGAATTTCTTCCAAAAACTGCCGATGAAAACTCTCCTGCCCCCAGCCTGTTCGCCTCGCTGTTACCAATTGCCCTCCCCGTACTCTTAATTTCGGGAGTCACCTTCGGAAGCCGCTTTCTGGGAAAGGATTATTCCTCACCGATCTGGAATATCATGCTCGAACTGGGCGATAAGAATGTCGCCATGCTGCTGGCCGCGGTCGCAGCCATTATTGTGTATGTTCGACAGAAAAAGCCAACATTTGACGACCTCTCTCACGAAATCCAACTCTCGTTAAGCAGTGGAAGCGTGATTATTCTGATCACCGCAGCTGGTGGTTCCTTTGGAGCGATGCTGAAAACAGCGGATGTTGGCACAGCTGTTCAACAATTATTCAGTGCAGAAGCGGCCAGTCAGGGATTATTTTTGATGGCAATTGGCTATGGGCTGGCTTTTTTACTGAAAATCGCCCAAGGCTCCGGCACCGTATCTATGATGGCTGCTTCTTCCATGGTTGCCGCCCTGATTCCCCCTGGTGATGCCATGGGAATTCATCCGGTCTACCTTGCGTTGTCAATCGGTTTTGGATCGCTCGGAATTTCCTGGATGAACGACAGCGGCTTCTGGGTCTTCTCTCAGATGGGAGGACTGACCGAATTGGAAGCCATTAAAACCTGGACAGCCTTGCTGGCAATATTAAGCATTGCCGGATTTCTGATGACAATCGGACTGGCGATTATTTTGCCAAATGCCTTCTGATCCAATTAAAGGCTCTTTGGTCCTTCATTGACCGGCATGTCACAAGAAATATCGCACTGATCATTATCGCAATCATCCTGTGTATCATTACCGGCTGATCCTCGGGTATAAGCCGAAAAGCCACCGTTAGCGAAATCTTTTTCGCTAGAAAAACCAGTATACCAGTAACTCTGGTTGGAATTTCCAGTCGCATCGCCAATATCATTCAACTCAGAAACAATCGCATGCTGAATTGAACTCAAGCCGACAATCAGACCTAGAATTAAAATCGTGGCAATCAGTACCAGTTCAGCCGACACGACAAAACCAGCCTCATCTCGAATAAACATCCTGATCATAAACTCGTCCTCGACTCAACTTCGATGACTGTGATTACCAACCCTGGTGAGAACTCCTCATGCGAAACTTTCGCATATTTGGTGCCAATAAAACAAATCCTTCCGGTTTTACTGAATATCCATTACTGTTGTTAATGGTGTACACCAATTGTGCAATTAATAATAAAGATCGACAAGACACAATGGCTGAATTTTCCTGGAATTAGAAAACTGTCTAATTATCATGTATTAATCTGCTACGATCCCCCTAAACTCTCATCCACATCGCCTCATGCGATCATAAATGGACTGAACACTTCGATTTTCATTCAGAAATCCCTCTCTCATGTCCTCCAAATCAGGCTGGAAATTTTCCATTGATGCTGGCGGAACCTTCACAGACTTGGTTGCTCAACGCCCTGACGGTTCAATTGTTACCCATAAAATTCTCTCATCGGGGGCTGTCAAAGGGCAGATCCAGCAGCTAGCCGATTCCTGCCTGACTGATAAGTCGCGAATTGGGGATCCCGATA
>DOCI01000233.1:16496-19596 GCA_003503535.1 Planctomycetaceae bacterium
CCGATAATGTCTGGCGGGGCTACACGTTCACGATAAAGCATCCCACTGATCAGCCGTTTTGCTCAACTGTGGTGAGTTCCTCTGGAACGACCGGGGAATTGCAATTCTCAGTAGAAATTCCCGATTCCCTGCTGGGTTCAACTTACGAGCTGACCAGCGACGAACAGGCCCCCGTCATCGGAATTCGCTACCTCTTAGGTCTGGATCGACTCGCTCCCATCCCGCCACTGGACCTGCGTCTCGGCACAACGCGCGGTACCAATGCCCTGCTCGAACGACGTGGAGCCCGCTGTGGTTACATCACAACTGCTGGATTTCGAGATGCTCTCATCATTGGACATCAGGATCGTCCCCGGCTGTTCGATCTCAATATCCAGAAACCACTCCCCCTGCACGAGAGCGTCATTGAAATTGACGAACGAATCTCGGCTGAAGGTGAAATCATTCAACCGATCGATCTGGAAAGAGCGCGTGAATCACTTCTTGAGTTGCAAGATCAGAAGATCGATTCCATTGCCATCTGCCTGCTGCATGCCTGGCGAAATCCTGTTCATGAACAGCAACTCGGGTCTCTGGCGCGTGAACTCGGCTTTACGGAAATCAGCCTCTCGCATGAAGTCAGTCCAGCAATCGGCTTGATTGCTCGCGGTGACACGACACTCGTGAATGCGTACCTGAATCCCGTTCTCCGAACTTATCTGCAATCGATTCGAGCTTCCCTGCCCGGCTCTTCCATCAAATTGATGTCGTCCAGCGGCGGTCTGGTCTCAGCCGATCATTTCAGCGGCAAAGACAGCATCCTTTCCGGCCCGGCTGGAGGAGTTGTCGGCCTGGCAGAAATCTCCCGGCTGAGAGGATTCTCAAAAATCATCGGCTTCGACATGGGTGGCACGAGTACCGATGTTTGCCGTTACGATGGGCAGTTTCATCGCGAATTTGAAACGACAAAAGCTGGTGTCCGATTAGCCACCGCGATGCTGGCAATCGAAACGGTGGCTGCTGGCGGCGGGAGCATTTGTCATTTCGATGGAGTCCGTCTGCAGGTCGGTCCTCAATCGGCAGGCGCGAACCCTGGCCCATGCTGTTACGGTAACGATGGCCCGCTGACGATCACCGATATGAACGTGATCACTGGACGCGTCCTGCCTCAGCATTTTCCTTTTGCTTTGGATGTTGTGACAGTTCGTAAAAAACTTGAAACACTCTGTCAGCAGATAGCCAATTCTTCTCTTGCACAAAATTTCACCCCGGAAAAACTGGCAGAAGGCTTTCTGGAAATCGCCAACATCCGCATGGCACGAGCAATTCGCAAAGTCTCCGCAGCTCGAGGATACGATCCAGCATCGCACGTGCTGGTCAGCTTTGGAGGGGCAGGAGGACAGCACGCCTGCTCAATCGCTAAGGAACTAGGGATTCAGAAAATTGTGATCCATCCGCTGGCAGGATTGTTCAGCGCGTATGGAATTGGCTGTGGCGATCAACGTCAAATTGAATCCCATTCGGTGCTTAAACTTCTGCAAGAAATCACGGAATCAGAACTGACAGATCAATTCCTTTTTCTGGAACAGACCGCTCAGAAAGCACTGAGAAATCAAGGTGTCGAACAGAAACAGTTCGACACATCAGAATTCTCGCTCGATTTGAGATATGCCGGCACCGAAACTCCGCTCACTATTTCTCGACCTGAGGACGGAGATTTTCAGAAGGCGTTTCGCCAGGAATTTCATACCCGGTTTGGTTACTCCCGACCTGAACACTCCATTGAAGTCGTAACGGCTCGCGTGGAAGTTATCGCAAAAACTCCACGATTCAATTCCATCAACATCGCGACAATTGATCCCGAGTCGAATAAAAATCAAATCCAGGACTCGCAGACTCACAATATTTTCATCAATGGAAACTGGCAATCTGCTCAGATTTATCATCTGCATGAAATTCCGACAGGGGCTGAAATCCCCGGCCCGGCAATCCTGCTCGAAAATCATTCCACAATCCTGATTGCCCCGGCTTTCCGCGCGGTCATTGATGAAGAACGACTACTCACCATCACTCCTGTAGAAGCCACTCACTCAACCCGGAATACAATTTCTCCAACGGAAAAAACTTCGCCGATTCTGCTTGAGCTATTTCACAATCATTTTGCCTCCATCGCCGAACAAATGGGCGAAACTCTTCGTCAGACCGCTCAGTCGGTCAACGTGAAAGAACGTCTCGATTACAGCTGTGCCGTGTTCGATCGTACGGGGGCATTGATTGCCAACGCGCCTCATGTTCCTGTGCATCTTGGAGCAATGGGCGAAACCGTTAAACATCTGCTGGCCGAGTTTCCAGCAATGCAGGCGGGGGATGCGTATATTACGAACGATCCTTATCAAGGCGGTTCGCATCTGCCAGATGTCACTGTCGTCACCCCGATGTTCTCCGGCACCGAAAAGAAGCTGCAGTTTCTTGTCGCATCGCGTGCACATCATGCCGAGATCGGTGGCATCACCCCCGGCAGCATGCCTCCCTTTTCGAAAAACCTGGCCGAGGAAGGCGTCGTCATTCGACCATTTCGACTCCTCTCAGCCAAGGCTGATTTTTTTGACGAACTCCGAACGCTCCTCAGTTCCGGAAAGTATCCGTCGCGAAAGGTCGAGGAGAATCTGGCCGATGTGCGGGCACAACTGGCGGCCAATCAAGTCGGAGTCCGCTTACTCGAACAATTAACTCACGAACATTCCACTGAACTGGTCAATCACTATGTGACACAAATCCGTCGAGCTGCAGCAGAGAAAACAAGACTCTCACTGCACCGCCTGCCGCAGGAGCAGCTGACCTTTACCGATCATCTCGATGACGGCAGCCCGGTCAAAGTCTCGATCACACGCACAAACGAACGTGTCACAGTCGATTTCACGGGCACAGGACCAGTTCTCAAATCGAACCTGAATGCCAATCGAGCCATTGTAACCGCTGCAGTGCTGTATGTTTTTCGGTGTCTCATCAATGAAGACATTCCTCTCAACAGTGGAGTGCTCGATGTCATCGACATTGTACTGCCGCAATGTCTGCTCAATCCTCCCGGCAATCCTGATCCTGCCCTCTGTCCGGCTGTCGT
>DOCI01000233.1:19755-19911 GCA_003503535.1 Planctomycetaceae bacterium
CTGTCCGGCTGTCGTTGGCGGAAATGTGGAAACATCTCAGCGTGTTGTTGATGTGCTACTGGGTGTATTACAGCTCGCGGCTGCCAGTCAGGGAACAATGAACAACCTGACTTTCGGCGATGTAACCTTCGGCTATTACGAAACCATCTGCGGCGG
>DOCI01000224.1:0-144 GCA_003503535.1 Planctomycetaceae bacterium
GCCAGTGCCACCCTGATATTTAATTGGAATGATTCAACTGAGCAATTCGGGAATCGGAGTCCCTTCGGTCAGCGGAATTGGACGACCATCGACAGATTGATAGGTGATCTCTGAGGGATTGTAGCCAAGAGCGCGATATACTGT
>DOCI01000224.1:255-1309 GCA_003503535.1 Planctomycetaceae bacterium
TGGCGTGACGGGCCTGGTTTCTGGATAAGCCCCGATCTTGTCCGACGAACCGACTACTTGACCGCCACGAATTCCGCCCCCGGCCAATACAACCGAGTAACACCCTGGCCAGTGATCGCGACCGGCGTCGTTGTTGATTTTCGGTGTCCGCCCGAAATCACCCATCCAAATCACGAGTGTTTCATCGAGTAAGCCACGCTCCTCCAAATCATCCAGCAAAGCTGCGTATGCCTTTTCCATCGGCGGTACGAGTCTGTTTTTCAATTTGTTAAAATTGTCTTTGTGAGTATCCCATGTGATGCTCGGTCCGTTGACGGTCGATACGAATTTGGTTCCCGCTTCAATCAACCGACGTGCGAGCAAATGGGATTGTCCCCAACTGTGTCGACCGTACCGATCGCGAACTTCGTCCGGTTCTCTGGACAAATCGAATGCTTCTCCGGCTTCTCCGGAAGAAATCACGCGCGATGCTTCGGCTCGAAACGTCTCCATTTCAATTGCTGTTTGAGAGTAAATCGGTTGCGTCAATGAACCAAGTTGTTGCATGATATCGAGTCGCCGTTCAAATCGTTTTGTTGTCATCCCTTCCATCAAAGAAAGATTTTGCACTTTGAAATCGCTAGAGTTGGGATCATCATTGACAACAAATGGATCATGCTTAACACCGAGGCACCCCCCGAACTGTCCTGGTGTCAAATACACCAAACTATCACAATGAGGTTTGGGCGTGATCACATAAGGCGGAACCGCTTTGCTGTAGCCATCTCGTTTGGCAAGCCAGCCAATCAGCGTGCCAAAACTCGGTAAGTCAGCCGGGCTGGGGTTGATCAGCGTTGAATCCTGCTTGTACGGCCGACCGGCTATCGACCAGTACATGCCCGAATTGTGAGCCGAGTGTTTATGATGCACGCTGCGTACGATAGCCAGTTTGTCCATCCGCTTAGCCATCTCGGGTAATAATTCACTGATCTGAATTCCCGAGACGTTGGTATCAATGGGCTGAAATTCTCCGCGTACCGTTGAGTCGGCCAGCGGTTTAGGATCCCACAAATCG
>DOCI01000224.1:1383-2045 GCA_003503535.1 Planctomycetaceae bacterium
GGATCCCACAAATCGTGATGACTGGGCGCACCACAATTGAAAATCATGATGACCCGCTTGGCAGCTCCAGAGCGTACCGCCGCTTCAATCCGCGATTCAGTATAAGTGAGTGGAGCGGAGAAAGCAGCCAGTCCGGCCCCAATCACTTGCAGCGACTTTCGTCGCGATACTGACTCGAATCCCAATCGACTTTCATTGGGGCTGGGAGCGCAAAACTCCATAGTTGACTCCAGTTAGCGGAATGACTTTCGTCCAAACCTGAAATATCGAGCACGTGATATCAGCATACAATAGGAACTTAACATTGAGAAGCGGAATACATTTATGAGATAAAATTGTCGCTCAAGGAAACAGAGAGTTCAATAACGACACAGAGGCAGACTCGTAGAAATCCCCAGGCAAATGAAAGGACTGCTCGCAGGAATCCAGAGATGATTCCATATCTGTTCACATGGACTAATCTGCTTATCGCTTATCAGCGAGTGACTCGAATAAACTGCGGTTGACACTTGATTCAGAAGGTCTAAGATAAATTCATGAAAACGAGTCTTTTCACACTTCTGGTATTTACGATTCTGATCTGTCCATACCGCTGCATGTTTGTGATGGCCAATCAGGGGAATGATGCGGAAGTAAATTTTAACAAGACCTGCTGTTGCTGC
>DOCI01000224.1:2163-3763 GCA_003503535.1 Planctomycetaceae bacterium
ACCTGCTGTTGCTGCTCTCAGAAATGCACACAGGAAAGCTCTGGGAAATTACCTGCGGTTCCCGGGGATGACGATTCCTGCTCAAATTGTCTCTGTCATGGAGCGGTCGTTACTGCTGACAAGTTCGACCTCGATGTTGCAGGTATGACTGATGTTATCTCATCGCTACAACTTGTTCTGAGTTTACAGCTCTCCCATGTGGAGAATCCTCGAGCATATTGGAGCGAGTCTCCGCCCGGTCCTCCGATGAGTGGATTGACTCTCTGTATCCAGCACCAGTCGCTGTTGATCTAATCTCGCTTTGAGGGCGTCGCTTACGCCCACTGATGTTTGCTAACAGTAAAAGTAGCGGTCGACAAGAAATCATCTTGTGACCGAACTTCCACTGCGCTTTCCATATGTATAGCGCACTTCAAATGTCCCTGCCTGTGATCTAACGCGATTTGTGTTCATAGATCCTGGAGTCTGAGGAAAGGAAAGATTTTATGAATCGTTCGTTTTATTGCACCTGCCTGACTTTGTTTGCTGCTCTACTCGTAACGGATATGTCTGAGTCTGTGCTCGCTCGTGAACCAGTAAGTCCCACTGTTGTACATGTCGATGAGATGTGTGGTGGTTGCGTGAAGAAGGTTAATCGTCGTTTTGATGACGATGAGAAAATTGGGCGCTTCGAATGTGATGTTGATGAGAAAACCGTCACGTTCTATCCAGTGAACGGGAAATCTTTCACAGCTCGCTATATCTGGGTGGAAATGGATGAAATCGGCAAGAGACCGCTCAAGCTCGTCGGTCCAGAAGGCACTTTCAAGTCAAAGCCTGAGAAAGAGGAAAGCACCTGTATGTTTCGTAAACGATCACTCCCCTGGGAATATGGTGTTCGCAATTTGATGCGTCGTCCGACTCGAACGCTGCTGACGTTGGGAGCGCTTTCAACGGTGATTCTGTTGATCTTCGTGGTCGTCGGTTTCATTCGTGGATTGGAGCGTTCGCTGGCTGTCAGTGGAGATCCTTCGGTGGTGCTCGTGTACTCACTGGGAGCAGAGGAAAATATCGAAAACTCTGCAGTCCCCGCACGTACTCCCTCGTTGCTCAAAGCCAGTCTGGATGGCATTCAGCAGCGGGCCGGCGTCGATTACATTTCGCCCGAGTTGTATCTCGGCACCAGAGTGCAGACAGGTGACAATCAAAAGGGAGGACTCGGTTTGATCCGAGGCGTCACCCAAACCGCACCACTTGTCCGGCGGAACGTGCGGATCACGGAGGGGAAATGGCCCGGTGCAGGAGAAGTCATCGTTGGCAAACTGCTGGCCGCCAAATTGGGCTGCCCTGTTGAGAACCTGGCCGTTGGAAAGCAGATTACGATCGAAAAGAAATCCTGGACGATAAGTGGTCGTTTCTCCGCTGGAGGGGCAGCTTACGAATCAGAAATCTGGTGTCGACTGCCCGACTTTCAGCAGGCGTTAAAACGACAGGACATCAGCGTCGTGGCGATGGCTCTTACTCCGGAGTCCACTGCTGCGACGGTGACTCTGTTTTGCAAAGAACGAACGGATCTGGAACTGCAGGCAGTTGGCGAAGTCGAGTACTACGCTTCATTGCA
>DOCI01000175.1:0-1977 GCA_003503535.1 Planctomycetaceae bacterium
GTTTACAGCAGGTTTTTATGCACTAGAATGGGCACGGAAATGCTACCTGGAGTCGGTCTACGCTTACAAAAAGACTATAAAACAAGCATGTCATAGTCCACTCAGGTTGAGTGTGCAATTCTACCACAGTGGACCAACAGGTCTACACTCGCGACCGCGTGCTCCGCAAGTCGTTGCCCCGCAAGGACTTAGGTACTTCCGGGCGATGTGTTTTGCGCGCGGTTCTCCCCACGGCGGCTTTTTTGTGCGTTATGGGTGATTTATCGGCGGTAAGTAAGAATTGATGTGGCTCAGAATGCCACCTGGCAGGTCCTGTAATTATAGGCATTTCCGTCAATCTGGTCCATCCCGGATTCGATTTTTCGCTTACTTTGGGCCATTTTGACGGTAAGCGAGATTTCGGGTGAATTGGGGCTCAAATGGGGCCATTCCGGGGTGTCAAAATAGGGACCAAATGGATCCATTTTGAGGGTGCCTTAAAACAACTTACGTCGATTCTTTGAAGCCGTTTTTTTACCGTCTGTTTCGAAAACAACTGGAGTGGACTTCAAGTCATGTCACGAACGACAAAACAAAGTGCCTCAAAAACGACTACCAAACCACGGCTGGGCGTCGCCGAACGTCTTGAAAAAGAAACCGCCACGCGGGCCTACCGCAAGGTCATGGCTGGCGAATCGGTGACCGCTGAAGAACGCTCTGCCTTGAAGCGATACGAGAAACAGCAGGAGGAAGAACGTCGCTGGCAGTACTACGAATCGATCCCACAAAAGCACTGGCGAGAGATGTCGGGTCGGCAAACGAAAGTACTCCACGAGCAGGCGGAGAAGTATGGCATCCCGTTTGGTGAGAAGACCATTAATCTGCCACGCGTGGTTCGATCACTCCACGACTTTCTCGCCGCCAATGCCAGGCGTTTGTCGGAAGACGATGACTTACTCGATGCCGCCATTTCTAGTCCAGCTCTGGAACGCTATCGGGAAGAACGAGCCATCCTCGCCAAACTGGATCGGTTAGAGCGTGAAGGTCAGTTAATCCCCCGTGATGAGATCAGACTCGGTCTGGGCCAGATCGCCGCCATCCTCAGAACCGCTGGTGAGATGCTGCAGCGTCAGTTCGGCAACGATGCGGTTGAAATCCTCAACGACGGACTGGAAGAAGCCGAACGGTGCATCTCAAAAATCTGTGATCGTGAACCATCTACTGCAGATGAGGACGAGCCTTCATGAAGACGGTGACCCGCTCCGAACTCCGCTGGCTGCTCAGGCAATCGAAGACCTCCAAGGTCCGTTCAATGCGGGACTTCGCCGAGCAGGAGATTATCATTCCGGATGGTCCGTATCAGGGACGACGGTTTGATTGCCATCGTCAGCCTTACACCCGGTTGTGGTTCGAAGCGATTGATACCGGCAACTGGGATCGGTTCGTGGCGACTGGTCCGACACAGTCCGGTAAGACACTCAGCTGTTTTTTGATCCCCCTACTCTATCACCTGTTTGAAGTGGGTGAGACGGTCATCTGCGGTCTACCCGATATGGACATGGCCTCCGACAAATGGCGGGAAGATCTGCTGCCGGTGATTGAGCGTTCGAAGTATCGGGATCTGATGCCCACCAAGGGTGGTGGTTCACGCGGCGGTAAAACCGAGGCGATCCAGTTTTTGAACGGGGCCACATTGAAGTTCATGTCGGGAGGCGGAGGGGATAAGAGCCGAGCTGGATTTACCTCACGCGTTGTTGTCATCACGGAAACCGATGGCATGGATCAGGCGGGAACAAGAAGCCGTGAAGCCGACAAGATTACTCAGCTGGAAGCAAGAACCCGGGCCTATGGATCCCGCAAACGCATCTATCTCGAGTGTACCGTCAGCACACAGGAGGGAAGAACCTGGCAGGAATATCAGCAGGGAACCCAGAGTCGCATATTACTCCCCTGCCCCTATTGTCAGGCGTTTGTTGTCATGGAACGCGAACAACTGCG
>DOCI01000175.1:2111-2708 GCA_003503535.1 Planctomycetaceae bacterium
ATGGAACGCGAACAACTGCGTGGTTGGAAGCAAGCAAAGTCTCAAGCCGAGGCTCGTATGCAGGGACAGTTTATTTGTGGGGATTGTGGTGCCCCATGGACCGAAACGGATCGAGCGGCGGCGAATCAGGATTCCGTGCTCGTGCATTCCGGACAGAATATAGATGAGAACGCCCATGTAAGTGGAGACTCCCCTGCCACCGACACGCTCGGCTTCCGCTGGTCGGCTGCTCACAATTTGTTCCTGAGCGCGGGAGAACTTGCTGCCGATGAATGGCGGGCCTCCCGCTCTCCTGATGAAGAAATTGCGGAACGGGAAATGCGACAGTTTGTGTGGTGCCTGCCAGTGCTCCCCAACCGCTGGGAAGAAACCGCATTGCAGGCCGAGCAGATCACGCAGCGATTATCCGGCTGGCCACAGGGGGTTCTGCCTCCGGGCACCGAGTATGTCTCAACAGCCATGGACCTCGGGAAATATCTGTGTCACTGGATCACCGTTGCCTGGCAACAGGATGCCTCGTGTCACATCGTGGATTACGGACGCATTGAAGTCGCCTCAGTGGACCTCGGTGTCGAGCGGGCCTTGATGCTGGCACTC
>DOCI01000175.1:2894-5886 GCA_003503535.1 Planctomycetaceae bacterium
ATCGATGAGCAGGATCCCACCCGAGTTGAAGCGAATCCATTCATCCCCAATCAGGCCTGGATCGATGCCGGTTATATGACCGAACTGGTTTACAAATTCTGCCGTGTGAGTCAGGGCTGCTTGCCCGCCGTGGGACGCAGCGTGTTACAGGTCGGACGCCAACAGCAGGACAAACCCGTCAATCACCACACGCGGCATCGCAGAATTGGTGAAGGATACTCGCTCAATTACCTCCAGGAGCAACACATTACACTCGCCGAAGTGAATGCCGACCACTGGAAAAGCTGGGTGCATCAACGATTGGAAACACCCCTTGATCAGCCCGGTGCAATGACGCTGTTCCAGACTCCATCTCATGAGCACTTATCGCTGGCCAAGCACCTGACATCGGAACGTAAGGTCGAAGAGTTTCTGCCGGGACGTGGCGTGGTCACCCGCTGGGAACGAATCCGCAAGAACAATCACTGGTTCGATGCGCTATACAACGCATGTGCGGCCGGGCATGCGTCTGGGGTGAGGTTGCTGGAAGAAGAACGCGTGAAACCGGAACCGCGACGCAAGATGAGCGAGATGGCTGAGGACAAGCGGCGGCAGCGTGGAACCATTGACCATGAGCGTTGGGATGAGATGCGGAGGCGTTGGGGGTAATGCGAGATGATTGTGTTAACCACGCCTTGAGATCATACGACGTGTAAAACAGGATGATCTTCGTGGCGGACGATTCTCATGGTTTCTAGAAGCATTACCGTGGCGAAGTTCCGAAAAGTTACATCTCTCTATTTTACCTGCAGTTTTCCAGTCCCTCTAATTCAGGCCGGATCTGACGGCAGTGTTGCTTCAATCAATGTTACCTGATATGGTCACTGGAACGTGCGTGAGTCGGCACAGATGTCTAGTGTCTCGAAAAAGATGAGACAAAATGTTTCGCTGGACTGTGGTGCTCTCTTACGCTGGAAGTAGATGCTAGCTAAAGCACCAGAGCTCGTCTTCTACAGAGCCAGTGTTTGCCAACAGACGAAAGGGCCATTACATGCCCAAGTCCCTCCTTCAGAATGTTGACCGTTACTTCGAGTTCATCAGAAGCGGATTGTCAAAGCTTGTCAGTAGTTTGCCAGTGCGGACACAATGCAGCCGGATGCGCTGCGGGAGTCGGCCGGTGGAGATGCTGGAAGAACGGGTGATGCTTACGAGTTACATCGAAAACACAGCGGGATTGCAGTTCCTCTGGCCGACATCGGGTAACAGCGCAGGAACTTACGCTAGCCATGCCACCGCAGGTGGACAATCATCCCCAGAAAACGCAATTGACTTCAATCAAGATCTGGGAGAGGGCAAAAGTGGTGGATCAGACCATGGTGCACCTGTCTTTGCTTCGCACAATGGAACGGTCATCACCAAACCCAATTATGGCGGATACGGCAACCTAGTTGAAGTTCACAGTGTAGATGGATACTACACTGTTTACGCTCACCTCGACACCATCGCAGTAAACACAAATGCTTCTGTCACTCAAGGTCAAATTATCGGCACTGTAGGTGGCACTGGTGGAGTCGCTCCCCACCTCCATTACGAACTACGAAGGCCTGTTGGAGCAACTTTCGACATTACCCCAGTCGGAAATACATTCCCGTTGCCTGCAGTCAATTTTTCAAAAGGTTTTTTCGACCCGATTTCCCATGAACTTCTAACTAATAGATTTGTTTCCATTCGCCGCGATGGGCACTCTGAGAACTCATTGGTTTCATACATTGCAGTGCGCCCCGAAGAGTCAATTACATCCAATCTCAAGGCTTTTGATTGGGACGAAGATATCGAAGTCAGGTTGGTGTCCGCAGACGCAGAGCAAACCCTCCTCTATCGCCCGAATGTCCGAACTGGAGTTTCGCATCAGGATGACTTTGAAGAAGGAGAGGGAGTCAATCAATCACATGATCTGCCTGCCGACTTGACTACTTTTGATGCTCCGCTTTACGAGGGTGTCTACTATCTTGACGCCGCAGAACAAGATAGAAACATAGATGATGTTCCTAGTGTTCTGATACCTTACAACAATTCCGCTGAGGGCAGGTCGATCCCACTTGCAAATAATGGTTGGAAACTCGGAGATTCTGCCCCGCTTGGCTTGATTGTATCAGAATCCGCCCCACCAGTGGATGTTTACATTGATGTTGACCGAGCTCGTAGATCGTTCGAACAGTGGACGATCCGCGAGAGCAATGGGGATCATATTCTTGTAGTTGGAGGCGACGATGGGGCCGATGCGATTGCGGTGTCGCTCACTAATGGCGAATGGACAATTACGATAAATGGCCGGACCGATTTCGGAATTCCTCAGGCCGCATTTAGTGCAATTTATATCGATGGAGGTGGAGGAAACGATGTGATTGACATAAGCGGTGTTCCTTCAAATGTTGGGAGTACGATCCGTGGAGGAAAAGGCAATGATATTATTCGTGGGGGGGATGGAAATGACATCATTATGGGTGATGACGGAGATGATTTCATTATTGGTGGACTAGGATCAGATTGGATTTTTGGTGGAATTGGAAATGATCAATTGATTGGCGACCGACCTGGAGATTCCGGTGGTGCAGATGTAGATCATGTCTTTGGCGAGGACGGTTCTGATGACCTGTTTGTGGCCACCGTGATAGATGAGTTTTCGGGGGGCGATGGTAAAGATGTGATACACGAGGGCCACAATCAAGCGTCTGGGGTCAGTATTAACTCAGGGGGAACACTTCTGTTCTTTGGCAATATGATCAATGGTGCTCTGGAAGCATTTGTCACAAAGGCACAGGCAAACGGTACGTTCATCGCGGGTAGTTTGAATAGCAGTGAGCTGTTTCACGAAGCTGCTACTGATCCTAACTATGGATTTGTGAGTCAGATTGTTGCACTCGGAGGGGATGGAGACGAGACGTATGATTTCCGGGAATCGCCTGTACCAATTACTGTTTTTGGAGGAGGGGGAGATGATATTGTCTATGGG
>DOCI01000175.1:6081-11428 GCA_003503535.1 Planctomycetaceae bacterium
GCATTGTAGGGGCTATCGGGAATAGCCAGTTTTACGGTATGGATGGATCGGATTCAATTGTCACCGGGACTGGGGCAAGCATGGCCGATGGAGGAGATGGCGACGATATTATTCAAGCCAGCGGCCGAGGAGATACTATAATTGGTGGTAGTGGGGGCGATTATGTTTATTTGTCAGAGAACGACAGGTTTCTTGATGCGGGGCCATCTGACTATGTGCTTGGCCTGCAGGAAAGAATCGCCCAACGACGACAGAACCGTATTGATGCATGGGAGATCTCCGCGGCAAATTCTGTACGTCGTGATCCGATTGTCCCTCAATCTGTGAGCACCAGTGCTCCTGGGATTTCAGAATTCACGCTGAGTTCCAACGTCATCACTGAAGGAGAAAGTCTATATGCATTGCTTAGAACTGATGGCTCTGGCTCATGGGCAAGGATGACAATCTTTGTCGATACAAACGGGAACGGCCGCTACGACAGTTCCACAGATCAGCAATTATATCGGTCTCGTGGGCGGACGTCGGACTACCGAGGGCAACTTCGAACATCGTCTCTCTCACCGGGGGCCTATCAGGTGCGGGCTCTGCTGGAAGCCTACAATGGCACCACCACTCTTTCCTCGGCTTTGACATTGTCCGTCCTCGAGGAGCAAGTGCTGCCTGCTCCTCCTGCTTTGCCCGACCATCTTGATATCGCCGAGGACGAGGCGGTTCTGATCATTCCCAATCGCAACGGCGACGTGACTGTCCCAGGCAACGAATTAGCGGGTATCAGTCAGGTGGACCTATATGAATATCGTGTGGGAACTTCTGGGGGACACGGGATTTCAGTCGACGGTCTCGAAGGGGTGATAGGACTGTACAATGCAAATGGGGACTTGATCGACGGCCCCGTTGAAGGTACAACTCTTGTCACGAATCTGTCAGCGGGAGAAACATACTACATCGCGATCGCAGGAAGGAATGGGGCGACCGGAACCTATTCGCTTATTATTACAGGGCGAAATCAGGTGACACAAGGAACCATTGCGACACCTCCTGGAAATTATGCTGGCACTGGCACAGGAACGTTCGTGTCTGGAGCGTCCATCCACTATTGGCGGGTCGTTGCCCCCGTATCCGCAAGCTTGCTCGAAGTCGATGTCACTTCTGCCGCAGGCAATCCTCTGTGGGTACGCATCGCCGACGAGCAGAACAACGTCATAGGATTTGCCGATTTCGGACGTCCGGGTTCCGAGCATATCCTGCGGAACTTGCCCGTCAATTCGGGTCAGACTTACTACATCACCGTTCATGGTTTGTACGAGCTGGAAGGGGACTATTCGGTTACAGCCGACTTCTATCCGGACGATGTCGGATTTCCCACAGCAATTCTGCCAACGACGGCTCTTGCGGATTATCAACCGCTCATTATCCAGGCTGATGGGGATTATTCGCTTCCCAATCAGCAAATCGCCTCGGCGGGTGAATTCAAATATTTCCATATCGCACCATCATTCAGTGGTGACTTTATTATTCGGACCACCGGTAGTACAGACACACTACTCGGGGTGTACTCTGGCAACGGCGCACAACTTCTGGCACAGAGCGACAACGACGCTGACTCTTTAAATGGTCAAGTTCAGGTTTCACTCACCGGTGGAGACGAGTACTGGGGACTTGTGCGGGGTGTCGGAGATGAGACAGGCAGTTTTGGCGTGGAATTGATTGGGCCAGATCAGGCTGTCAGCGTCATCCCAATTGGTGGCTTATCAAATCAGGGGACAGATTCCTTTTTCGTCGGCGTCACCAGCAGCCGTCAGGAGTACTTTCAGTTCACGGCACCGGTCGGGACGGACACTGCATTCATTCAAGTAGAGGCCACAGATCCAGAGAACCGCCCCTTGGATATTGTTTGGTTCATCGAAGATTCCCAAGGAAACATTACCACCATCGATTCGGGTGGAGTCAATGTCGCTGAGATCCTGAACAGTTTCGCCGTCAATGAAGGTGAAACGTATTTTATTACTGTCACCAGTAAAGACCGTGCTCCGGGCTCCGGTCGGCTGACTATTGATCTCGGACCTGACGCTGTCGGTGCAGGCGAGTTCGTAGCGACTACAACTTTTTATGACAACCAGGATCAGCCACGTACGGCCATCAACGCAAACGGGCAAAGCGTCATAGTCTGGACTCGGGACCCGGCTCAGGGAGCTTCTAACGGCGATCTTGATGATGATATTTATTTTCAAATCTTTGACACAAACGGTCAACCTGTTGGAAGTGAAACACGGGCTAATGTGGATGACGATTTCGTCTATCAGGGCAACCCAGATGTTGGAATTGCATCTGACGGGAGTTTTTGGATCGTGTGGCAAGATTTTGATAATAGTTTGACCCGAGTTCGCAAATTCAATTCATTCGGGACAGCGTTGACCGACGAGATCGACGTGGGGTTCAGCGGTGCTTTTCAAGCAGAGATTGCGGTCCATGACGATGGGACGTTTGCGGTTATCGGAAGTAACAGCGATCAGATTCTATTTAGATCATTTTCGAGTACCGGGACGCCCAGCAGTTCCGTACTGACGGTGGATGATCCAGCTGGAAATGATGATGTTTTGGATCCGACACTCGCCATACTTCCGGGTGGTGGATACGTCGGAGCCTGGACCACCGAGGAATTCAATTACAACATCATCGCCCAAAGATTTGATTCGACAGGTACTAAAGTGGGAGGCGAGATCTCTGTTGCTCCCGCAGCCGTAAGTCAATTTAACACACAGATTGAAACGAATGCTTCAGGGCAGTTTGCTGTTGCATACCGACAGAATGATGACGACGGGACAGGATCAAACGTTTACTTGCAGTTATTCACTGCTTCTGGAATCCATGTCGGGACGGCGGATCGAGTCCATCTTGTCACTTCCGGAAATCAGGAACACCCCGTGTTAGAAGTCAGGGATGACGGAAGCGTGGTTGTGCTATGGTCAAGTGCCGACCAAGACGGAAGCGGTGCGGGCGTTTACCTTCGTCAATTTGATCGTTTCGGTGAAGCTGTCACCTCGATGGAATCGCTACTCAACACATTTACCAGTGGAGATCAGGAACGCCCCACCATTTCCACGAGCGGTGATGATTCGTTCTTTGTTGCTTGGGAAAGCGATGGTCAGGATGGCAGTGTCGACTCTGTTGTTGCCTTGCGGCTCACTTTGCCTTCGCCACCGCCTCAGCCAGTGATCTCTATTACGGAGTCCACTGGAGTGACGAACGACTTGATCGTCCCGTTTGGGATGGTGACGCAATTTTCTATGTCGCCCACACGAGTCATCCGTATCGAGAATACGGGAACTGCGGCTCTGACCGGGCAGTTAACCCTGGCAGGCGCAGATTCTGCGGCCTACTCGTACGATGGGTCGAACACCTTGTCTCTGGCCCCCGGGACGTTTCGGGACGTCACGGTGACAATGGCAACGAATGTTCGCGGTCCGTTTAATGCCCAGCTTGTCGTTGACCACAATGCAATTGGAGACCAAGTTGCCGTCGTCCTTGATGGTCAGGTCAGCCCCGTTCCAGATGGCCGTGAACTCAATAATTCCGACGAGACAGCGTCTAATCTGGGCACAATTTCGAGTGTCAACCTGGGTGGAATGACACTTCATACAAGCACCGATGTGGATTGGTTTCGATTTAGCGTTGCAACGTACAGTGAAGTGACGGTTTCCACGACATTCTCTCATGCTGAGGGAGATATTGACTTGTTTGTTTATGACAGAAACCTTGGAATTCGCGCACTTTCCGCATCCTCGACCGACAACGAGCAGGCAGTGTTCATCCTTGACGGAAATGAAGACGCGTATGTTCTGATAGCGGGGAATGGCGCAGTTAGTAACCTCTATAGCTTGTCGGTCGAGGCGGTAGCAGAACCACGACCGGAAGTCCATTTATTGGAGTCCGTCGGAACAACTGAGGTGTCTGAGGACGGAATGACTGATACATATTCTGTAGTCCTGAATGCGGCACCGGATGCTGACGTGCAGATTGAGGTTATTCCTGACAACCAGATTGATCTGGGATCGGGCCGAGGGAATCCAATCAGTTTGATTTTTACTCCGATGAATTGGGACATACCTCAGAATGTGATCGTCTCAGCCCCAAATGACGGAGATGTTGAAGGTGCACATTCAGGACTGATCAGTCACTTGGTTGTGAGTGGTGACGGCCGTTATGATGGTTATGAGATTTCCAATGTGACAGTTGACATCGTCGATGCGAATCTTCCCTCAAATGTTTCTCTATCAAACACCGTCACAACGTTGTCAGAGAACGCTATTACCACTCCTCGTATCAAGGTCGCGGACATCATTGTGAACGATGATGGTATAGGCACCAGGCGCTTATCTCTCAGCGGTTCGGATGCCGCCCTGTTCGAAATTGACGGCACCGAGTTGTTCCTCATCGCCGGAGCCATGCTCGACTTCGAGGCCAATCCGTCCTTGGACGTAACGGTTCAGGTTGATGACACCACAGTGGGAATGACGCCCGATGACACGGCTCCGTTGAGTATCACGATCACCGATGTCAATGAACCGCCCACTGTCGCTCTCCAGAACACAACGACCACCTTTGCCGAGGATTTTGACACGACAACCCGCACCAAGGTGGCCGATATTGTTGTCACCGATGATGCCCTTGGTACGAACGTTCTAAGTCTCACCGGAGCCGATGCCAGCCTGTTTGAGATCGATGCCACCGAACTGTTCCTGATCGCCGGAGCGATGCTCGACTTTGAAAGCAATCCCGCTCTGGACGTGACGGTCGAAGTTGACGACACGACTCTGGGATCCACCCCTGATGATACCGCTCTGCTGACGATCAGCGTGACCGATGTTAATGAAAACGGGCCAACAACAAGAATTGACATCACTCCCTCCAGCCTGGGCTATGGCATCCCCGGTCAGGACAATGCGACCGGTAACGGCTTTATTCTCTACAGCCAGCAGAGCGTTCAACAACGGTTTGCCGGTGCGATCATCGCCAATGGAGCTGAGCACTTTGTGGCAGTCCGTTATATCAACAGTCAATGGCAATATGCCCACAACGATGTCTGGGTGGACTTTACTCCGACCACGGGAGATCGACTGATCGCCGCGATCAATTTCGACAGCAGTCAGGTGCAGATGCTGCTAGGGAGCAGCGGGAGCGTGAACGGGATCAACCAGGGGTATGTCGAGAGTGATCTGACGATTACCCCCAACCAGTGGAGAGACCGTCCGAACGCGGGGGAGTTTGGGATCTCGGGGACTTACTTCACGGTGGAACAGACTATAACCCGAGTTGACATTGCCCCCTCCAGCCTGGGCTATGGCAT
>DOCI01000175.1:11777-12352 GCA_003503535.1 Planctomycetaceae bacterium
CGTGAACGGGATCAACCAGGGATATGTCGAGGGAGATCTGACGATTACCGCCAACCAGTGGAAAGGTCGTACGAACGCGGGAGAATTTGGCATCACGGGAACGTACTTCACGGTATCAGAGACCACACCTCAGACAACCCGGGTGGACATCAGCCCCTCGAGCCTGGGGTATGGGATCCCCGGTCAGGACAATGCGACTGGTAACGGCTTTATTCTCTACAGCCAGCAGATCGTTCAACAACGGTTCGCCGGTGCGGTCGTCGCCAATGGGGCCGAGCACTTTGTGGTGGTCCGTTATCTCAGCAATCAATGGCAATACGCCCACAACGATGTCTGGGTGGACTTCACACCGACGACGGGAGATCGCTTGATTGCCGCGATCGATTTCGACAGCAGTCAGGTGCAGATGCTGCAGGGAAGCAGCGGGACTGTGAACGGGATTGCCCAAGGTTATGTTGAGGGGGATCTAACGATAACTGCCAACCAGTGGAGAGACCGTCCGAACGCGGGTGAGTTTGGCATCACGGGAACTTACTTCACTCTGGAACAGATCACACCTCAGACAACCCGGGTGG
>DOCI01000175.1:12577-13110 GCA_003503535.1 Planctomycetaceae bacterium
CGGTCGTCGCCAATGGGGCCGAGAACTTTGTGGTGGTCCGTTATCTCAACAGTCGGTGGCAATACGCCCACAACGATGTCTGGGTGAATTTCACACCAACGACGGGAGATCGACTGATCGCTGCGATCGATTTCGGCAGCAGTCAGGTTGAGATGCTGCAGGGAAGCAGCGGGAGCGTGAACGGGATCAACCAGGGTTATCTGGAGAGTGATCTGACGATTACAGCCAATCAGTGGAGAGACGTCTTCAACCAAGGGGAATTTGGCATCGCCGGGACTTACTTCACTTTTGAATAGACAACAAATGGCAGGGGAAGTTTTATTCTTCGTCCCCTGCTCTTTCTCCTGCATCCGCCAATTGTAAACCGGGCTCGGAGAATCTCATTTTCCTTTTTGAGATAGGCAATCTGACGAGCCAGTTCCTGCTGAGTCAGTGAAGCCAACATGACAAACAGAGGGTGCAATGTGCGACGCATGTAATACCTTTGGATCTGTAATTGAACGTCTTCCAGTGACCGAACATCATTTTTGCAC
>DOCI01000175.1:13283-13457 GCA_003503535.1 Planctomycetaceae bacterium
ACATCATTTTTGCACCCCGCTGGGAACTGCAGAGAGAATTACAGAGTACTCCGTTGGAGTCCTGATTCCCAATCAAATGTCTCCAGGGAGGTTTTTGCACTCAAAAATGACTCTGAGCGCGCTTAAGAATCACCGAAAATCTCTCCAAATACGCGCTTTGCTTGATTTCTGTTA
>DOCI01000175.1:13690-25110 GCA_003503535.1 Planctomycetaceae bacterium
TTAGAGACTCGAACTATTGCAATTCCATACCAGTTAAAGACTTATGGATTTATACGCGCGCAAAGTAGTTCGAACGGCGTGTAGAACGGGGAGGCCTACACCGAAAGCGGAGCCACCAACACCACGACCGGCGTTCGTAAATCCACTGAGTCGCTGCGTTCCGTCGAGGACTCCCGCACGCAGGAATCGCTGATCATTCCCGATACCGCGATCACGTTCAATTACCAGTCGGGTGACCGGGAAGTGATGAGTTCCCGCTTCCAGGCGACGACCGGCTTCTCATCGCTCGAAAATCAGTTCTCGTCCGCGCATACCGTCGCCAGCAAGCCCCCTAAAGTGGTCAACCAACAAACCGGCGAACTGGAACCAGATCCCAAAGCCGATGCCGATGGCTATGTCTACGAAACGACCACGGGAGCTTCCGCCAGCGTTTGGGAATCGGGCACGACCAACTATCAGTCTCAGGAGAAATATCGTAAAGACCACCATGAACTGGTCAGCAGCGGCGGGTTCGACTTCAATGAAAATTCACTGATCCAACCGGTCACCAGCGAATCTCATCAGACACAAAATGCCTGGTCCAACGGCACTGAGAGTTACTACCTGGCTGCAGGAGGCGCAAACACAGTCGTTGATGATCTCGTCACCTCCACGAGCTATTCCCGTTATGACATCCCCTTCTCGACCGGTTTCAGTACACTCGACAGCAATTCGGATTCGAGCATTGGGAACGACTCCACAATCAGTGTCAGCCATGTTGAAACCACAACTACGGAAACAATGAACTCCGAAAGCTCATCCCGTTCCCGCAGCGGCAAAGATGACCAGGGCCGCCCGTTTGCAGATTCCAGCAATATCGAACAGTTCGATCGTTTTACAGCGGAACTGACCATCGATTATGGCCACGTGATCGATAAGGAAGGGAGTCACGAACTCCCCACGTTTTACGACACCGAAACCTTCGAGGCGATCAACTATGAATCGCGGGAGATTTCTTCAACCAGTTTCAGTCTGACAAGTGGTGCCCGGAATTCGCAATCTCAGCGAGAACGAACCACTTCCCAGGGGTACTCGATTACCAAGAATGGCACTGGTCGGAATCGCTCGTTTGAAATCGTCTTCATGAACACCGATGGTCAGGTCGGGTTGGACATCGCGTTTGGCTCTTACAATCAGTCTTCCGCATTCTGGCTTATTGAGGAGGAAACCCGGAGTAACAATGGTCGAGTCGATCACCACTCCAAGGAAGACTCGTCTTTCAATCAGACATACCGGAATTATATCCATAAGTTTACCCAACTGCTCTCAAGTTCTCCCGGCACCTATGTCAATTCTGCCTCAGGCACAAAAACCGGGACACTGACCAGCTATCTCGACAAAGACGCTTATCTTTCCAGCTACACGGGCGGCCAGAATCAGATTCACATCAAAGATGGTTATCAGGTCGGATCCAAAGATGACGTTATCTACCAGATGAAGCAGGTCGATGATCCTGGTTCTGCCGGGGGGCCGAATATTGTCACGCTGCTGCCGACAACAACGGTCGATACCGAATATTCCTTCGGCGGTGATTTTGACGGCACCGGCTCCATCGATGCCGGGGGAACTGTCAACTGGACCAGCGTGACCAGTGAATCGCGCAGCAACGGAAACGTCACCCCAGGCAACAGCGACTGGGACGCCAGTCTGACGTTGGAGGATTATCTGGGCAGTGGGTTTGGTGGCACTTTTGCCTACATCCCTGTTGATGCTTCTCAGGATCTCATTCAACTGTGGCATAACGAATTCCAGGCTCCCATTCTGGACGGCTTCCAGCAAGTCGATCCACACACCCCCGAATACGCCGGCGGCCGCAGCAACGATACGCAGTTCGTGAGCGAAGAATCCAACGGCAACCACAACACCAACTACCAACTCAATGGGGCATACCAGAACCTCGACCCCAACACGACCATCGACTTCGAAACCCCCTGGGGCCCGCTTTCGAGCTTTAAGAATACGGAAGAAACATCTAGCAGCGAACCCGTTGAAGAACCAACCGAAGGCGAAGGCACCGATGGCGAGGAATGTGATTGTGCTTGTGGGGATGGGGAAGAAGCAATTCTTGATCAACAGGAAATTGCGATTTTCAAAGTTTATGACGATAAGGAAACCGAAGACGAAAGCGATGATGAGCTTGTTGGTTACGCATCAGGAAACGCGATCTGGAATACTGAATATGGCTGGGTACTCGATACTTCGGTCTCATATACTTATTGGGACAAAGAGGCTTATGAAGCGTTTGGGCAGGAAGCGATCCCCACAACAACTCCGTTCACATTAACGGAGTCAAATACCAAGATTGAAGAGCCGATCGCGGGAGATTGGATTGTCTGGGGAACAGTCCTGATCAATGATCGTTATCGAACTGGTAAAGAGTCTCCATTTGACTATGTCAATCACACACCACAAATTGAGGCAAAGAGGGCTCAGTATCGCGCATTCGTGAAACAAGGAGCAGAACTGGCAACAGCTATTGCCAGGTTGAAAGCAGAAGAAGACAAACTACTCAAGCAAAATTCAGAACAATTTTGGTTCCGATTATTTTACAATGAAACCTACTATAATAATAAAATCGATGAGGTTCGTCAGAAACGTTCTGAACTAGAATCGCAGTTCAAAGATCTTAATGATGAATTCAATAACGCCGGTTTTGAAAATACATTTGCCCAAGGCCAGGGTGTTCAAGGTGATGGGGACAACAACGAATTAATAGAAATTGATGGCGGTTGGGGTCTTCTCGGGGGAATTCAGGCCTTTCAAGCAGCAAAGAAAAATGCTGAAACTCAAGGATTGGAAGCGGATTACTCAATCGAGATCACCGTCATTTCCATCCTTGATGGTTACGGACTGGCAAAAACAGTTTACAGTGGATCTCGAGCACTGATTGGTTGCGTAGCGAGTAGAAATGCTGGTAAACTTTCCTCAGGTAAAGGTCTAGTTCATATGACGGAAGCGAGTGACGCTATAAATAGGAGTAAGCGTTTAGGATTGCCAAGTGATATTTACGCTGGACCAACCTCCAACGCGGGACGATCTGGCTGGTCTCTGACTGGCCGCACTGGTCTGAATCCGAAAGGAAATTACGAGGCAATTCACATTCCTTCTTCTGCAGAGTCCGCCTTCTCGAGACCATTGCCGATTGGGCCAGCAACATTTTGGCAACGTGTTACAGGACAGCAGTATTCAGCTCGAGGAATAATTGATTTGGATACTGGGACATTTTTACGTACAGGTATTAATCGAACTCAAGCACAATGGTATGTTTTCGACACCCTCGCAACTAGTGGGGGACTATACTGGTGGTTTAATCCAGAGGACAATAAGTAATGATTCACAATAGAATTCATCCAATTCATGCTTTAAGATGGTTTGGACTATTCCTTGGAATCACCTCATGGGGATTAATTACTACAGGATATATCACTGGAAATAATTACTACTCCCATTGTGCTATGTATTTGTTTGGTTTACTTCTAATTGTCGCATTTGCTCCGCTGATAATTTTTATTTTCACATCATTCTTTAAGAAAAAATAATTTCTACACAAGGTGGCCCAACTGACCTTGTCGGTTGGGGGCTGAAAGCACAAGATGTCTCACCGTTCGCTCTCCCTGCTTATTGAACGGCAATTGATCTTCAATCTCTGAACCGAGAGGCCCGTTCTGACGTTTTGTCGCTTGAGAACGTGACGAAGTCCATCTGCTTCTCGTCGTCGACTCTGTGATTGACCATTGGTTGACTTTGGGGATTGATGGACATCCCTCAACATCAGAACCCGCAGGGTGGTTTCCTCACATCGCTTCGCGGAAGGAAGACTCGTCTTTCAATCAGACATCCCGGAATTATATCCATAAGTTTACCCAACTGCTCTCAAGTTCTCCCGGCACCTATGTCAATTCTGCCTCAGGCACAAAAACCGGGACACTGACCAGCTATCTCGACAAAGACGCTTATCTTTCCAACTACACGGGCGGCCAGAATCAGATTCACATCAAAGATGGTTATCAGGTCGGTTCCAAAGAAGACATCATCTATCAGATGAAGCAGGTCGAAGATCCCGGCTCAGCCGGGGGGCCGAATGTTGTGACGCTGCAGCCTGAGGTGACGGTCGAGACCGAGAACACGTTCGGCGGTGATTTTGACGGCACCGGTACCATCGATGCCGGGGGAACGGTTAACTGGACCAGCGTCACTTCGGAATCTCGCAGCAACGGGAACGTCACCCCCGGCAACAGCGACTGGGACGCCGGACTGTCGCTGGAGGACTATCTGGGCAGCGGGTTTGGCGGCTCGTTTGCCTTTCTCCCGGTCGATGCTCCTCAGGAACTCCACAATCTCTGGCAAGACGATTTCCAGGCACCCATTCTGGACAACCTCCAGCACGTCGATCCCCACACCGCCCAACACGCCGGCGGCCGCAGCAACGATACGCAGTTCGTGACCGAACAATCCAACGGTAACCACAACACCAACTACCAACTCAATGGGGCATACCAAAACCTCGACCCCAACACGACCATCGACTTCGAAACCCCCTGGGGACCGCTTTCGAGTCTGAAAACCACGGAGGGAACCTCCACCAGTGAACCGGTTGAAGAACCAACCGAAGGCGAAGGCACCGAGGGTGATGGGTGTGATTGTGCGTGCGAAGGGAGTGAGGGAACTGCAGGTTCAGTCGAAGATTTGACGCTTGGGATTTTCATAGCCTTAGACGATGAAGGGAATCAGGTTGGCTGGATTTTGGCAACAATTCTTACAGACGAGGATGGGAATCCAAACTTGGATGATGACCAGGATTATTTACCGGATGAAATCCTGCAAATAACCGACATGGAAGGTAATCAAAAAGACGACCTCGACTATTCAGAAACCGACTTACACGACTTCACGACCTTCGGAGAAGTCTACGGCATTACCAAAACTCAATTTGAGCAAGTTGTCGCTCAACTTAAAGCAGATTACTTAGCAAGGAAAGAACGGAATAAAAATTATCAAATCATTCCAATAAAAGATAAAATAGATTCCAATAGCAACAAGAACGGATCCCTTGAGGTTAATCTGAACCCGATTAACCCATGGTTGTACCCGATTTATTTTGATCCACATAATGATCCGAATTTCATGGCCGAACCAACGCAATATCATTATATTGTTGGAGGCATTTACTGGAGATTAGGTGTCAATGGCATAGCATATGGCGTGACACATGTTGGCGACAGACTCGAATTATGGGCTACTGATCCACTCACTGCGTTTTATTATTCGACAGGATTTGGGGGACTGGATCAGGCCACAGAGTTTGCAAACGGTTGGGAAGATGTTCCTGCTTATGAAAAATTGGATACAGGAATTCAAACTGGCCTAGCAGTGGTCACCGGAACAGTCGGGCCTAAGCTTTTTAAGTTTTCAAAAATAGTAAATAGAACTGAGAATATTAATGATTGTATTGATCTAGGGGGAGCAGCGGGGCTGATTGACGACAGTGCCAACTTCGCACAGAAGACGTTTAGCGACACGTTTAGTCAGGGCGGAAGGTTTTCCGGCAAGACGATTGACGAAGTCGCGAGGATGCTGCGAAGTGGCCAATTGAAACCGTCTGATGTCCCGTTGGAGTTCTTTACTCGTGGGAACGGGCAAACGTTGATCTCAAACACACGATCAGCAGAAGCGCTACGACGAGCAGGCATCCCGCGTAGTCAGTGGCATGGAGTGGATATTTCCGGAAATGTTCCGGCACTGAGACGATTGGCGAAACAACTAAACCAAAATAACCTTTGGCCAAACGGCATACCAAATGTCAAGCCGAGTGGAGGACAATAATGAGCCGAGTCACCCGCCACTTCACGTTGCCGGTAGCATCTGCCGAATCGGTAACAGATCCCAAGCTATTCCAGTATGGAAAAACTGTGACTCTGTACTTTGATTATTTCGAGGACGGTGTCGCTAAACGCTCGGGAATTAGGTTTGAGAGTGTCGCAGCAACTCGAACACGCAACGAGCGGTTTGCGTCTTCGCAAGGCATGTCATTCGATAAGCTAAAAGAGATACATGAATCCGCTTGGGTAGCGCAGATGAAACAGGAAATTGGCCATCTATACCAAAATGAACTTAGTCAGTTTCGTCACTTCGTCATTTACCTTGATAGCGCTGGCAGCTTTGAAGTGTTGGCGTCGGACTTTGAAATCTTGCCAGAAGAATCGGGATCATGGGAATCACTACGAGCAGCTACAGCAGATTAAGTCAGAAGATTTCACACGCGCTTCGTCATGAGCCGTGGCTTTACGAATTGGAGCTGGACGACGAAGGTTGGGTTGCCGCCGAGCAGTTACTTGAATCGCTTCGATTGGAAAATGAGTCGTGGAATGCGATCGTCGAGGATGACATTGCGGAAATGATTCGCACTTCGTCAAAACGTCGTCACGAAATCCGTGACGGTCGCATCCGCGCAATTTACGGCCATTCGATTCCAAACAAACTCAAACGCATCGCGGCTACGCCGCCGGAGGTTCTGTTTCACGGAACAAGTCCGCTTGTTGTTGGCGTGATTGAGACCAAAGGTCTTAGTCCAATGAGTCGTCAAAACGTTCATCTGTCGATCGACGAAGCTACTGCGCTCGAAGTTGGCACACGCAAATCAAAAGAACCGGTTCTTCTTCGCGTTCGTTCATTGGAAGCATTTGAAAACGGAATTGCCTTTTACGAAGGCAACGAAAAAGTCTGGCTTGCGGATGAAGTGCCACCGCAGTTCATCGAATTCTAAACCGCAGGGTGGCACGACCGAATTTGTCGGGTGGGTGCTGGAAACACATGATGTCTCACGGTTCGCTCTCCATGCGTATTGAACGGCGATTTACCTTCAATCTCCAGACCGAGTGTTCTGTTCTGACGTCTTGTCACTTGAGAACGTGACGAAGTCAATCTGTTTCTCGTCGTCGACTCTGTGTTTGAACATTGGTTGGCCTTTGGGGATTGATGGACATCCCTCAACATCAGAACCCACAGGGAGGTTTCCTCTCATCGCTCTGCGACCCAACCGACAAAATCGGCTTGTCTTTACCCATATCTTTTTCGCATCACTTCATAACCCCGGATTGCCAGCAGAAGTTTGTCGAGGCCGCGCCAGATGGTCAGCCAGCCGGGTTCGCCATCTCCTGCACGCAGCAGATGTCCTCCCAGTCCCGCCAGTCTTCCAGTGACCGGACATCATTTTTGCACCCCGCTGGGAGATGGGGAGAGTTTTCAGAATACTCTGTTGTGGTGCTGATTCCCATCGAAATGTTCTGAAGCACGTTTTTGCACCCCGAAATGACTCTGAGCGCGCTCAAAATCCTCCGAAAATCTCTCAAAATGCGCGCTTTGCTTGATTTCTGTTAACCATAGGGTTTCAGGTTCGTACCTGTTTGCTCAGGTGACGGGGTCACCATTTGAGACTCGAACTATTGCAATCCCATGCCAGTTAACGACTTATGGATTTATACGCGCGTAAAGTAGTTCGAACGGCGTGTAGAACGGGGAGCTAATGTACACGAGTACGAAATAGAAATACCCGCTGGTTAACGAAACGCCGGACGAGAGATCGTCTGGCGTTTTTGCGTTGTATAGCGTGTTATTGCAACGGGTTACGACGTTGGCTGAAATTGAGAGAGTTGGACCCTGGCAACACAGCGCGTATCCAATTTTGCACACCTGACGCTTCTGATCGAGAGACTCTCGAACTCTCTGGGGGAGTCATACCCGATGGTTAACAGGTCTCATATGAAAGACTTTCGAGCGAGCAGGACGTCTCCCTGCAGGTCTCTTAATGAGACGGTCAGTTGTCGTGCATGTTGATCGATACCGAGAAAGAGCATGGTCGTTCTTCTTTGAGGCAGTGTGAGAGTGATTCCCCAGTCATAGGAAAATCGCAATTGCCATTCTAAGTAATTCTTACATCGATATCACAGGACGCGGTGCAACGAATGTGTTCTGCCGCATACTCATAAACAATTTCCGCTGCCGACGACGATGCCAAGGCCACCACGATCTGACGCAGTTGTCGAACGAGATCCATTTGCTGTAATGTATAACTCGATCAAGTTGACATCAATTTGAGCCTGTTTTCTGAAGTGGTCGGTTGTCGTCCTCGATCTTTAACCATTTGCACGCCTGAAGTCTGGTATGAAACGCTTTGCAACCACACGGTCGCGGATGACATAGGACCGAATTCCATGATAGTTACGTGCCAGTGTGGCAAACGATATCGCATCAAGGAGACGATATCGCGGCGAAAGCTTTGGTGTCGAGCTTGTGGGGCAGCGATTCAGATGACAACACCGGTCAAGCTTAAGAAACGAAGTAAGACACCTTCGGTTTCTGTTGTCGTCAGCGACGTCGAGAGTGATCCGTCGTCCGTTCCTGCAGCGAACCTTCATCCGATCCGGGTTAGTCATTTTCTTCTGGTCTCCATTGGCTGGATTCTGCTGGGCACTCTGATTTGCCGTCTGGCACCATGGCTGGGATTCGTCCCGCTTCCAATTGCAATGACCGTGAGCTTGCTTCCCATTGCGGTAACTGTCGTGCTCATTGGTGCGAATCTGGTGCTGTCGCTACGAATGTTCCGGCGGTCTGGCAGTGCTGTCTCCTCGCTTCCGCTGGCCTGTATGCAACTTCCCTTGTTTATGCTGATCTTCTTCCAGATCGCCTGCCACCTCGGAGCCGAGCATTACGCTTGGGACGAACAGCCCGGAGTCTTTGATTGGATTGAGTTTGCGTTGGCTCATGCGTTTCGCGCCGGAGACATGATTGACACGCTGGAGGCCAGCGGCACAAACATCCAAACCATCCATTGTCGAAGTCATTTGGTGGCCGTCACGGTGATTGCCTACCACCTGGTCGTCGACATATTTTTGCTGGAGATCCTGATGGCGTGGGTTGAGAGGGTCAAACTCAAACTCATGCGACGGGAGGCGCTTCGAACAGTCGTGCGATGTGCCATCGGCATCTCTGTCGTCGCTTTTCTCGTGTCATGGCTCGTGACTGCCTTGGTGTGGCAACGATGGGAGACTGAGGATCTGTGGATGTGGCCTATCCAAAATGTCCTTGCAATTGTGGACTTTACTGACGTAATGGAGATCTACGAGATCCGCCTGCACAATCTTCCAATGGGGGTGTGGATGACGACCCTTGCCATCACATTCCGAATTCTGATTGCGATCGCATTAGCGAACCTGCTGAACCGTCTGTCGCGAGATTTTCATCGACATTGGCTCGCTCGATTCGCCATGAGTGTCGAAGCCTTCGAGGACATCCGGTCGCACCATCCTGATCCTGAAATGCGACAATGGGCTAATCAGCGGTTGCTGGCAATTCGCTCAGTCAGCGAAGAATCGATATCAAATTTGGAGGCCGTTGGTAAAGTAGTGGGCGTCATTCGCCAACGACCGGTCTGGATCACCGCAGTCGTCGTGATCGTTGCATTGTTCATCCTCCCAAGCCCTGATGGGACCGCGATGAAACTGACTCGTGTCGTCATGAATCCAGAGAGCACTCATGCCGACTCGGCTCTGCTGGCGATCCGAAAGATGGGCCGATACGCAGAGAACTCAGCAGGGTGGCTGAAGGGGGCTGTTCGTGAGTCGCCGTTTAATCGAGAGTTGTCACTTGAGCGAGAGTTGGGGATTGTGGAGACGATGAGCCACTTAGGGCCCAAAGGTATAATCGAGCTTTCGAAGTTAATGAAGAGCAGGAGACCGGAGATTCAACACGCTGCCATCCGAGCTCTGGCGAATGCTGGTTCGGGTTCTGCTCCGTTCCTTATCCCAGCTCTCGCCTCCGAAGACATGGAAACATCTGAGACGGCCGCCCAAGCCCTTGAGTCGATTGGCAGAGGGGCCATCGAACCACTCATCGAAGCCCTCAATCAAAATAGTGTTGGCTACATCCTCCCTGTGCTTGTGAAACTCGACCCCTACTGGTATCGCCGTCCTACCGACAATGCAGTCTATGCACGAGTCATCTTCTGTTGGGAGCAGATGCAGGCGCTGAACGATGTTGAGGATCCCTCAAAAACTATCGACGCCATGCGGGACCTGTGTCGCCTTGGCAAGTACGCCACACCCGGCATCCCTCGACTTGCCCAATTGTCGACCGACTCAAGGCCGGATATTCGGGAGGCAGCGAGAGATGCATTGTCTCGGATCTCACCCCAGTGGCACACGAGCCGATTGCTGCATGACGAAATCGATTGGTTTGCCGATCGTGTTGGCAATTCGAATCCAAGTGTGGCAATCGCGGCCTGTGAGGTTCTTGGGCAACTGGGAACCGTCGCCGAACTGGCCCTTCCTCAATTGGTGAAGTGTGTTCGCGACGAGAGCAGGCTTCCGCAGGAACGGTCAAAAGCCGTATGGGTGATCGGCCAGACCGCCCCGGAGACAAAAAAAATCTACCACGGGATACCAGGTGAGCATATCTGGGGAGCGGTCATTTCGTTGCTGGGCAATGACAACATGGAAATCCGCTCCGAAAGCCTCCTGGCTGTGCGAAAGGCTGATGACGATATGATTCCTCTGTTATCCGTTTCATTCGAGAAACAAAACGCGATGGGGCGACGGAACATTGCCAATTTGTTGGGAGATCGCGATGTTGCCGCCAAGCCAGCAGCCAAGAATCTCATTCCGGGACTGGTAGACAGTGATAACGATGTCCGACGTGAGGTACAAAGAGCACTGGACAGGATCGCCCCAGATTGGCGGAGGCATATGAGAACGTTGCATTTGGCTCAAGACTTGGAGCGGTTGACGGAGTCACCCGACGCTGAGATTCACGAGGGGGTCCTCGATGCCATCAATATCATTGGCCCTCGATCCGAGACATTAAAGGTGCTGGTCTACGCACAGGGCGAGCCAGACCACTTCATTCGATCGCGAGCATTGTCGGTACTCCGGAGTTGGCGTTCGGGTGAATTCTGGGCCAAAAATGCCCCAATAACTATGACCATTGCTCTGGATTTGTTCGTTGCCGCGAAGGACGAAAGCGAGTTTCGCCGGTTACGCGAACTGCTGGAATTGCTGGGTGGTCAGGAATGGCCGCAACGTTCCCAAGTCGCTCATTATGTAGGCAAACTGCTTGCCCAGACTCAGGATGCGTCTAGGTCAGAGATAATGCGAGCCTGGTTCGTTGATGTGATCGGTCAGATGGGGCCTTCGGCCAAGACGACCGTACCAGCACTCATCGAATTAACCGCAGAAGAGGGTCGACTGGAAAACGCTGCGGAACGAGCCCTCATCGCGATGGCGCAGCCAACCGCCCCATCCGCTGAGCTGATCGACCCGGCTGAGTGGTCTCTTCGACAACAGGAAATCACGCAGCAGATCATTGAGCATTGCAAGTCTTTGTTGGAT
>DOCI01000175.1:25243-25701 GCA_003503535.1 Planctomycetaceae bacterium
CATTGCAAGTCTTTGTTGGATCATCCGAATCGTTCGGTTGCCAATCATTGTCGCTTGATCCTCGAGAAGATTCCTTCGTGCAGCCTGGTCCCCTTCTGGGTTGATCTTCTCGATGATGAGGGCGAGGGCAACCAACAGTCTGCACTGGCTGGGCTTCGGAATTTGGTCGATGCCTGCCAGGGAGAGGTAGATGTCGACCTTCTTAAGCCAAAGCTGTTTGAAGTCTTGGCCAACAGTGACCAGGCTCGATCGCAGTATGACACCGCATTCATCCTGATTCGGCTTGGCATCACAACGGACGACCTTCCCGATGTCGTCAATGCACTGGATCGCAACCCAACTGCGCCCGCAGTGTGGACATTGCTCGGCGAACTCGGTCCCGCAGCTGTCCCTGCCATCCCGCGAATCGTCGAGGCACATACTGAAACCCTGCGTGACAGTACTTTGACGACGAAAAC
>DOCI01000175.1:25805-26322 GCA_003503535.1 Planctomycetaceae bacterium
AGACTATCACTGTCGACTGCAGTCTCGGAAGCACTGCAAAGAATTGGAAAGCAGGCGGCTCCACAACTCACCATATATTTTGATCATGAGAATATCGATTTCCGCAACTCCGCGAAGATACTTTTCCGACAGATTGAATCAAAGGGAAAGTGAAAACACTGAGCCCTGTAAGCCCAATTTTTTGATTGAAGCCCCAGCTGTTGCTGGACGGTGGACCGTCGTCGGGGCGATCACACTTTTGGAAGTTGCAGAAGACCTAAAATCGGTATTTCGCCAATCCAAACTTTGTCTGCAAATGGAAGAGTAATCGCGCTGAGGATGTAGAAAACGCAAGCACCGCCGATGAGCCAGTTGAGCCAGAGGTGCGTCGGGTAAAGCTGAGTTGGCAGCTGGTCGGGCTCGTGATTCAGATTATCATGAGGTTTTGTTACCAGATCCCCCTCTGCTCCACCTGTGGTAATAACTGGACTGCCTCATGAATCTTTGGATCCAGATTTAACAGGTTCATAATCTGTGT
>DOCI01000175.1:26508-28380 GCA_003503535.1 Planctomycetaceae bacterium
AACAGGTTCATAATCTGTGTCATGTATGCCCGACTCACCTGCCCCAATCGTGCAAGTTCTGCGTAGTCGGTGACGTGGCCATCGCGGATCAGCTGTTGTGGGGAGGGCCGTCAGCGATGGTCATCCTTACCCGATTATTTGAGTTTATTGGATCGACCGGGAATCGCAAGGAGTTCTTCGATGTCCGAGTAGAGTGGACGCCACACTCGCATGAAAGAGTCCACCGCTGCCTTGTCTTCGTCTGGCCATTTGACTCCCGCGAGTACTTTTGTAGACAGCTTGTAGTCGCCCTCGGTCACAGACAACGAATATTGCGGAAAGTCGTCAACATGCCCATCATATACAGGCTTGAGTTCAGCAAGCTTTTCGGCGCACTCCTTGATTCTAGAAACAGGAAAATCTATTTCGAATACGCGTTCCGTGCGGTCACCGTGCCCACGCCATGACGCTTCCACAATCGCTGTGCCGTGCGATGCTTCTAGCACCCAGCACACAAGGTGTTCAGAGAATCCATCGAAGTGCTCGGCACGTAAGTGCATGATGCAAGTGACTCCATTCGCCGAGAAGTTTAGTGGTGTTTAGCAAATAACGAAGTCGTGAACCGGGCGACCGCCAAAGACATTCATTTTGTAAACGCGCCGTCGGTCGCTCCGGTTCACGACATGGTTCGTCACACACTCACTGGCAGGGGCGATCGTCAATCCGGTTTTTGCTTCGCCTTCTCTATCACACGGCGGTGGGATTCAATCTTACGTCTTGTCCATCGTAACTGTTTGAAAACATGCTCTCCGTCCGCTTCGCTCGTGTCTTCCAGGGCGGCTTCCAGCTGCTGAATGAGTCGTAGTGTTGTGTCGGGGTGATCCCTGGTAAGCGAAAGGATCATACGGTCCTGAGACTGCAATACGGGAACCACTACATCGATCTCGGACAGGTTTTTCTGCAGAAGCTGCAGATGACTCGGTTGATACTTCACAGCCAGGCTTGCTGCTTTTTCCTTGTCAATGAAACAAAGAATCTGAACGCGTGACGTTTCCAAATGTGCTTTCCAGCTTTCTGGATGGACGTTTTCAGGAACGGGGGCTTCGAGTGCTTCCTCAATAATTGCGAGTGCCCCCTCGATATTTGAATCAAGAGCCAGTCTGCCTTGTTCCTTCAGCGATTCCGAAATTGCGAGAAACGTTGGTGTGGTATAGAGATCGACAGGGTTCGCTGCCGGTTCGGTTCCCCTGATTCGAGAGGGGATCTTCAACACAAGGAGTTGTTCTCCATTTGACCACATTTGAATCTGAATCTCATCGACTTCAGATTCATCGGTCAATTGAAAATAGCTTGATGCTGTGGCGGATCCTTTTGGACAGATTGTCGCCCCTTTGGCTGAATACTTGCGAAGCCGTTTTCCATCAGCGTGAGGTTCAACAAAAATCCTCGCCCCGTCAACGGACTCAATGGTGTATTGAAATTGCACCGACATACGTTGACCATCTTTTAGTTGATGGAATTCCTTTTCCGCTAATTCCCTATCAAAAGAAGGACGAAGCTCAATGACTTCAATCCGGTCGCCAACAGAATTCTGTACTCGGAGGATTGCCTGTTCCTGGTCTGCGGCGGACGCACAGACCGTCACAAGAATCAAAACGCCGAAGCTACAACGCGGTAAGATATGTGTCATTGGGTTTCTAATTTGTACTGAACACGGATTGGAATTCTGATGTCAACAACTGTCGCGCTGGGTCGCAGTTCGATACTCTCGCCGTTGACGAAAAGGTATTCGACCGCCGAAGTGCGGTAAAACTTTACCGCATTTATACGGTCGAGTATGGATGGAAAAACTTAACCATGGAAGAATGCATAGGCTCTTTGTCACGGAACACT
>DOCI01000175.1:28512-29301 GCA_003503535.1 Planctomycetaceae bacterium
CCACGATAACTTCATGTGTGTGAATTAATCTCAGATCCGCATTTGCTTTGCCCAATCCTCGACCACCACAACCACTCTCAGCTCTCGCTCCATATCATCAGTAAGGAATATGCGTCTCTTGTGCACATGATTATCCGTCGACTTTAGAAGCAACAACTATATAGCGTTGTGTTCTTGTAGAAGGCAGGGCATTTGTTGATTCCATCAGTCTGACATGTTCAATATGAAAACCAGTTTGCTCGAGCAAGTAGGGAACAGTCGCTGTCGTGCGGCAAGCTGAAAGTGGTAATGTGTCAACAATTCCGTCCCAACGATCTGACCAGTCATCACGATCGAAAAGTCCATCCATCATGACGACAGTACCACCAGAACGAAGCCAATAGTGCCAATTCCTAAATGCAGCAAGCGGGTCGTAGAGACAGTTTGCGAGTTGACGTGAAGCAATCAGGTCGAAGGAACTTTGGGAGAAATGTAATCGGTCATCGGCGTGATCGCAAAATCCTTGTGTGGTGTAAACCGTAGTGAGTTCCGGCTTCGCCTGAAGTAAATCGCACATCGAGTCGCACGGTTCGAGCGCAGAGATGTGAAGACCAGGCACACGAGTTAATGCCAGACACAATGCGCCAGTGCCAGCACCGACATCAAGTACATCCATTTCGGCTGAGAGTGTTACATAACGCTTTAAGTCAGTGATACACGCATCGTGATCTTGGAACGTCATTGCTGTAACCCATGCGTCATACTTTGCAGCTTCATTGGTGTCATATGTCATCAGGTACCGCTCTCGTC
>DOCI01000175.1:29493-30000 GCA_003503535.1 Planctomycetaceae bacterium
TCTTGGTTATTTAGTTTTATCTTCACCTGTGAAAATACTATGACTTGCAGTCGATCCCCAAGTCCGATCATTGTGAGCAGCAGATGCTCCAGGCGCGATTGTAAGCCAACGCCATTCGCCATTATGAACCATTCGAGCCACCAAAGATATTTGGCCAACGTGATAGGTCAAGTGTGTAATAGAACGAGTGAGTGCTTCTGCAACTGTATGAGGCTCACCTCTGATGGTAATTTCCTGCGATACATTTGATTCGTCGATGGATTCAATGGCCGTGACCAGAGCCGTCCATCCAATATCAAAATACTCAAGAAGTGATTGACGGTCACCATCCCATTCCAGAAATTCGATATCTCGATTGCGGTCAGGCTTTTCTCCGTCGGTCGTTAAAAAGTCTGTCCACCGACTACGCAGATTTCCACCAAGGTGACGTAAGATGATTTCAACAGAGTTCACACCGTCAGCAGGACGTGTGCGAAGTTCTTCATCTGAAAGTTGGGTGATGGTTTC
>DOCI01000175.1:30099-30481 GCA_003503535.1 Planctomycetaceae bacterium
GTCGATCATCTGACGATATAAAGTCACCGTGTTGCGAATAGGATCGAGCCACAAATTCATTTTGGCAATCTCCATCTTGGCAAAAAAACTAAATGAAAGTCAGACACAGCCTCAAGTCTATGTAAGTTTGGAATTCTATTAAACACAACTTTTAAAAATAATATTTAGCGATGAAATAACGCCTGTCAATCAGAGAGAATTGGTGCGATTGTATTTGACTGCGAGTCTGATGACGTATTCTTTCTCATTCATTTCAAGCTCACGAAATCAATTTCCAATTAATCCCAAATCCGCTTCTGCACCACCCAATCCTCCACCCCTACAACATCTCTTAACTCCCGCTCCGTCACTGGATCATTTCCCTGCTCCACCCGTGGTAAAA
>DOCI01000175.1:30638-31069 GCA_003503535.1 Planctomycetaceae bacterium
TCCCTGCTCCACCCGTGGTAAAAACAATATCGCTTCCTGAATCTCCGGTGCCAGGTTTAAAAGGTTCATAATCTGCGTCATCCGCGCCCGGCTAACCTGCCCCAGTCGGGCAAGTTCGGCATAGTCGTTGACGTGCCCATCTCGGATCAGCTGATCAAACCGGATCGCCAGTGCCATCAGCTTGGTCACGCGTGGCAGGCGGCCTTGGGGTTTCTCTCGATCCTGCCCTTCAGCCAGACGTTTCCGTCCTTTCTTCCCCTTCTCAAAGTGGACCTTCCCGGTAATCGTTAATTGGCTCATACGCTGATCTCCTCTGTTGTCTGTTGCAGAAATTCTTCCAGTCCCGTAGGTCGCAGTGTGATCGCTACCGTTCCATCCTCCCCGTTGTAGCCGACCCGTTCGATCAGCAGGTTCAGGCAGCGGGATTGTTC
>DOCI01000228.1:0-3494 GCA_003503535.1 Planctomycetaceae bacterium
GAAGCAGATCAATAAGACAGATGCCGCCAATCTCGAAGGCCGCTTATCCGAATACGGTTACGACGATATGGAGCATCTGATCAACTGGCGACTTTACAACAAAACGGGCGGTGGTCTGATGGCTGAACTCGGTAGTCATCAACTCGATGCTGCCAGTATTTTCCTCGGCAAAGTCCATCCGATCGCAGTGCAAGGTTACGGCGGACGCAACTTCTACGGCGTTAAGGGAGTCGGCTCGCTCGACAAACAACAGGATGATCGTGAAATCGACGATCACGTCTATGTCACCTTCGAATTCCCCGGACCAAACTATGAATCCGACAACCACGACAAAGTCATCGTAACTTATTCCTCGATCAACACGAACCGCATGGAACCCTACGGCGAGTCTGTGTTTGGAAGTCGGGGCACGATGTATGTGAATCTTGAAAAAGATGTCATGCTCTTCAAAGAAGCTTCACCAACCACAGGGGGTGGAGGAACCGAACAGCGACTGCACGTGCTTAATGGTAACCCAGGGGCTCCCGTGCTCGATGCCAGTGAATCGCTCGCTCCCTCAACCAATGCCGCTGTCGCTTCAGCAGCCCTGGAAAAAGTCAGTCGTGGATATACAGAAGAAATGGAACACTTCTGCTACTGCATCCGCAATAACAACTTCGATCCCCCGAGCGAAGGGGGCTTGAAGTGCAACGGAACAGTCGCCATGGCCGATGCGATTATGGCATTAACCGCCAATCTGGCGATGAAACACCAGAAACGAATCGTCTTCAAAGACGAATGGTTTGATCCGACCAGTCCGGCAACCCCGGAAAATGATGAACAGGTCACCGGCTAACGGTGGCACTCCTGAGTGTCACTGCTGGCTTGTCCAGCAGGGCCTGCCAGGTGAAACAACAATTCGACAAGCCGTGTCAGCAATGGCACGGCTTTTGTCTATTTTGAAGTCCTTTACTCCATTCAAATGTAACAATTCCGATCACATCGGCACGAACTCCGATTCTGCAAAAGAATTCCCCCTGAACGACTTGCTTATTTGCTCCAGCAGTTGACAATGGGGTCTTAGTGCTATGTCGAGCTTAAAATGTCGCATGACGGGTGCCACTGCTGGCTTGACCAGCAGTATTCTATTCGACTTTGAATTTCAGAATTGAACAGACTCGCTTGCACTTCCTGCTTGTAGCCATGATTCGCTCATGCCGAGATGTTGCAGCTATTAAGTGTTTTCGTTTGCCAACCTGCCTGATTTCTGAGAATTATGAATCGCAATAAATTTGCCCAATTGATTATCTTTGTGATTGTCGCCATCGACCTGCTCGGTTTCGCGATCATCTTGCCATTGATGCCTCGTTACGGCGATTTTTATAATGCCAATGCGATGACCCTCGGCTTCCTGATGGCCTGCTTCTCGACGATGCAGTTCATTTTCGCACCAATCTGGGGACGCATTTCCGATCGCATCGGACGTCGGCCTGTGTTACTCGTGGGACTGGTTGGCTCCACATTCTTTTATGGCGTATTCGGCTGGATTTCCACATTTCAGGCCGATCAACTCTTTCTGGGGCTGGCTCCACTCACCTGGTTGTTTCTTTCACGAATCGGTGCGGGAATTTCCGGGGCAACTCTTTCGACTGCTCAAGCCTTCATTTCCGACAGCACCACCAAAGCGGAACGCGGCAAAGGGATGGCGTTGATCGGAGCCGCCTTTGGAGTCGGTTTCACATTCGGGCCACTCATAGGAGCCCCCTTCGTCGGCACCGATGCAGCTGCTCCTCCAAGTGCCTGGCCGGGATATATTGCCTCGATGATCTCCGGAACCGCTCTCCTGATTGCCATTTTCAAATTGCCTGAATCCCTGCACAAAGGATCAAAACCAGCCAGCAGTCACTGGTTGAATTTGAGCGAATTACGAACTGCAATCTCCCAACCGACGGTCATGCCATTACTCGCGACAATCTTTATCGCGACTCTCGCGTTCGCTCAATTTGAAATGACGCTTCCCTACATGACCAAACTGATCGGTCTGAGTGATCGGGATAACTTTTATATCTTCGCCTACATCGGATTTTTGCTCACGATTTTTCAAGGTGGACTCATCAGACGCATGATTCCCAAACTTGGTGAATTCCGGACGGGAATTTTCGGAGCGGTTTGTCTCTCCGCGGGACTGCTCCTGATTGCCTGGGTCGCGAGTGATCTGAGTTCCAATTCCCCTGTCGATCCCGCTCATTCCACCATCTCAGCAGTAGCACAGGATCCAGTTGCGTTGGAGCAGATGGAAAAAGAAGGACGGAGTTTATTTCCGATCCTGATGATGGTTCTTCCGGTCAGCGTACTTGGCTTTGCAGCTGTGACACCTGCTTTGCAGGCAATGTTATCTCTCGGAGCCAGCGACAGCGATCAGGGAGAAGTTCTGGGAGTCGGACAAAGTATGTCGGCTCTGGCTCGAATCGGCGGCCCGATTGCCGGTTATGGAATGCTCGAACTTGGTTATCCGTTAATGCCCTACATTTCCGGAGCCGTGTTAATGATTGTCGTGGCCCTGTTACTGGCCCGGCTTAAAAATATGCTGGATCGTCGAACCGCTCAAACGATTGAGAATCCCGATCACTCTGCTTCTTCACCGGTCGTGGCGACCACTCAGGACTAGTTCAATGCCCAAACCCAACACCCCTCAATCTCGACCTCGCAAATCCAAAGCGGAACGACCTGTCGAAAGCCCCGAAGAGTATCGACTGCAAAAGTTTCTGGCCTCTGCTGGACTGGGATCACGTCGTAAATGCGAAGAGATCATTCGCAGCGGCCGCATCATGGTCGATGGCGAACCGGTCGACAATCCCGGCATGAACGTCAATCCGCTTACGCAGATCATTTCCTTCGATGAAGAACGCCTCAAGCCACAACCACACAAATACTTCGCGCTCAATAAACCGAAGGGAGTTTTGTGTACCAATCACGACCCTGCCGGACGTGCACGGGTCATCGATTTGTTCGAAAAAGAACGCGTACGACTCTTCCCGGTTGGACGACTCGATGAGGAGAGCGAAGGCTTGCTCATCGTGACCAATGACGGCGAATTCGCCAATCAGCTGGCTCATCCCCGCTACCGGATTTATCGCACTTATAAGGTACAGGTTGTCGGCGATCCCAAGCCTGAGCAGATTAAGCAGCTCAAGGATGGGATTTACTTCAAAGAGGGGAAATTTAAGTTCGTCAATGTCCATCGAGCCGGTCGCCAGGGACGTTCGACGTTCCTTGAAGTGACACTCGGACAGGGACACAACCGCGAAGTCCGCCGACTGTTTGCCCGCATCGGTCACAAGGTGATGTCACTCGAACGCATCGCCTTCGGCCCGATCAAACTCGGCAAACTCAAATCGGGACAGTATCGTCCCCTCACCGATGGCGAACTGAATGAACTCCGCGAGATGCTCGTCCGAAATCGTCAGACATTAGCTCCTTCACCGGAGAAATCGTCGCGCTCACGCAAGCCGCCT
>DOCI01000228.1:3679-3873 GCA_003503535.1 Planctomycetaceae bacterium
GTCGCGCTCACGCAAGCCGCCTGCGAAAGCGGAAGGAGAAGGCAAAAGAGAAAGCGATCGACGTCCCGCATCGGCCAGGAAATCAGCGACTCCACAAAAGAAACGCATCACCCGCAAACCCAAAAGCAATTCCCCGGTTTCCCGGAAAAAGTAAAATGTGTGCCACGGCTGTGGGTGGCACGTCCCGGAACGAA
>DOCI01000019.1:0-423 GCA_003503535.1 Planctomycetaceae bacterium
ATGTAAATCGACGATTCCACGCCAACCACTTCGTTCTGGGCGTGCCAATCTGAAAGTACAATAACGTCGCATCGGAAACAGTGCATTTGATCTTCTCCCCCTGTTCTTGGTATGAATGTGTTCTGATTTTCTGTTTTCCGAAACACCAATTACTCTGAAACCTTACTGATATGTCTTCTCTACCTGCAGATTGCCTGAACAGTGTTCCGTTCCCTGAATTGAATCGCACACTTGGCAGCTTGAGTGCTGTCAAAAAGTGCGAGCTTCAGGGGGATACTGTAAAAATATCAATTGAACTGCCTGTCCCCGGCTATCCTCATCAAGAGGAGTTGTCTCAGGCGATTGAGAAGCAGATTCGTTCTGTTTCTGGTGACGTCAATCAGGTGGATATTGAATACAGCCTGAACATCAAAGGTCCGGAGT
>DOCI01000019.1:547-3268 GCA_003503535.1 Planctomycetaceae bacterium
AAAACATGATTGCCGTCGGCAGCGGGAAGGGGGGCGTCGGAAAAAGTACGGTTGCCGCCAGTCTGGCTTATGGCCTGCAATCTCTGGGTGCAAAAGTCGGTCTGCTCGATGCTGATGTATATGGGCCGAGTATTCCTCATATGACGGGCTCGACCGGCAAGCCGGAAGTGCGGGAGCATCTCAACCCGAATGGTTCCGTCGTTCAGCGCATTCATCCGGTCGAGCACGATGGCCTCAAGTTGATGTCGATCGGCTTTCTGGTTCCAGAAGGAGAAGCGATCATCTGGCGTGGACCGATGCTGCACAAAATGCTGACTCAATTCGTTGCGGAAACCGAATGGGGCGAATTGGATTACCTGATTGTCGACATGCCGCCGGGAACAGGTGATGTTGCTTTGACTCTTTCCCAGATGCTCTCACTGGCGGGAGCGGTTGTGGTTTGTACGCCGCAGAAAGTTGCATTGCTCGATGCCGTCAAAGCGATTGGCATGTATCAGAAGGTGAACATACCGATTCTGGGGATGGTCGAAAATATGACGGGTGAAATCTTCGGACGCGGCGGAGCCGAGCAGGCCGCTGCCGATCAGAAAATCCCGTTCCTGGGTGAAGTTCCCATCGAAGCTGAGGTTCGGATTTGTGGCGATGAGCGTCGCATGAAAGATCTGTTTATTGAAGAGTCCAAATCGAAGGCCGCTCTCGAATCGATTTGTGCTCGCGTCGCCATGGAAGCGGCTAAGGTTTATTTCAAAAAACCAGCCACGACAACACTCGAAATTCTGCAATAATGAATATGATAAGGTAGAAGAATCTCATTCACCTTTCTCCAAGAATACAGATGAAAATTGATGATTGATCGAACTGATAACAATACGGATCAGATTACGCTGGCAGAAATCTTCGATGAGTTCGAATTTCTGGGTGATAGCGAAGCGCAGATGGACTATCTGATCGACCTCGGCCTGGATCTGCCAAAGTTGCCTGCAGAAGAGAAGACCGAACTCAATCGGGTGCATGGGTGTCAGAGTAATGTGTGGATGCTGACCGACTTCGATGACGAAGTGAGTTCACCGTTGCACCTGCAGGCCGAGAGCGATGCAATGATCGTTAATGGATTGATCGCAGTCCTATTGGCGGCTTATCAGGAAAAGCGCCCCAAAGAAATCCTCGATATTGAAATTCACAAAGTATTTGACCGACTTGGGCTGGATCGTCACTTGAGTCCACAACGAAAAAACGGACTCAATGGAATGGTTAAACGAATTCGCGAAGCCGCGATGGTGAAGTTATCACAGAAGGGATGAGTCATAGTTAGGTTGGGTTAGCGCAGCGTAACCCAACAAAGAGGCTTCATCGATTTCGTCAGGCAGTGCCTGACCTTTAGTTTTATTATTTTACTCAACCCTCAACATTCAACCAACCCCATGAACCTCGACTTACCCGAATTTGATGTCGAAGCCTTTCGGAAGCAGTTTCCCATTCTGCATCAGCCGGATTCTCATGGGCGCAAGGTGGTTTATCTCGACAACGGGGCTTCTGCGCAGAAGCCGCAGGTGGTGATCGATAAAGTTGTCGAAGCTTATACGAAATATTACGCGAACGCTTATCGGGGCGTGTATGAATTCGGGCAGCGGATTGATGATGAACTCGAGTTGACCCGGGAGGCGGTTCGTTCGTTAATCAATGCCGAGCGAAAAGAAGAGATCGTTTTCACGCCGGGCACGACCGCTTCATTGAACATGATCGCTCAAGGGTATGGCCGCACAATCCTGAAACCGGGCGATGAAATTTTGCTCACCCTGATGGAGCATCACGCGAATATCGTTCCCTGGCAGATCATTGCCGAACAAACGGGAGCCATCATCCGGTATCTGCCGTTGACTGAAGATGGACGACTCGACCTCGAACAACTTTCCGATTACCTGACCGAAAAAACGAAATTCGTCAGCGTGACCGGCATGTCGAATGTGCTGGGGACAATTCCCAACATTCAACTTCTCGCCAGTGCAGCTCATGCTGTCGGAGCGATATTTATTGTCGATGCGGCTCAATCGATGTTGCATGAGCCGATTGATGTGCTCGCAACGGGAGTGGACTTCGTTGTCTTTTCCGGGCACAAGTTTTATGGCCCAACCGGTGTCGGTGTACTGTATGGACGCCATCAGCTTCTCGAACAGATGTCCCCTCTGTTAGGAGGCGGACATATGATTGACCGGGTATTTGAAGATCATTCCACCTGGGCCGATCCCCCTGCCAAGTTTGAAGCGGGAACCATTCCCATTGTGCAGGCGATTGCTTTGCGACCTGCAATTGAATTGATTCGGGAAACAGGCTTTGCCGCCATTCATGCACACGAACAAAGTCTGCTCGTACATGCGATGGAAGCATTGAGTGAAATTCCAGGATTAAAAATCTATGGACCAGCTCCGGAACATAAAGGAGCGATTGTCAGTTTCACGCTGGAGGGAGCTCATCCCCAGGATCTGGCATTTCTCTTGAACCGACACGGCGTTTGTGTTCGCCATGGCCATCATTGCACGATGCTTTTGCACGATCATCTGGGTATTAGTGCCAGTGTCCGCGCCAGCTTCGCCGCTTACAACACGCACGAAGAAGTGGATGTGCTGGCCGAAGCAATTCGAGCGGCCCGCAAGCGATTGCGGTTGGCATAAGTACATGCTAGCCAAATCAAGTATGACTCGCTGGGTGGCACGTCCCAGAACG
>DOCI01000019.1:3438-3708 GCA_003503535.1 Planctomycetaceae bacterium
AGAACGAAGTGATGGGCGTGGCGTTCGTGCAAACTAAGCCCCTCGCGATGCTCCTGTCCTATATACACAACAATTCATCACAATTTCTATTGCCGAGGCCCTCCGTTGAAATCAGTTGATCAATGTCCCTTCTCCTTTGGGTGAGGGGACATCGGAGTCGATCGTAATTACAACGTCGATGGGATCCCCTCATCCGGCCCTTGGCCACCTTCTCCCCAAAGAGGAGGACAGAAAATCGCTCCCAATACGCTTTCTAATTTGAAATAGCGC